>NZ_PYQM01000014.1:0-104576 GCF_003027595.1 Escherichia sp. 20412-1 | reverse complement strand
AATTAAACTTCGTAATGAATTACGTGTTCACTCTTGAGACTTGGTATTCATTTAGCGTCTTGCGACGTTAAGAATCCGTATCTTCGAGTGCCCACACAGATTGTCTGATAAATTGTTAAAGAGCAGTGCCGCTTCGCTTTTTCTCAGCGGCGCGGGGTGTGCATAATACGCTTTCCCGCTACAGAGTCAAGCATTTTTTCGCTTTTCTCTGTCGAAGTTCTCAGGAGAACCCCGCTGACCCGGCGGCTTATTTGCCGTTGTTCCGTGTCAGTGGTGGCGCATTATAGGGAGTTATTCCGGCCTGACAAGAGGAAATTTAAAATAATTTTCCGAATGCGCAAGTTTCAATCAAATCAGCCTGAAACTGTCAGTTTTTCGAGCGTTTTAAAGCCGTAACGCTGTAAAACGGACAATAACTGTTCAGCTTCTGGCGTCATTGCCATACAAAAGGCAATATTCGCATCGACTGATTTTGCATCAGGGGCTTCATGCTCCAGTAACCAGGCCGTTCGGCGGGCAATCGCTGCGCCTGAATCCACCAACCGGGTTCCCTCTGGCAGCACCTGCAACAGTTCATCTTGTAATAGAGGGAAGTGGGTACATCCCAGAACAACAGTATCTGGCGGCTCTTTCATTCTTAACCACGGGCGCAAGATACGCTTTAGTGCATCCAGAGAAACTTCATTGCCATGCAGCTTCGCTTCAGCCAGCTCGACCATCTCTGCCGAACCGAGCATTTCTATCTGGCATTCATTGGCGAAACGCGCGATCAACTCATGGGTATAAGAACGTTTAACTGTTCCGCGAGTTGCCAGCAGTCCAACAATGCCATTAGCGGTCAGACGCGCTGCGGGTTTAATCGCCGGAACGACGCCGACAACCGGGAAGTCAAACTTTTCGCGTAATGCAGGAAGTGAAACGGTACTGGCGGTGTTGCAAGCCACCACCGCCAATGCAAGGGGATAACGTTCTTGCACTGCAGTGACAATTTCCACCACGCGCTCAACAATAAACTCTTCGCTTTTTTCGCCATACGGGAAAGCGACGTTATCAAAAGCATAAATGTAATGGAGATCCGGTAAGAGACGCCGGATCTCGTCATAGACCGACAGCCCACCGACGCCGGAGTCAAACACCAGCACGGTGGGACGTGGTTCAGAAGGTGTAGCTGCCAGACAAGGTGTATTCCCGTCCTGCAGTTTGGTAGCCATAGACTGTCTCGTAATCTTTGTCGAACAGGTTGGCTATTTTACCACGAACAGTCAGATGAGAGGTGACCGGATATGCAACCGCAATATCCCACAAGCTCACACCGCCCATTTTCACAGTTTGATAGGGATAAGATGAGTAATCCTTATCATAGCGAGTACCTAAATACTGGTAAGTAATACCCCAATCAAAATCATACAGTTGCCAGTCGAGCTGATATTTCACCTGCTGTTTAGCACGACGTAATAACGGCGTGTCGGTAATCGCATTACGTGCGTCGACATAATCGTAACTCACCGTATGTGTTAGCGGTCCGGTATCAAAATTGGCGGTCGCCTCGACGCCTTTAATCCGCGCTTTCCCTTCGTTGTAGTATTTCAGGATGTGATCGTCATAATCGATCAGGTCACTGATATCGTTACGATACCCGGAGATACGCCAGTTCACCCCGGCGGTTAACCCCTCAAACGCACCTTCCCACTGTTTGCTTTTCTCGGGGTTCAGATCCGGATTACCGTAGAAACCGTACAGTTGCCCAAGATTAGGTGCCTTGTACGACGTGCCATAAGAAGCGATAAAGCGATAGCCTTCAATGAACTCCCAACCAGCACTGGTTTGCCAGGTGCCATGACGACCAAACTGTGAGTTATCATCGCTGCGTGCAGCACCTTCAAACGTAAAATCGCCAACTTGTTGTACCCCGGTCAGATAGATCCCCGTATTACGTTGATCATACCCATCTGCAACATATCCAGTGCCTGGCGTCGTAGTTTGCTTCTGCCAGTCAACACCCGCGCCGATATTACCGTGACCAACGGTGACGTTGTTTGCCCACTGGACGGTGTACTGCTTCATCTCATCGAGCGTCGCGGACGAATCATAACGACCATAATGCGGATCGTAGTTGTAATCTTTGCTGTGGCTGTAACTGGTAATCAGTTGTGATTTAATCAACTCGCCGTTATAGCGCAGCCCGGTGTCCCAACTTTGGCTATAGAGTTTACGGGTATCGAGTAACGGTGAGCCGGGAGAATAATACGCGTCATAATTGGTACGATTATCATAGCCATAGCCGCGCACAAAGCCGCTCCAGGTGTCAGTAAAATTATGCTCCAGCGCACCATAAAGCGTTTTACTTAAAAAACCATCGTTATCTGGTTGTGCTTGCGTTCCGGTATTGCCATAGGCGACAACATCAAATCCATGGGTATGGGCATAATCGGCCAACAGAGTTACCCGTGTTTTATCCCCCAGTTGTTGCTGCGTAGAAACATCGTAGTTCTGATAACTATTACTTCCCCATCCCGCTGAAATTTCCGTGCCGGATTCATCCCGCGTGGTGATGATATTCACCACTCCGCCTATTGCATCAGAACCATAAACGGCAGATCGCGGTCCACGGATATATTCAACTCGCTGGACAAGCGCAATAGGGAATTGGCTAAGGTCGGCAGAACCACTGACCCCCGCCAAATTCAGGCGTACGCCATCAATTAACACCAATACATGGCTGGCGTTTGTACCACGAATAAAAATAGAAGAGAGCTGACCTGAACCGCCATTCTGGGTGATATCCACGCCCGGCAGACGACGTAGAACATCGTTCACCGAGGCCGACTGCCAGCGGTCAATATCCTGACGTGTCACAACGGTAGTTGGAGCAAGCACAGTGCTGCGAGGCTGTTCAAAACGGTTAGCAGTAACAACGAGAGTATCCGGGCTGGTGTCCTGTGCCCAAGCGGAAAAGGCTGTGACGGAACACGCCGTCAGCAGCGAAGCTTTTTTAATCATTGTAAAGCATCCACAATAGAAGAAGGATGCCGCAGGTTTCATCAATATTACGCGATGATGAGAACCAGATGCGACGTTGGCCGGCAGGTCTTCGGGCTTGGAGGGGTATCTGAGGATACAAAGAGATGATGACTTCCCACCGGATGGCAGTGTCCGCATTACGCAATCATCGCACCTTTCCTTACCGCTGCGCGTCAGCTCCAGATTCGCACTGGATTCCCTATTAACTCACAGGACCGGCGAGTGGATGCTACAGGTTGTAACAAGTTGCTGTCCAGACGTCGCGCATAAATAGGAATTCATCAAGATCTGGACATCTGATGAGCAATCCCTACAATCGCCGCGTACATTTCATTTTCAGGATACATCATGACCCCCGAACACCTTCCAACAGAACAGTATGAAGCGCAGTTAGCCGAAAAAGTGGTACGTTTACAAAGTATGATGGCGCCGTTTTCTGACCTGGTTCCGGAAGTGTTTCGCTCGCCGGTCAGTCATTATCGGATGCGAGCAGAATTCCGCATCTGGCACGATGGCGATGACCTGTACCACATCATTTTCGATCAACAGACCAAAAGCCGCATCCGCGTAGATAGCTTCCCCGCCGCCAGTGAACTGATCAACCAGTTGATGACGGCGATGATTGCGGGTGTGCGTAATAATCCCGTTCTGCGCCACAAGCTGTTCCAGATTGATTACCTCACCACATTGAGCAATCAGGCCGTCGTTTCTCTGCTGTACCATAAAAAGCTGGATGACGAGTGGCGTCAGCAGGCAGAAGCCCTGCGCGATGCACTGCGAGCGCAGAATCTGAATGTGCATTTGATTGGTCGGGCAACGAAAACAAAAATCGAGCTGGATCAGGATTACATTGATGAGCGTCTGCCGGTCGCAGGGAAAGAGATGATCTACCGTCAGGTAGAAAACAGCTTCACCCAGCCAAACGCGGCGATGAATATTCAGATGCTGGAATGGGCGCTGGATGTTACCAAAGGCTCAAAAGGCGATTTACTGGAGTTGTACTGCGGCAACGGTAATTTTTCATTAGCTCTGGCGCGCAATTTTGATCGAGTATTAGCCACCGAAATCGCCAAGCCGTCGGTCGCTGCCGCGCAATACAATATTGCTGCTAACCATATAGATAACGTACAAATTATTCGTATGGCGGCGGAAGAGTTTACTCAAGCGATGAATGGCGTGCGTGAGTTTAACCGTCTGCAAGGTATCGACCTGAAGAGTTATCAGTGCGAAACCATTTTTGTCGACCCACCGCGCAGCGGTCTGGACAGTGAAACCGAGAAAATGGTGCAGGCGTATCCGCGTATTTTGTATATCTCCTGCAACCCGGAAACGTTATGTAAGAATCTGGAAACATTAAGCCAGACGCACAAGGTTGAACGTCTGGCTCTGTTTGATCAGTTCCCCTACACGCACCATATGGAGTGCGGCGTATTACTAACCGCTAAGTAAAACCCATGCTGGATGCGCCAGCATCCAGCATAATACTGATTACTCAGCAATTTCCTGCTTACGGTTACGCATCTTCGCGCCAATCCAGAACACCATAATGACGGACAGCACGGCCGGGAAGAAGTTAGAACCGATATCCGGATATTCCGCACGAACCACCGTGCTGTACAGCAGAACACCGAGAATAAAACAGGCAGCAGCCAGACCCGGCAAACCTACCGGCATAGTGCGATTAAGATAACGTTGATGCAGGCAGTAGACCGTCAGCACCAGGGAAATAATCGGGAATACAGAAAATGGCACAATGGAGCTAAACAGCGCCGCAAAAGTACCATTGATCGATAAGCCTGCAACCAGCGCCAGCAGCAGCGTACCTCTATCTTGATTTGCTTGTTTCATTACTCGTCCTTCACATTTCCCGGAATAATTGCGGTTTTTTCTTGTTCACGGCGATACCAGTAATAAGCCCCTTTCGAAATCATTCGCAGTTGCAGTACCAGTCGCTCTTCTAATTGCCGACGTTGTTCGACGCCGACATCCAACGCCTCGGCACCCGCACTGAAGACAATCGTCACCATTGCTTCGGCTTGCGCTTCAGTAAACGCACGAGGCATATGGTTTTCGAGTTCCAGATAGTCCGCAAGTTCCGCAATGAAGTGCTGAATTTCACGCGCAACAGCGGCACGGAACGCAGCGGAGGTGCCGGAGCGTTCCCGCAATAATAACCGGAAGGCGTTCGGATTATTACCGATGAACTCCATAAATGTGGAGACCGAGGTGCGGATCACACTCCCGCCTTTAGCAATACGCTGACGCGCCTGGCGCATGAGTTGGCGCAGCATTAAACCGCTCTCATCAACCATGGTCAGACCAAGTTCGTCTACGTCGCGGAAATGCCGATAAAAAGAGGTGGGAGCAATGCCCGCTTCACGCGCCACTTCACGCAAACTCAGGCTGGCGAAGCTACGTTCAGCACTTAATTGGCTAAATGCGGCTTCCACCAGAGAACGGCGGGTTTTTTCTTTTTGTTGCGCTCTTACGCCCATCACGATGTCTAAATCCTTGCCAAAAGTACTGTTGGCACTATACCAGAGAATGAACATACTGGATTGCTCCAGTGTTGTGAATGAACGGTAACGCAATAAAACACATTTACTGCAACTCTTTAGCCGGTTCTTTCACAAACAACAACGCCAGCATCGACAACAACGTACCTCCGCCCAGATACCACGCTGGCGCCGTCAGGCTATCCAGTAACACAATGGATTGCGTGGCAAAGTATTGCGCAAACCCGCCGAAGATTGCTACGCCAATGCTATAAACCAGTGCGAAGCCCAATGCCCGAATCCGTTTCGGTAACAGTTCGGAAATCAGCAACATTACCGGTACACCGCCAAGCGTGGTGAAGCTGACCATCACGAAAACCACCGTCAGCAACATGCCGGGACTGGGATAATTCACCAACAGCCAGAACGATGGCCAGCTACAGATCAACACCATCACCCGGGAGATTAAAATCAGCTTTTTACGCCCGACCGAATCACACAGCATCCCCACCAACAACGCCCCCACAAACGTAATAACGCCCGCCAGTAACATCGCTGCATGAGAATAGTGTTGAGGCATCGCCAGATACTTCGCAGCCCAGGTGCCGTAGTAAAAGAGGGAGATATAGGTTGCAACCGTACTACCAATAGCGAGTAAAACACCATTAACGATGGTTGCTTTATGTTGCAAGAGCAGAGAAAACGCGCTTTCGCTGGTTGCGGCTTTTTTATGGTGCACAGGTTCAGGCACATCGTTTTCCAGACTCAGGCGCAGCCAGCAACCGATGGGCGCTAACAGCACACCAATAAAAAACGGTACACGCCAGCCCCACTCCGCCATTACGGTTTCTGAACCTGTGGCGAACGGCAGCCATGCGCTCAAACCCAAAGCGACGACACCACCAAAGGTCGTTGCCAGCCCCTGGGTCGCCAGCGACCAGCTACTGTAAAAGCCGCGACGATTTGCCGGAGCTGACTCAACCAGCAAAGACATTGAGGCACCGACTTCACCGCCTGCCGCAACGCCCTGAATCAGGCGCGCCAGCACCAGCGTCGCTGTTCCCCAATATCCCGCCGTCGCATATGTTGGCGCAATGCCGATCATCAGCGTACCGAGACTCATCAGGGCAATGGTAAACACCATCGCCGGTTTACGCCCGAAACGATCGGCCCAGGCACCAACGATAATCCCGCCAAGCGGGCGCATAAAAAAGCTCACGCCAAACGTTGCAAATGCCAGTAACAGCGCGACATTGTGATCGGCACTGGGTGGAAAGAAAAGCGTGCTGATATAGACCACAAAAAAGTTGTAAACGCCAAAATCAAAAAATTCGAGCGCATTGCCAAACGCCGAGGCAAAAATCACCCGTTTGCCGCTGGGCTTTTTCTTTACGTCCACTGTTTCATTTACGATCGCCGTCATTCCATGTTCCTTGCCAGATAGTGATGTTGTGTGTTGTTTTATTTATTGCAGCCAGGCTTCCACCAGTGCGCCCCAGTAGCTGCTTGCCGGAACCAGACTTGCATCGTTGAAGTCGTAACCTGGGTTATGCACCATGCATGCCCCTTCCCCGACATCGCCATTACCGAACAGCAAAAAAGCACCTTTCGGCTGGGCTTCCAGCATGAAAGAGAAATCTTCACTGCCCATCAGAGGCTTGATGCCAAACCCGGCCCGATCTTCACCAAACGTTTTACACGCCACCTGCCAGGCAAAGCGCGCCATCTCTTCATCGTTGACCAACACCGGAGTACCGTTAACATGCGTCACATCAGCCGTAGCACCAAAGCTGATAGCCTGGGCTTGTGCCAGAGCGGGAATACGGGCCAACAGAAGTTGCCGGGTTTCACGGCTAAGAGAGCGGACGCTAATTTTCATCTCAGCACTATCAGGAATGACGTTAGCGGCCTCACCCGCAACAATACTGCCGACGGTAATGACTGCGGCTTCCAGCGGATCGACATTGCGCGACACAATGCTTTGTAATGCGGTGGTGATATGTGCGGCAACCAGCACCGGATCAATCGCTTTGTGAGGGATCGCACCGTGTCCGCCACAACCACGAACCGTAATATGGAATTGATCCATTGACGCCATCAGCGCTCCGGGCTGGAAATAAAACTTACCCACTGGCAGACCGGGCATGTTATGCATGCCGAAAATGACATCGCAGGGGAAACGGTCAAAAAGTCCTTCTTTAACCATGATCTCGCCGCCGTTAATCATTTCTTCCGCTGGCTGGAAGATAAGGCGCAACGTGCCGTTAAAGCGGCGGGTTTCAGCAAGATAGCGCGCGGCACCCAGCAATATTGTGGTATGTCCGTCATGCCCGCAGGCATGCATTAAACCGGGATGTTTACTGGCCCAGGACTTGCCGCTATTTTCATAAATTGGCAGCGCATCCATATCGGCACGCAAGCCAATACTTTTCTCTCCGTCACCGACTTTTAAGGTAGCGACCACGCCCGTCGTCGCCAGCCCTTGTTCAACTTCATAACCCCACAGGCGTAACTTTTCCGCCACCAGCGCACTGGTTTTAAACTCCTTTAACCCCAGCTCCGGATTTTCATGGATCTGATGGCGGATCTCGCGCAGTTCTTCCTCAAACCCACGAATAGAGTGTTCGATCATCGGCTATTCCTTTATTCACTGATAAACAGGCTAATTAACGGATTGCATTGATGGTATAAATACAAATAACCAATCAATATAAAATGTTTATCTATTTGTTTTATAAAATGATTTCACGGAGACAATAACAAAAAGGCACTTTTCAGCAAGATAAAACTATCTGCCATAAGAAAAAGCGTTTAATTGCGAATTAATGAGACAGGGAAGGAGCAGACAAAGCAAAGGCCGCTCACGATATAACCAGATAAATGACGGGGATCAATTGGCTTACCCGCGATAAAATGTTACCATTCTGTTGCTTTTATGTATAAGAACAGGTAAGCCCTACCATGTCACATTCCTACGATTACGATGCCATAGTAATAGGTTCCGGCCCCGGCGGCGAAGGCGCTGCAATGGGTCTGGTTAAGCAAGGTGCGCGCGTCGCAGTTATCGAGCGTTATCAAAATGTTGGCGGCGGTTGCACCCACTGGGGCACCATTCCGTCGAAAGCCCTCCGTCACGCTGTCAGCCGCATTATAGAATTTAATCAAAACCCTCTTTATAGCGATCATTCACGGCTGCTCCGCTCTTCTTTTGCCGATATCCTCAACCATGCCGATAATGTGATTAATCAACAAACGCGCATGCGTCAGGGATTTTACGAACGTAATCACTGCGAAATATTGCAGGGGAACGCTCGCTTTGTTGACGAGCACACGTTGGCGCTGGATTGCCCTGACGGCACGGTAGAAACGCTGACCGCAGAAAAATATGTCATTGCCTGCGGTTCTCGCCCTTATCATCCGGCAGACGTCGATTTTACCCATCCGCGCATTTACGACAGCGACTCGATTCTTAGCATGCATCACGAACCGCGCCATGTACTTATCTACGGTGCCGGGGTGATCGGCTGCGAATATGCGTCGATCTTCCGTGGAATGGATGTGAAAGTCGATCTGATCAACACCCGTGATCGCCTGCTGGCATTTCTGGATCAGGAGATGTCAGATTCTCTCTCCTATCACTTCTGGAACAGTGGCGTGGTGATCCGTCACAACGAAGAGTACGAGAAGATCGAAGGCTGTGACGACGGCGTGATCATGCACCTGAAGTCAGGCAAAAAGCTGAAAGCAGACTGCCTGCTCTATGCCAACGGTCGCACCGGTAATACCGATTCACTGGCGTTACAGAACATTGGACTGGAAACTGACAGCCGCGGTCAGCTAAAGGTCAATAGCATGTACCAGACCGCGCAGCCGCACGTTTACGCGGTGGGCGACGTGATTGGTTATCCAAGCCTGGCGTCGGCGGCCTACGACCAGGGACGCATTGCCGCACAGGCGCTGGTGAAAGGCGAAGCCACCGCGCATCTGATTGAAGATATCCCTACCGGCATCTACACCATTCCGGAAATCAGCTCGGTCGGTAAAACGGAACAGCAACTGACCGCGATGAAAGTGCCGTATGAAGTGGGCCGCGCCCAGTTTAAACATCTGGCTCGTGCGCAAATTGTCGGGATGAACGTGGGCACGTTGAAAATTTTGTTCCATCGGGAAACAAAAGAGATTCTGGGAATTCACTGCTTTGGTGAGCGCGCTGCCGAAATTATTCATATCGGTCAGGCGATTATGGAACAGAAAGGTGGCGGCAACACGATTGAGTACTTCGTCAACACCACCTTTAACTACCCGACTATGGCGGAAGCCTATCGGGTCGCGGCGCTAAACGGCTTAAATCGCCTGTTTTAACGTTTTACCGAAATGGCCATCCATTCTTGCACGGATGGCCTCTGCCAGTTGCTCATAGCGACTGCGCAGCGGCGAACCCGGACGGTAAACCAGGCCAACAGTGCGGCGTGGTTCTGGCTTAATGCACGGCAGATAAACAACGCCATCACGTTTACGCTCCGGCGGCACGGCCAGCGCAGGCAGTAAAGTGATACCGCTACCAGCCGCCACCATGTTACGCAGCGTCTCCAGACTGGTCGCGCGGAAGTGTGTATCTTCATCCGCCCCCGCTTCAAAGCAGAAGCCCATTGCCTGATCGCGCAGACAGTGACCATCTTCCAGCATCAGCAGTTTTTCCCCTGCCAGATCGGCCATCGGTACACATTCACGATCAGCCCACGGGTGATCTTCATAGATTGCCAACAGCATTGGCTCATCAAACAACGGCACTTCAATGAATGCTTCGCTCTCCTTCACCAGTGCGAGGATCACACAGTCGAGTTTGCCGCTGTCCAGTTGCGCCAGTAATTGATGGGTCTGGGCTTCATGCAGATACATTTCCAGCTTCGGAAAAGCCTGGTGCAGCATCGGGATAATATGCGGTAGCAGGTAAGGCCCGACCGTTGGAATCAAACCAATGTGCAGCGGCCCGGACATGGTCTCGCCCTGCTGGCTTGCCATCTCTTTAAGGACTTTCACCTCACGCAGCACGGTACGCGCCTGATCCACCAGCAGCATTCCCGCCTGGGTGAATAACACTTTACGGCTGGTCCGCTCCAGCAACATCACGCCCAGCTCATCTTCCAGCTTACGAATTTGCCCACTCAGGGTTGGCTGGCTGACGTGGCAGGAATCTGCCGCACGGCGAAAATGGCGGTGTTCGGCCAATGCCACCAGGTACTCAAGATCACGAATATTCATTATCCATCCTCCATCGCCACGATAGTTCATGGCGATAGGTAGCATAGCAACGAACGATTATCCCTATCAAGCATTCTGACTGATAATTGCTCACAGAAACGGAGCGGCACCTCTTTAACCCTTGAAGTCACTGCCCGTTTCGAGAGTTTCTCAACTCGAATAACTAAAGCCAACGTGAACTTTTGCGGATCTCCAGGATCCGCTTTTTTTTATTTCGCCCGGCTCCCACAAGAGAGCCAGACCCAATATTTATTCAATGCGATCTTTGACGATAAAGAAGTAACACAGCGCGCCGATGAAGGTCACGCAGGCCGCAATAACCAGCGCCAGATTAAACGAGTGCGTAGTATCCACTACCCAGCCGGTCACGATCGGGGCAAAGGAAGCAAAAACAAAACTGCCAAAGTTTTGAATACCAGCGATGGAAGCCACTTTTGTTTCTGACACCATCACCTGCACCAGTCCCCATGCCGATGTTCCCGCGAAATGCACGCAGAACAGCGCCATTGAGATAAACGCCACCGCCTGCGCAGGCGAGGAAGATTGCACCACCAGCAACGTCCCTAATGCCGACATCATCAAACCGCAAACAATGGCCGTTTTACGCGTCTTCGCCAGGTCGTAGCCTTTTTTCGCCAGTCTATCGACAACAATACCGTTGATCCACATCCCGACTGCCGCCGCAAGGAAAGGAATCGCCGCCACCCAGCCGGTTTTTGCCAGACTGAAACCTTGCGCAGCCTGCAAATAACCGGGTAACCACGCAATGTAGAGCCAACCGGTATAGTTGACACCAGCGAAACCTAAAATCATCCCCCAGGTTGTCCGATGTTTAAACAGCGCCAGCCACTCGCTAAATTGCAATTGTGGACGCGGCTTAACCGGTGCAGAGAGATACGCTCGTTCTTCATCGGTCAGGACAAACTGCGCCCGGTTGCGATACCATGCGTACCAGCAAATCCCAACCAGAATCCCCGCCAGGCCGATGATGACAAACATCGTCCTCCAGCCCCACGCCAGTTGCATCAATACAAGAACAGGGGGCGCGATGGCCTGACCGATAACGGTAGATGAGTTAAGGATCCCCAGCGCCGTGCCGCGTTCTTTTTGCGCATACCAGTCGGTGATAGATTTCACCCCCGCAGGCATAAACGGCGCTTCACCAATACCCAGTCCAATACGCATAATAATAAAGTGGCTAAAGGAATTAACCATTCCTGTTAATGCCTGCATTAATGACCAGAATATTAATCCTGCGCCTAACACAATTCGTGGACCAAAACGATCTAACAAAATACCGGAAGGCAGTTGTGAAAAACCATAAGACAGAGAAAATGCAGAAAGTAAAACGCCAAACTCTGTGGCTGATAATCCTAACTCGCCACGAATCGCCTCGCCTGCCACGCTCAATGATGAGCGATCGAGAAAATTAACGATTCCCGCCATAAATAATAAAACCAGCGCCACCGTCTGAATACGGCGAATCCGTTGCGGTTTATTACCCGCAACACTACCTGGCAAATCAACATCCATTTTTATACTCCTTGAGAAAATTGAATAGATTTGATTACTCAATAAATAAATTAAGCGACAGATATACGGTTTCGCTTAAATCACTACCAATTCCACAATGTACCGTCTTCCAGACGCGCAACGGGGAGATACGCCGGATCATACGGATATTTCGCCGCCAGCTTCTCATCAAAGGAGATACCCAGCCCTGGTTCATCGCCTGGGTGCATATAACCCGCGTCGAAGCGCCAGCTATGCGGGAAGACCTCAAGCATTTGTTCGGAATAACCCATGTACTCCTGAACACCGAAGTTAGGCACCCAGAGATCAAAATGCAGCGCTGCCGCATGGCAAATGGGCGATAAATCAGAAGGGCCATGCGAACCGGTACGCACCTGATAAAGCGATGCAAAATCGGCAATCCGTCGCATCCCGGTAATTCCACCAGCATGGGTAATCGTCGTGCGGATATAGTCAATTAACTGCTCTTCGATTAACTGCTTACAATCCCAGATACTATTAAAGACTTCTCCGACCGCAATTGGTGTCACGGTATGCTGGCGAATCAAACGGAAACATTCCTGATTCTCGGCAGGTGTCGGGTCTTCCATCCAGAACAGGCGGTAATCTTCAATGCTCTTACCAAAGCGCGCCGCTTCAATAGGGGTAAGGCGATGGTGCATGTCATGCAACAGATGTTCATTAAAACCGAACTTGTTGCGCACGGCCTCAAAGAGCTTCGGCGTAAAATCGAGATACTTTTCTGAAGACCACAATTGTTCTTCCGGCCACTGGCCTTTGGTTGCCGGTTCGTAAGCCAGCCCTTTTCCCTTCGCCAGGCCATAGGTAGTTTGCATACCCGGCACGCCGCACTGCACCCGAATCGCCTTAAAGCCCATTTGCTGGTGTTTTGCATAGTCTTCAAGGACTTCATCAATTGTACGCCCGGTGGTGTGGCAATAGACCATCACGCCCTCGCGAGAAGCGCCACCCAGCAGTTGATACAGCGGCATATTGGCTGCTTTAGCTTTGATATCCCATAACGCCATATCAATGGCAGAGATTGCCGACATCGTGACGGGGCCACGCCGCCAGTAAGCACCTTTATAAAAGAATTGCCAGATATCTTCGATACGGCTGGCATCGCGACCTATTAATTGTGGACAAAGATGATCTTTCAGATAGGAAGCGACCGACAATTCACGACCATTTAATGTGGCATCTCCCAGCCCACAAAGTCCGCTTTCAGTGGTTATTTTAAGCGTAACGAAATTACGCCCGGGGCAAGTGACAAAAACGTCCGCAGCAATAATTTTCATTATTGCACTCTCCTGTGTTTTAAATAGACGTTTTAAACTTAATTTTATGCCTACTACCATACAAGGAAGAAAAAGTGATTATTCAACCGTGATCACATTAAAAATAAAATTTTCCGCCGAGGAACAGAAATATCCTCAAATATTGTCTACAATATTAACCATCATCGTTAAAACAACACGTTAAATAATCACATAACAAATTCCATTAATCATTAAAAATGAACACAGCAATAGAAATTAATTATATTCAATTAATTAAAATATGTATTGTTTGATGTATTTGAAAATGATTTTTATAGGAAAAGTAAACGTAAAGAAGACGCAAGAATTAAAAGGAATGTGACGAAGAATGGCTGTGGCTGGACGTAAAACTCAGGGGCATCAGGATGATGATAAATTCCTGCCAGATGCGGCGTAAACGCCTTATCTGGCTTACAAAGCGCAACACTACGTAGGCATGATAAGGCAAACTCCCCGTTTTCAGGGGAGCGATATAAACAAGTTACACCAACCGCGCCTTTGCAAAAGCAATCGCCTGCGCCACCTGCTGCGGTGAGACGCCGCCTTTTGCCGCACGTTTGTCGAGGCACGATTGCAACGACAAAATCGGATACACATCTTCTCCAATCACCTTGCTGAATTTCTGCAACTCAGCCAGCGGCAGTTCTTCCAGTGGTTTGCCCTGACGAATGGCTTCCACCACCGCTTCACCCACAATATGGTGCGCCTCGCGGAACGGTACGCCTTTTGCCACCAGATAATCCGCCAGTTCAGTGGCGTTAGCGTAGCCCTGTTGCGCCGCTTCCTGACAACGCGGGCGTTTCACCTGAATCCCATCCAGCACCAGCGCCGCCATATGCAGGCAATCCAGCCAGGTGTCGAGTGCGTCGAACAAGCCCTCTTTGTCTTCCTGCATGTCTTTGTTATAGGCCAGCGGTAACCCTTTCAGAGTCATCATCATGCCGGTTAATGCGCCCTGGACACGACCACATTTCCCACGAATCAGCTCCAGCGCATCCGGGTTTTTCTTCTGCGGCATTAAGGATGAACCGGAAGTCACGCGATCAGACAGTTCGACAAAACCCGCTTCGCCGGTGTTAAAGAAAATGAGATCTTCGGCAAAACGCGACAGATGCACCATGCCGATGGCGGCGGCAGAAAGCAGTTCCAGTACGTGATCACGGTCAGAAACGCTGTCCAGGCTGTTACGCGTTGCCGAGGCAAAACCCAGCCAGCCAGCCAGTTGTTCACGGTCAATGTCATAGGCCGTTCCCGCCAGCGCACCACAACCTAACGGGCTGACATCCAGACGCTTAAGCGCGTCCTGCAAACGGCTTTCATCACGCGCCAGCATCTCAACATAGGCCAGGCACCAGTGAGCGAACGTCACCGGTTGAGCGCGTTGCAGGTGGGTATAACCCGGCATCACTGCGTCCTGATTATTTTGCGCCGTTTCCACCAACGCCGATTGCAACTGGCGGTTAGCCGCCAGCAACTCGCTGACCATCTCTTTGCACCACAATTTCAGGTCAGTCGCTACCTGGTCATTACGGCTACGCCCGGTATGCAGTTTTTTGCCTAACTGACCCACTTTGTCGATCAGTTTACCTTCCACCCAGCTATGGATATCTTCGGCGTCGCTTTCGAGGATTTGTTGTGGCCTGGCGCGAACGTCTTCCAGCAGCACGTTCAGCGCCTCTTCTAGTTGCACCTGCTCTTCTGCGGTCAACACACCTACCGTTACCAGGGCTTTGGACCAGGCTACAGAGCCGACAATATCCTGCTCCGCCAGACGGTAATCAAAGCGCAATGAGTCATTAAATTGTTTGAACCGTTGATCTGCTGCCTGAGTAAAACGCCCGCCCCAAAGTGCCATAACTCTGTTTCCTTATTTTGAAATTCAATGCCGGAAGCTGTGCCTCCGGCCAACAAAAATTAAGCTAAAATCCGCGTCCCCATCGGCATACCGTTAAACAGTGCCGGAAGCTGTTCCGCATGACGCCAGGAGGCGATGTCCACCGGGCGGCCCAGCGTGCGTGCAGCGTCCAGCGCCGCATTCACTTTCACAATCATGCCGTCAGTAATAATGCCCTGCTCAATCAGTTGTTCTGCTTTCGCCGCGGTCATCTCAGCAATTCGTTGCCCTTTACCGTCGAGGATGCCACTGACATCAGAAAGCAAAATCAGATCCGCACCCAGCGTTGCCGCCAGTGCCGTCGCGGCCTGGTCAGCATTGACGTTCATCAGTTGCCCTTCGTCCGTCACACCAATAGAGCTGACCACCGGCAAATAACCGTTTTCCAGCAACGTGTTGATAAGCTTAGGCGAACCTGGCTGCGCCAGTCCAACATGGCCCAACTCTTCATCGAGCTGGGTCACTTTGACGCTGTCGCCATCACCGAGAAACAGCCCCACAGCAGCAATCTGATGTTTCTTCGCCCACGCCAGCAGGGTTTTATTTGCCGTTCCCGCCAGTGCGCCAGTGATAATGTCTATCTGATCCGCAGGCGTCACGCGCAGGCCGTTTTTCTTTTTCACCGGCAGATTCAACCCTTTCATCAACTCATCCACCACGCAGCCGCCGCCGTGAACAATCACCAACGGACGCTGATGAGACTCGCGATAATTCACCAGTGCGCTAAACAGCCGTTCCAGCGCCTCTTCACTATCCAGCAATACGCCGCCCAGTTTGATAATTAATGGATTCATCATTGCACCCTTAAATAAGAGACTGCGTTTCCGCATAGCCGAAACGAATATTGGCACACTGGATTGCCTGTGCCGCCGCACCTTTCAATAAGTTGTCTTCGGTCGCCACCACAATCAGATGCTCGCCCTGAACGGCAAAACCGATATCGCAGAACGGTAGCCCGACAACGTTTTTCAGCGCCGGAACGCCTTTGTCATACAACCGTACCAGCGGTTTATGCGCATATGCCTGTTGCAACACTTGTGCTACTTGCGCCTGGGTCACGCCCGGTTTCAGACGGCAGGTAATCGTTTCCAGAATGCCGCGCGGGAAATTGCCCAGATGCGGGGTGAAGATCACGTCAGCACCAAGGTGTGTAGCGATCTCCGGTTGATGGCGATGGGTAAAGACACCGTATGGTTGCAGGCTGACTTCACAAAAGCTGTTAGAAATCGCTGCCTTACGTCCTGCACCGCTTACACCGCTGGTGGCGTTGATGACCGGCCACTGATTGAGATCTAGAAGATCGGCATCAATCAACGGTTTAAGCGCCAACTGCGCTGCCGTCGGGTAACACCCCGGCACCGCAATCAAATTCGCTTCTTTTAATTTATTGCCGCACCACTCCGCCAGACCATAAGCGGCTTGCTCCAGCAGTTCCGGGTATTGATGGGTAAAGCCGTAATATTTTTCATAGAAGGCGGCGTCGTTAACGCGGAATGCGCCGGAAAGGTCGAATACCACACAGCCTGCATCAAGAAACTGCGGTGCTAAATCGTGGCTAACTTCATGGGCAGTGGCGAGAAACACCACATCCACCCCTGGGCTAAACTCGCTGATATCCGACATCGGCTGCAGCGGCAGATCAACGATGCCTTTGAGCTGCGGATGCAAATCGGAGATTAACTTTCCCGCATCATTGCTTTGCGCTGAAACAGTCAAAGCGGTTATGTTCATATGCGGATGGCGATTTACATAGGTCACTAGCTCTGCGCCAGCGTAACCACTGGCACCCACAATCAGCGTATTCAACATCGGGGCTATTCACCTTCTTATGTCTGTTTGCCTGGCTAAACGTAAAACATTCACCTTACGGCTGGTGGGTTTTATTACGCTCAACGTTAGTGTATTTTTATTCACAATTAATGCATGAATATTGATACTATCATGACCAGAGGTGTGTCAACAATGAAAAACAAATTACCGCCATTTATCGAGATCTACCGTGCTCTGATTGCCACACCTTCAATAAGCGCCACGGAAGAAGCGCTCGATCAAAGCAATGCAGATTTAATCACTCTGCTGGCGGGTTGGTTCAAAGATTTGGGCTTCAATGTGGAAGTGCAGCCCGTGCCGGGAACACGCAACAAATTTAATATGCTGGCAAGTTGCGGACACGGCGCTGGCGGCTTGTTGCTGGCGGGGCATACCGATACCGTGCCGTTTGATGACGGGCGCTGGACGCGCGATCCGTTTACGCTGACTGAGCATGACGGCAAGCTCTATGGTCTGGGCACCGCCGACATGAAAGGCTTCTTTGCGTTTATCCTTGATGCACTACGCGATGTCGACGTTACGAAGCTTGCAAAGCCGCTCTACATTCTGGCGACTGCCGATGAAGAAACCAGTATGGCCGGAGCGCGTTATTTTGCCGAAACCACCGCCCTGCGCCCGGATTGCGCCATCATTGGCGAACCGACGTCACTGCAACCGGTACGCGCACATAAAGGCCATATTTCTAACGCCATTCGCATTATGGGTCAGTCGGGGCACTCCAGCGATCCGGCACGCGGGGTGAATGCCATCGAGCTGATGCATGACGCCATCGGCCATATTTTACAATTACGTGACGACCTTAAAGAACGCTATCACTATGAAGCGTTTACCGTACCGTATCCCACGCTCAACCTCGGGCATATTCACGGCGGTGACGCATCTAACCGAATTTGCGCCTGCTGTGAGTTGCATATGGATATTCGTCCGCTGCCTGGCATGACGCTCAATGAACTTAACGGCTTGCTCAACGACGCGCTGGCACCGGTAAGCGAACGCTGGCCGGGTCGTCTGACGGTCGAAGAGCTGCATCCGCCGATCCCTGGTTATGAGTGCCCGCCGAATCATCAACTGGTTGAAGTGGTTGAGAAATTGCTCGGCGCACAGACCGAAGTGGTGAACTACTGTACCGAAGCACCGTTTATTCAGACGCTATGCCCGACGCTGGTGTTAGGACCAGGTTCAATCAATCAAGCCCATCAGCCTGATGAATATCTGGAGACACGGTTTATTAAACCCACCCGCGAGTTGATCACCCAGGTGATTCACCATTTTTGCTGGCATTAAAACGTAGGCCGGACAAAGCGCTCGCAGCGCATCCGGCACTGTTGCCAAACTCCAGCACCGCAGTAATGTCGGATGCGATGCTTGCGCATCTTATCCGACCTACAGTGACTCAAATGATGCCCAACCGTAGGCCGGATAAGGCGCTCGCGCCGCATCCGGCACTGCTGCCAAACTCCAGCGCCGCAATAATGTCGGATGCGATGCTTGCGCATCTTATCTGACCTACAGTGACTCAAATGATGCCCAACCGTAGGCCGGACAAAGCATTCGCGCCGCATCCGGCACTGCTACCAAACTCCAGCACCGCAGTAATGTCGGATGCGATGCTTGCGCATCTTATCCGACCTACAGTGACTCAAATGATGCCCAACCGTAGGCCGGATAAGGCGCTCGCGCCGCATCCGGCACTGTTGCCAAACTCCAGCGCCGCAATAATGTCGGATGCGATGCTTGCGCATCTTATCTGACCTACAGTGACTCAAATGATGCCCAACCGTAGGCCGGACAAAGCGCTCGCGCCGCATCCGGCACTGCTGCCAAACTCCAGCACCGCAGTAATGTCGGATGTGATGCTTGCGCATCTTATCCGACCTACAGTGACTCAAATGATGCCCAACCGTAGGCCGGATAAGGCGCTCGCGCCGCATCCGGCACTGCTGCCAAACTCCAGCGCCGCAATAATGTCGGATGCGATGCTTGCGCATCTTATCCGACCTACAGTGACTCAAATGATGCCCAACCGTAGGCCGGATAAGGCGCTCGCGCCGCATCCGGCACTGTTGCCAAACTCCAGCGCCGCAATAATGTCGGATGCGATGCTTGCGCATCTTATCCGACCTACGTATTTGGTGTTACGCGAGGCGAATTTTTAACATTCCCATAAGTTACGCTTATTTAAAACGTCGTGAATTTAATGGCGTAAATCCCTGCTATTTATTCGTTTGCTGAAGCGATTTCGCAGCATTTGACGTCACCGCGTTTACGTGGCTTTATAAAAGACGACGAAAAGCAAAGCCCGAGCATATTCGCGCCAATGCGACGTGAAGGATACAGGGCTATCAAACGATAAGATGGGGTGTCTGGGGTCATATGAACGAACAATATTCCGCGTTGCGCAGTAATGTCAGTATGCTCGGCAAAGTGCTGGGAGAAACCATCAAGGATGCGTTGGGAGAACACATTCTTGAACGCGTAGAAACTATCCGTAAGTTGTCCAAATCTTCACGCGCTGGCAATGATGCTAACCGCCAGGAGTTGCTCACCACCTTACAAAATTTGTCGAACGACGAGCTGCTACCCGTTGCGCGTGCGTTTAGCCAGTTCCTGAACCTGGCCAACACCGCCGAGCAATACCACAGCATTTCGCCAAAAGGTGAGGCTGCCAGCAATCCGGAAGTGATCGCCCGTACCCTGCGTAAACTAAAAAACCAGCCAGACCTTAGCGAAGAAACTATCAAAAAAGCGGTTGAATCGTTGTCGCTGGAACTGGTTCTTACCGCACACCCAACCGAAATCACCCGCCGCACACTGATCCACAAAATGGTGGAAGTGAACGCCTGCTTAAAACAGCTCGACAACAAAGATCTCGCTGACTACGAACATCACCAATTAATGCGCCGTCTGCGTCAGTTGATCGCTCAGTCGTGGCATACCGATGAAATCCGCAAACTACGCCCAAGCCCAATTGATGAAGCCAAATGGGGTTTTGCAGTAGTAGAAAACAGCCTGTGGCAGGGCGTGCCGAATTACCTGCGCGAACTGAATGAGCAACTGGAAGAAAACCTGGGCTACAAACTGCCGGTAGAATTTGTTCCGGTTCGTTTTACCTCGTGGATGGGCGGCGACCGCGATGGCAACCCAAACGTCACCGCCGACATCACCCGTCACGTACTTCTGCTCAGTCGCTGGAAAGCAACTGACCTGTTCCTGAAAGATATTCAGGTTCTGGTCTCCGAGTTGTCGATGGTTGAAGCAACACCTGAACTGCTGGCGCTGGTCGGTGAAGAAGGTGCTGCAGAGCCGTATCGCTATCTGATGAAAAACCTGCGTTCTCGCCTGATGGCGACCCAGGCGTGGCTGGAAGCGCGCCTGAAAGGTGAAGAACTGCCAAAACCGGAAGGCCTGCTGACACAGAACGAAGAATTATGGGAGCCGCTCTACGCTTGCTACCAGTCACTTCAGGCATGTGGCATGGGGATTATCGCCAACGGCGATCTGCTCGATACTCTGCGCCGCGTGAAATGTTTCGGCGTACCGCTGGTGCGTATTGATATCCGCCAGGAGAGTACTCGTCATACCGAAGCATTGGGTGAACTGACCCGCTACCTCGGCATCGGAGACTACGAAAGCTGGTCAGAGGCCGACAAACAGGCGTTCCTGATCCGCGAACTGAACTCTAAACGTCCGTTGCTGCCTCGCAACTGGCAACCAAGCGCCGAAACGCGCGAAGTGCTCGATACGTGTCAGGTGATTGCCGAAGCGCCGCAAGGCTCCATTGCCGCCTACGTGATCTCGATGGCGAAAACACCGTCTGACGTACTGGCTGTCCACCTGCTACTGAAAGAAGCGGGAATTGGATTCGCGATGCCGGTCGCACCGCTGTTTGAAACCCTCGATGACCTGAACAACGCCAACGATGTTATGACCCAACTGCTGAATATCGACTGGTATCGCGGTCTGATTCAGGGCAAACAGATGGTAATGATTGGCTATTCCGACTCAGCAAAAGATGCGGGCGTGATGGCGGCATCCTGGGCGCAGTATCAGGCACAGGATGCGTTAATCAAAACCTGCGAAAAGGCGGGTATTGAACTGACGCTGTTCCACGGTCGCGGCGGTTCCATTGGCCGCGGTGGCGCACCAGCACATGCAGCACTGCTTTCGCAACCGCCGGGAAGCCTGAAAGGCGGCCTGCGTGTGACCGAACAGGGCGAGATGATCCGCTTTAAATACGGTCTACCGGAAATCACCGTTAGCAGCCTGTCGCTGTACACCGGGGCGATTCTGGAAGCCAACCTGCTGCCACCGCCAGAGCCGAAAGAGAGCTGGCGTCGGATTATGGATGAACTGTCGGTCATCTCTTGCGATGTCTATCGTGGCTACGTGCGTGAAAACAAAGATTTTGTTCCTTACTTCCGTTCCGCTACACCAGAACAGGAACTGGGCAAACTGCCGTTGGGTTCACGTCCGGCGAAACGTCGCCCAACCGGCGGCGTCGAATCACTGCGCGCCATTCCGTGGATCTTCGCCTGGACGCAAAACCGCCTGATGCTTCCCGCCTGGCTGGGTGCGGGTACAGCGCTGCAAAAAGTGGTCGAAGATGGCAAACAGAACGAACTGGAAACCATGTGCCGCGACTGGCCGTTCTTCTCAACACGTCTGGGAATGCTGGAGATGGTGTTCGCAAAAGCGGATCTGTGGCTGGCGGAATACTATGACCAACGCCTGGTCGACAAAGAACTGTGGCCGTTAGGTAAAGAGTTACGCAATCTGCAAGAAGAAGACATCAAAGTGGTGCTGGCGATTGCCAACGATTCCCATCTGATGGCGGATCTGCCGTGGATTGCCGAGTCTATTCAGCTACGGAATATATACACCGACCCGCTGAACGTGTTGCAGGCAGAGCTACTGCACCGCTCCCGCCAGGCGGAAAAAGAAGGTCATGAACCGGATCCCCGCGTAGAACAAGCGTTAATGGTCACTATTGCCGGGATTGCGGCAGGTATGCGTAATACCGGCTAATCCCTCCCTCTATCAACCCTCGTGCAATAGTGCGAGGGTTTTCTGAAATACTTCTGTTCTAACTCCCTCGTTTTCAATATATTTCTGTCTGCATTTTATTCAAATCCTGGATATCTCTTCAGATATCCTTAAGGTTTTACCCTTACATTCGGCGCTATTTTTTCGAGACAGGTTCTTACTATGCATTCCACAGAAGTCCAGGCTAAACCCCTTTTTAGCTGGAAAGCCCTGGGTTGGGCACTGCTCTACTTTTGGTTTTTCTCTACCCTACTACAGGTCATTATTTACGTCAGCGGCTACAGCGGTACTAACGGCATGCGCGACTCACTGTTGTTTAGTTCGCTGTGGTTGATCCCGGTATTCCTCTTTCCGAAGCGGATTAAAATTATCGCCGCGGTAATCGGCGTGATGCTGTGGGCGGCCTCTCTGGCGGCGCTGTGTTACTACGTCATATACGGTCAGGAGTTCTCGCAGAGCGTTCTGTTTGTGATGTTTGAAACCAACACCAACGAAGCCAGCGAGTATTTAAGCCAGTATTTCAGCCTGAAGATTGTGCTTATCGCGCTGGCCTATACAGCAGTGGCAGTTCTGCTATGGACACGCCTGCGCCCGGTCTATATTCCGAAGCCGTGGCGTTATGTTGTCTCTTTTGCCCTGCTTTATGGTTTGATTCTGCACCCGATCGCCATGAACACGTTTATCAAAAACAAACCGTTTGAGAAAACGTTGGATAATCTGGCATCGCGCATGGAACCCGCCGCGCCGTGGCAATTCCTGACAGGTTATTATCAGTATCGCCAGCAACTTAACTCACTGACGAAACTACTGAATGAAAATAACGCATTACCGCCGCTGGCTAATTTCAAAGACGAATCGGGCAACGAACCGCGCACCTTAGTACTGGTGATTGGCGAATCAACCCAGCGTGGACGCATGAGCCTGTACGGTTATCCGCGTGAAACCACGCCTGAACTGGATGCGCTGCATAAAACCGACCCAAACCTGACCGTGTTCAATAATGTGGTCACATCGCGTCCGTACACCATTGAAATCCTGCAACAGGCGCTGACTTTCGCCAACGAAAAGAATCCGGATCTGTACCTGACGCAGCCGTCGCTGATGAACATGATGAAACAGGCGGGTTATAAAACGTTCTGGATCACCAACCAGCAAACGATGACCGCCCGCAACACCATGCTGACGGTATTTTCGCGCCAGACCGATAAACAGTACTACATGAACCAGCAACGCACACAGAGTGCGCGTGAATACGACACCAACGTGCTGAAGCCGTTCCAGGAAGTGCTGAAGGACCCCGCGCCGAAGAAACTGATCATCGTTCATCTGCTGGGTACGCACATCAAATACAAATATCGTTACCCGGAAGATCAGGGCAAGTTTGATGGCAATACCGATCACGTGCCGCCGGGATTAAGCGCAGAAGAGTTGGAATCGTATAACGATTACGACAACGCCAACTTGTACAACGATCACGTAGTTGCCAGCCTGATTAAAGACTTTAAAGCTGCTGATCCGAATGGTTTCCTGGTTTACTTCTCTGACCACGGTGAAGAGGTTTATGACACACCACCGCATAAAACTCAGGGGCGTAATGAAGACAACCCGACGCGCCACATGTACACCATTCCGTTCCTGCTGTGGACGTCGGAAAAATGGCAGGCGACTCATCCGCGTGATTTCTCGCAGGATGTCGATCGTAAATACAGCCTGGCTGAACTGATCCACACCTGGTCGGATTTGGCGGGCTTATCTTACGACGGTTACGATCCAACCCGTTCGGTGGTGAACCCGCAATTCAAAGAAACCACCCGCTGGATTGGTAACCCGTATAAGAAAAATGCGCTGATCGATTACGACACTCTGCCGTATGGCGATCAGGTGGGTAATCAGTAATTATCTACCAGGTGCTATTTGCCGGATGCGACGCTTGACGCGTCTTATCCGGCCTACAGATCGCGGCGGTAGGCCGGATAAGGCGTTTACGCCGCATCCGGCAATACAACTGCCGCAATGTTTACATCTCACTCCCATCAGGCCACACTTTTCAGGTGGCCTTTTTTCATAATGCCAGTTACTGTTTTCCCGTCTACATACCTGAGGGAATAACATGTATCACGACGTCAACTATCTGCTCTCCCGCCTAATCAACGGCCCGCTGTTACTCCGCCAGGTTTACTTCGCGAGCAGCAACGGCCCGGCCCCCGATCTCGCGTATAAGGTCGATTTTCCACGGCTGGAAATTGTGCTGGAAGGCGAGTTTGTTGATACCGGTACAGGTGCAACGTTAGTTTCCGGCGATGTACTGTACGTTCCCGCTGGCGGGTGGAATTTCCCACAATGGGAAACACCCGCCACGACATTTAGCGTTCTGTTTGGCAAACAGCAACTCGGCTTCAGCGTCGTACAGTGGGATGGCAAACAATATCAAAATCTGGCGAAGCAACACGTCGCCCGACGTGGCCCACGTATTGGCTCGTTCCTGCTACAAACGCTCAATGAAATGCAAATGCAGCCGCAGGAGCAACAAACAGCCAGGCTTATTGTCACCAGTTTGCTTAGCCACTGCCGCGATTTGCTCGGCAGCCAAATTCAGACAGCCTCTCGCAGCCAGGCACTTTTCGAAGCCATTCGCGATTACATCGACGAACGTTATGCCACCGCGCTGACCCGCGAATCTGTCGCGCAGGCGTTCTACATTTCACCAAACTACCTATCGCACCTGTTTCAAAAAACGGGGGCTATTGGCTTTAACGAATACCTGAATCACACGCGACTGGAACATGCTAAGACGCTACTGAAAGGCTATGATCTGAAGGTAAAAGAAGTGGCTCACGCCTGCGGTTTTGTCGACAGCAACTACTTCTGCCGTCTGTTTCGTAAAAATACCGAACGCTCGCCGTCGGAATATCGTCGGCAGTACCACAGCCAACTGACAGAAAAACCAACTACTCCAGAATAAGGTGCGTTTGCTGCGGCGCAGAAAGCACCTTACGAACAGCACTCATCACCCGATGAGGTTCGCGTAGAAAAGCGTAGATACCGCATTGTACATAGCGACAATGTTCAAAACGCTCGGCACCAGAAAGCTCGATATCTGTAATCAACAACACAACATCCGCGCGACGGATATTCTCGTCCGATAAGCGGTTCTCCGTTCCCAGCGCCCCCTGAGTTTCAATGCTGACGCTCCACTTTTCCTGCTGACACAACTTTTCCAGCCGTTCTGCCGCCATATAGGTATGTGCCACACCGCTAACGCAGGCGGTAACTGCAACCAGATATGCCATCCTACCCCCCAACCGTAACCTGAAAACCAGCCTGTTCAGCCATTTCACGCATCAATGCCACATCGGCTGACGACGGTGCCGGTATATCTTTCATCGACCATTCGCGCCCCAACAGACGGTATTTCGGTTCACCGTACTGATGAAACGGCAACAGGTGGATCTGCCTGATATTCAAAGGAATCAACACATCCAGCGCCTGCTGCATATTCTCTCTGCTGAGCGTATAGCCGGGGATCAGCGGCAAACGAGGGATCACATTGATACCTTCACTCACCAGCAAACGCAGATTCTCCAGCACGCGCGGCAGATTCATTTTCACCACGTCCCGCGCTCTTGTCGGGTCCATAATTTTTAAATCGAACAACACTTCATCGCACAATTTCGCCAGCGGTAGCAACCTGCTTGCTGGCGCGTCTCCGGCAGTTTCGATGGCACATGACACGCCCCACAGCCGCAGTCGTTGCAAAAAACGGGTAGCAAACTCCGCTTGCACCAACACTTCACCGCCAGAAAGCGTGACACCACCGCCAGACGTGCGAAAGAAAATGTCATCCTTCATCACTTCCCGTTCCAGAGCGTCGAGGCTGATATCACGACCAATCCGCTCAAATGCGCCGGAAGGACATTCATCTGCATCACGTAAACATTTCGCGCAATGCAGACATTTCGCCTCTCTACGCACCGTCTGGATTTTGCCGGAGATCGACTCCGGATTAGCACACCACGGGCACAGATGTGGGCAGCCTTTAAAAAAGACCACCGTACGAATACCCTCACCGTCATTCAGCGAATAACGCTGAATGTTAAAAATACGCGCCACATCCTCGCGGCGCGTTTCCACAACGTTACAACTGATGCGCTGTACGGCGGATAATGTCATCCTGAATTTCCTTCGAGAGTTCGACAAAGAAGGCGCTGTATCCGGCAACGCGTACCACCAGCCCCGCATAGTCCTGCGGGCGCAATTGGGCTTCACGTAACGTGTCGGCATTCACTACGTTAAATTGAACGTGCTGCAACTTAAGCTGAGTAAATGCACGTAAGAAGTCAGCCAGTTTGCGTAATCCCGCTTCACCTTCCAGGGTAGCCGGAGTGAATTTCACATTCAGCAACGTACCGTTAGAAAGCAACGTGTTATCAAGTTTACTTACTGACTTCAGCACCGCCGTTGGCCCTTGTCCGTCCTGACCCAACATTGGTGACAAACCACCATCAGCCAGTTGTTCTCCGGCGAAGCGGCCGTCTGGCGTCGCGCCAACCACCGACCCCAACGGGACGTGAGCAGAAACGGTATACGACCCCGGCGTGAAGTAGCCGCCGCGCGGGTTCTGGTATTTTTCCACTTCTTTGCAGTAATGGCGCAGCAATTCGGCGCTAATGTTATCCACCTCGTCGATATCGTTGCCGTACTTCTCAAAGCGGTTAATTAAACGAGCACGGATTTTTTCGCCTTCTGGCGTTTCGAAGTTTGCTTTTAATACCGACAACAATTCGTCAAAACTTAAACGTTGTTGATCAAAAACCATCCCTTTCAACGCATGGAGTGAATCACTCAGGTTAGCGATACCAATCCCCTGCACGCCGGAAAAGTTATAACGCGCGCCGCCGTCGGTAATATCGCGGCCTTTTTCCAGACAATCGCTGATAAACGAAGAGAGCAGCGGCACTGGTGCCCAGTCACGATGGCCGATATCGCAAATATTGCTGCCTTCAACCATCAGAGTGATGTAGTGGCTGATCTTCGCGCGAATTTGTTCCAGCAAACCGTCATAACTCAATGCGGAATTACCTTCATTCTCATGCAGGCAGATTTCCATCACTTTCAGCAGGTTAAACATCGCGATATCGTGCAGACCGTAGGTTCTGCCCGGAATGGATAATTCCACGCAACCGACCACTGAATAGTCGCGCGCATCTTCCAGCGAAACACCACGGTTGAGGAACGCGGGCACCACCACTTCATCGTTGAAGATTTGCGGAATACCAGTACCAAGACGAATGGTTTCTGCGGTTTTCATCAGGAACGGCGTGTCAATCAAGGCGTTAGTGCGCACACCGAGATTTGGCTGCGGCAACTGTACGCTTTGATAGGCGTCGAGACAGAGAAACGAAAGCACATTCACCGCGCTACGTCCGTTTTCCGTTAAACCACCGAGCAGTGCGGTATAGCCGGTCGGGAAACCTGCGAAATAGCGCGCGCTGCTGGTGGAACGTAACAGCACAATGTCATTACATTTCACCCACAGGGACTCGAGCAGTTCTTTCAGAAACGCCGGATCTTCACCCTGGGTCAGCGAGGCCTGATAGAACGGCAACATATACTGATCGAAGCGCCCTAACGACAGCGAACTGGCGTTAGATTCATATTGCAGAATGATGTTCATGTACCAGAACAACTGGCACGCCTGCCAGAACGTCTGCGGCTTATGTTCGGCGTTATGACGGGAGATCTCCGCAATAGTCAGCAATTCTTCCCGACGTTGGGCATTAACGCAGCTTGCTGCCATCGTTTCTGCCAGTTCGGCGTAACGCAAAATATGTTTCTGCGAGGCTTCCAGCAATAACAGCGCAGCCTGATAAAAGTGATTATCCGGCTGTTGCTGGCAATGTTGTTGCATCTGCGCCACCAGCTCACCCAGCCCGTGATTCAGCAGGCGTGGGTAATCAATAATGATGTGCCCCTGGCCTTTATCCGTCTGGTTGATGCTGAAAATCTGCGTACTGGTCGCCGCTTTAACTTCGTCCGTCATCTGCCCATTGATGAAATCTTTCATCGAGCGTTTTTCCCAGTACGGGAACAACTCTTCGCGATAGATACGTTTATCTTCTTCACTAATGGCGAAGCGATCCTGCGGGCGTGTCGGGAATTGATCCAGCTCTTTCAGCAACCAGTAAGGATCCATTTCCGGCGACATAATCCCGGCGCGCGGTTTTACGGTGCGGTTACCGGCAATCAGTTCTTCATCACGAATCGAAATTTCAACATGTTCAAGGATATACGCTGTCGCTTTCGCCCGGCGCAATATCACCGGTTCGCCTTCGGTTTGCCGATGGCTGGCGGTATAAAGCAGCGCCCGCTCCAACGAGATTTCACGGGTATTGGCAAACAGTGCAGTTTTAAGGCGAGAGATACGATTCGTCATGAGGAACTCCTGTGGGAAAGCGAACCCGCCCTTGCGGGCGGGATAAGAACTTAAGCGGTTTGCGCCAGGTGAGCTTCAATTTTGCTCATAATGGCGTCAGCGCGTTTTACTGCGTCGCTGATGTTGACACGCACGATGGTCTTGCCAGCAAAACGCTCTTCAAACTTGATGCCGATATCTTTGGTCAGAATCACCATATCGGCGCTCACCACGTCTTCCGCAGTCAGTTCGTTTTCCAGACCAATCGACCCCTGGGTTTCTACTTTCACTTCCCAGCCTTTTGCTTTCGCGGCACTTTCCAGCGCCTCTGCCGCCATATAGGTATGGGCAACACCTGAAGGACATGCGGTTACTGCAATAATTTTCGTCATGGCTCGTTCCTCAATTAATTAATTTCAAAATCCAGATCCAGGTCGTCTTCCTTCTCATCAGTTGAAGACCCATTTTTACGCGCCAGACTTTTCAGCACGTTAACGCAGATAGCCGTTGCTACAGCCCCAACAGCCACTGCCGCGATGTAACCCAACTTGCCTTCAACTACCGGCAGCACAATCAGACCACCCCAGCCTGCATAGCACTGCGCACCAACCAATGCCGCGGTGACCGTGCCACAAACAGTGCCCACCATGATGGAAGGGATCACACGCAACGGATCGGCGGCGGCGAAAGGAATCGCCCCTTCAGTGACACCAACACAGCCCATCACCAACGCCGCTTTACCGGTTTCACGTTCTTCTGCGGAGAAGTTTTTGCGACCAATCAGCGTCGCCAGCCCCATCCCCAGCGGCGGAACACAGATCCCTACTGCCGCGATCGCCACCACGGTATAAACACCCTGGGCGACACAAATCAGCATGAATGCATACGCCACTTTGTTAACCGGACCGCCCATATCGAACGCCAGCATCAGCCCCATAATGACCGCCAGCATGATAATGCTGCCCTGCTGCATTCCCTGAAGCCACTGGGTCAGACTGTTAGTCAATGCGCCCACAGGCTCGCCCAGCCCCCACATCATGACGCCAGCGGTAATTAAGGTGCCGACGATCGGAATAATGAAGATTGGCATGACAGAACGCAGAACTTTATGCACCGGGATTTTCTTCAGGTAATGCACCACGATGCCGCCGATAATCCCGGCGATCAGCGCGCCAAAGAAGCCTGCACCAAAACTGTTACCGACCCAGGCACCAATAGCGCACGGAGCCAGCGCGGAACGTTCCGCAATGGAATAACCGATGTAAGCAGCAAGGAAAGGCACCATCAGCGTTAAGCCCGCGACGCCGATATCAAACAGTTTTTTCAGATTCGGATCGGCTACGGCATCTGGCACCGCACCTTTGCCGTACAGCATGACGGAAACCGCCAGCAAAATACCGCCCGATACTACGAAGGGAATCATGTGTGAAACGCCCGTCATTAAATGCTGACGAGTGTTTTTCAGTATCTGCACCAACTCATTCATAAGCTGCTCCTGGGCTTGCAAAAGCCCATGTCCATATTTTTTTGATGGGAGAAACAATAGGCAATCGCAAGCGGAGCAAACAGTGGATAAAAAGGCCATTTACTGGACTTTTGTAATGTCAGTACAAAAATGCGATCCGCCTCATAACTTGCGTTATCTCGGAATCATGCCGGAGTGGCGCGTCTTGTGAGACGCGTCGCAAATTGACGGTTACATTACATTTGTCCAGCTTTTGACAGATTTGTCACATGGCAGGCCGTTACCGTGCACTCTTATCCTGTAAACAGAAAACCTTACCGGGAGAGAGGCAATGGCCCTGATTGTGGAATTTATTTGTGAGCTACCTAATGGCGTACATGCACGTCCGGCAAGCCACGTTGAAACGCTGTGTAATACTTTTTCATCGCAAATTGAGTGGCATAACCTGCGTACCGATCGCAAGGGCAACGCCAAAAGCGCGCTGGCGCTGATTGGCACCGATACACTGGTGGGCGATAACTGCCAGTTACTGATTTCTGGAGCCGACGAACAAGAAGCACACCAGCGTTTAAGCCAATGGCTGCGCGATGAATTTCCCCACTGTGACGCGCCGCTGGAAGAAGTAAAATCTGACGAACTGGAGCCGCTGCCGGTTTCACTGACTAATCTGAATCCGCGCATTATCCGCGCCCGCACCGTGTGTAACGGTAGCGCAGGCGGCATCCTGACGCCGATTTCCTCTTTAGATCTCAATGCACTGGGTAATCTTCCTGCCGCTAAAGATGCTGACGCCGAACAATCTGCACTGGAAAACGGCCTGACACTGGTACTGAAAAACATTGAGTTTCGTCTGCTGGATAGCGACGGTGCCACCAGCGCAATACTGGAAGCCCACCGTTCGTTAGCGGGCGATACCTCTTTACGTCAACACTTACTGGCGGGTGTCAACGAGGGATTAAGCTGTGCCGAAGCGATTGTTGCCAGTGCGAATCACTTTTGCGAAGAGTTCGCCCGTTCCAGTAGTAGCTACCTGCAAGAGCGTGCGCTGGATGTGCGCGACGTCTGCTTCCAGTTACTCCAGCAAATTTACGGCGAACAACGCTTCCCGGCACCGGGTAAATTGACGCAGCCAGCCATTTGTATGGCGGATGAACTAACCCCCAGTCAGTTCCTCGAACTGGATAAAAATCACCTCAAAGGTCTGCTACTGAAAAGCGGCGGCACCACCTCACACACGGTGATCCTTGCCCGTTCATTTAATATTCCGACGCTGGTCGGCGTGGATATCGAGACCCTTAGCCCGTGGCTGCAACAAACGATTTATATCGACGGCAACGCCGGGGCGATTGTGGTCGAACCGACAGAAGCGGTGGCGCGTTATTATCAACAGGAAGCGCGCGTACAGGACGCTCTGCGTGAGCAACAACGTGTCTGGCTGACCCAGCAAGCCCGCACCGCTGATGGTATTCGTATCGAAGTTGCTGCTAACATCGCTCACTCGGTAGAAGCACAGGCTGCGTTTGGCAATGGCGCAGAAGGCGTTGGTCTGTTCCGCACTGAAATGCTCTATATGGATCGCACCAGTGCACCGGGCGAAAGCGAGTTGTACAACATTTTTTGTCAGGCGCTGGAATCCGCCAACGGGCGCAGCATTATTGTGCGTACTATGGATATTGGCGGCGATAAACCCGTTGATTATCTGAATATTCCCGCAGAAGCCAACCCATTCCTTGGTTATCGCGCGGTGCGTATTTATGAAGAATACGCGTCACTGTTTACCACGCAATTACGGTCGATCCTGCGCGCCTCTGCTCACGGCAGCCTGAAAATCATGATCCCGATGATCTCCTCAATGGAAGAGATCTTATGGGTGAAAGAAAAGCTGGCGGAAGCCAAACAGCAACTGCGTAACGAACACATTCCGTTTGATGAAAAGATCCCACTCGGCATCATGCTGGAAGTACCGTCGGTCATGTTCATTATCGACCAGTGCTGCGAAGAGATTGATTTCTTTAGTATCGGCAGTAACGACCTGACGCAGTATCTGCTGGCGGTGGATCGTGATAACGCTAAAGTCACCCGTCACTACAACAGTCTGAATCCGGCATTCCTGCGGGCGCTTGATTACGCCGTTCAGGCAGTGCATCGCCAGGGTAAATGGATCGGCCTGTGCGGAGAACTGGGGGCAAAAGGTTCCGTACTGCCGCTGCTGATCGGTTTAGGGCTGGATGAACTTAGCATGAGCGCACCGTCAATTCCGGCGGCAAAAGCACGCATGGCGCAACTCGACAGCCGCGAATGTCGTCAGTTGCTTAACCAGGCGATGGCCTGCCGTACTTCACTGGAAGTGGAGCATCTGCTGGCGCAGTTCCGTATGACGCAACAGGATGCGCCGCTGGTTACCGCCGAGTGCATCACGCTGGAAAGCGACTGGCGCAGCAAAGAAGAAGTGCTCAAAGGCATGACCGATAACCTGCTGCTGGCAGGACGCTGTCGCTATCCGCGGAAACTGGAAGCCGATCTGTGGGCGCGTGAGGCCGTCTTCTCTACCGGACTGGGCTTTAGTTTCGCCATTCCACACAGCAAATCAGAACATATTGAGCAGTCGACCATCAGTGTGGCTCGTCTGCAAGCACCTGTGCGCTGGGGCGATGATGAAGCACAATTCATCATTATGTTAACCCTGAACAAACACGCTGCGGGCGATCAGCATATGCGCATTTTCTCGCGCCTCGCTCGCCGCATCATGCACGAAGAATTCCGTAACGCGCTGGTTAACGCCGCTTCCGCCGACGCTATCGCCAGCCTGCTGCAACATGAACTGGAACTGTAAAAGGAAACATCATGGAACTGTATCTGGACACCGCTAACGTCGCAGAAGTCGAACGTCTGGCACGCATATTCCCGATTGCCGGAGTGACGACTAACCCGAGCATTATTGCTGCCAGCAAGGAGTCCATCTGGGATGTACTGCCGCGTCTGCAAAAAGCGATTGGTGATGAGGGCATTCTGTTTGCTCAGACTATGAGCCGCGACGCACAGGGCATGGTAGAAGAAGCGAAACGTCTGCGCGACGTTATTCCGGGAATTGTGGTGAAAATTCCGGTAACATCCGAAGGTCTGGCAGCAATTAAATTGCTGAAAAAAGAAGGCATTACCACGCTGGGAACCGCAGTCTACAGCGCCGCACAAGGGCTATTAGCCGCACTGGCTGGCGCAAAATACGTGGCCCCCTATGTAAACCGCGTGGACGCTCAGGGCGGAGACGGCATTCGTACCGTACAGGAGCTGCAAGCGTTACTGGAAATGCACGCGCCAGAAAGCATGGTGCTGGCAGCCAGCTTTAAAACACCGCGTCAGGCGCTGGATTGTTTGCTGGCAGGATGTGAATCCATCACACTGCCCTTAGATGTAGCGCAACAAATGCTTAACACCCCTGCGGTAGAGTCAGCTATAGAGAAGTTCGAGCACGACTGGAATGCCGCATTTGGCAATACTCATCTCTAAAGGAGCAATTATGGACCGCATTATTCAATCACCAGGTAAATACATCCAGGGCGCTGATGTAATTAATCGCCTGGGCGAATACCTGAAACCGCTGGCAGAACGTTGGTTAGTTGTTGGCGATAAATTTGTATTAGGTTTTGCTCAGGCAACCGTCGAGCAAAGCTTTAAAGATGCCGGGCTGGTTGTTGAAATCGCACCCTTTGGCGGTGAATGTTCGCAAAATGAAATCGATCGTCTACGTGGCATCGCAGAAACCGCACAGTGTGGTGCAATTCTCGGTATTGGCGGCGGTAAAACCCTTGATACCGCCAAAGCACTGGCACATTTCATGGGTGTTCCGGTAGCAATCGCTCCGACTATCGCCTCTACCGACGCACCGTGCAGTGCGCTGTCTGTTATCTACACCGATGATGGTGAGTTTGACCGCTATCTGCTGCTGCCGAACAACCCGGAACGTGTCATTGTGGATACCAAAATTGTTGCTGGCGCACCTGCACGTCTGTTAGCGGCGGGTATTGGCGATGCGTTGGCAACCTGGTTTGAAGCACGTGCCTGTTCCCGCAGCGGCGCAACCACGATGGCGGGCGGTAAATGTACTCAGGCAGCACTGGCTCTGGCTGAACTGTGCTACAACACCCTGCTGGAAGAAGGCGAAAAAGCGATGCTTGCCGCTGAACAGCATGTGGTGACTCCGGCGCTGGAACGTGTGATTGAAGCTAACACCTATTTGAGCGGCGTGGGCTTTGAAAGCGGCGGCCTGGCGGCGGCGCACGCGGTGCACAATGGCCTGACGGCCATTCCGGATGCGCATCACTATTATCACGGTGAAAAAGTGGCATTCGGTACGCTGACGCAACTGGTTCTGGAAAACGCACCAGTTGAGGAAATCGAAACCGTAGCTGCGCTGTGCCATGCTGTCGGCCTGCCAATTACCCTGGCACAACTGGATATTAAAGAAGATATCCCGGCGAAAATGCGGATTGTCGCAGAAGCATCTTGTGCAGAAGGTGAAACTATTCACAACATGCCTGGCGGCGCCACGCCAGATCAGGTTTACGCTGCATTGCTGGTAGCCGACCAGTATGGTCAGCGTTTCCTGCAAGAGTGGGAATAACCTACGCCAAACTCCCGGCTTGTTCGGGAGTTTTTTATCCGCTTCTGGACATTTTCTCCACAGAACAATCGTTAGCCCGGAAGGTCGAATCTGTGACTCTTATTTTCACGGACGAAACAGATGAAAGCTTCACTGGCGTTGGTCAGCCTTCTAACGGCATTTACCAGCCACTCCTTAAAATCTCCCGCCGTTCCACCAACCGTGGTACAAATCCAGGCCAACACCAACCTTGCCATCGCAGACGGTGCTAGACAGCAAATTAGCAGCACGCTATTTTACGATCCGGCGTATGTGCAGCTTACCTATCCTGGCGGTGATGTCCCGCAGGAACGCGGCGTATGTTCTGATGTAGTGATCCGCGCATTACGCAGCCAGCAGGTAGATTTGCAGAAGCTGATTCATGAAGATATGGCGAAGAATTTTGCCGAGTACCCGCAAAAATGGAAGTTAAAGCGCCCGGACAGCAACATCGATCACCGTCGGGTGCCTAATCTGGAAACCTGGTTTATCCGCCACGATAAAACACGCCCCACCAGCAAGAACCCCAGTGACTATCAAGCGGGCGATATTGTCTCCTGGCGATTAGATAACGGGCTGGCACATATTGGGGTGGTTTCAGATGGCTTCGCCCGCAACGGTACGCCACTGGTGATACATAACATTGGCGCAGGCGCGCAGGAAGAAGATGTGTTGTTTAGCTGGCAGATTGTCGGGCACTACCGCTATTTTGCTCAATAAGCGATAGCGCCCAGGGAAGACGCTCTTCAGATTTTTTTTACGCTGACGGCTTCTTTTTTCTTACGGCTTACCAGCGCCAGTGCCAGCACAATCAGCACAATACCGCTGCCTTCAACCGCGCCGGGGTTTTCACCAAGCAGCCACCAGGAAAAGAGTACGCCGCAAACAGGAACCGCCAGCGTGCTTAAGCTGGCAATACTGGCAGGTAAGTTTTTCAGTACAAATAGCCACAAACTCCAGGCCAGTGCCGTCGCCAGAATCGCACTGTAGGCCAGCGCCCAGAACACCGTGGGCTGCCAGTCAATTTCACGTTGCGGCACCAGCCAGGCGACCACACTCATCACCAGCGCCGCATAAAGCATCTGCCAGGATGTTAACGACAATAAATCCACGCGCGGATAGCGGGCATAAAGGCGTTTAGCAACAATCGCACTCGCCCCCCAACTGATGCCGGAGAGGATTGCCAGGATGGCGCTTTTCATCGAGGAGAAATCGAGTTGCCACGGCTGTAACACCAGCAATAATCCAACGGCGGCAATCAGAATAGCGAAATATTGCCCGCGTCGCAGGCGTTCACCAAGAAACAGCGCCGCGAGAATCACCACCCAGAACGGCATGGTATAGCTCAGGATTGCCACCTTCCCTGCTCCGCCGCTCACCAACGCCCATTGCGCCAGTCCCACCATCCCGCAGGTTTGTAACAGGGCAATAGCTAAAGTGTATTTAAACGGCGTCGGACGCATACCGCGACCACGTAATAAAAGGACGATGAATAAAACGAGAGCGCCAAAAATGCAGCGTAAAGCAGTAAAGTCGAAGGCACCGATGTAGCTGGTGACTTGCTTCATGAAAATCCAGCTATAACTCCAGATAAGTGTGAGCACAACCAGGCCACTGATTGCCAGTGGGTTGCTCTTTCCTGCGGCAGACATGAGAGATCCAGTGTGTAGTTTTCCTGTGGACACTATACGCTGGTAAAGAAACTTCAGCGACCGCCTGAAAGGCAGTCGCTGAAGGAGTTCAGATTACAGCAGGTCGAAACGGTCGAGGTTCATCACTTTCACCCATGCCGCCACGAAGTCTTTAACAAACTTCTCGTGGGCGTCGCTGCTGGCGTAAACTTCTGCCAGCGCACGCAGGACGGAGTTAGAACCAAATACCAGGTCCGCACGGCTGGCAGTGTATTTCACTTCACCCGTTTCACGGTCACGGCCTTCGAACAGCTCTTTCGATTCGTCGGTCGCTTTCCACTCGTAACGCATATCCAGCAAGTTCACAAAGAAGTCATTGCTCAATACGCCCACGCGGTCAGTAAAGACGCCGTTTTTGCTGCCATCGAAGTTGGCACCCAGTACGCGCATCCCGCCGACCAACACCGTCATTTCCGGTGCAGTCAGGGTCAATTGCTGTGCTTTATCGATCAACAGAGATTCAGTTGTAGCCTCACCCGCCGCAGCACGATAGTTACGGAAACCGTCGGCAACAGGTTTGAGCAGCTCAAACATCTCAATGTCAGTCTGATCCTGGCGCGCGTCTACACGGCCCGGTGTAAACGGAACATTAACGCTGATACCCGCCGCACTCGCCGCTTTTTCAACACCAACGACACCGGCAAGAACAATAATGTCGGCAAGCGACGCTGTATGGGAGGATTTGTAGATCCCTTCCAGCACCGGCAATGCACGTGCTGCTGCGGCATTAACTTCCCAGTCGCGCTGTGGAGCCAATGCCAGACGCGCACCATTCGCGCCGCCACGTTTATCCCCACCGCGGAAGGTGGAGGCGGAAGCCCAGGCAACAGAAACCAGCTCGCTCACGGAGAGGCCAGATTCAGCAATCGCCGCCTTAAGATTAAGGATATCTTCCTCGCTCGGGTTGAAGAACGCATGTGGCAGCGGATCTTGCCAGATCAGATCTTCTTTCGGCACTTCCGGTCCGATGTAGCGAGATTTCGGCCCCATATCCCTGTGCGTCAGTTTGAACCATGCACGGGCAAAGGCTTCGTTGAACGCTTGTGGATCATCGAGGAAGCGACGTGAAATCTTCTCAAACTCTGGATCAAAACGCAGAGTCAGGTCAGTGACCAACATCGTCGGCTTACGTTTCTTCGACGGATCGAACGGATCCGGGATAATTTCCGGAGCATCGACTGCTTCAAACTGGATGGCACCTGCCGGACTACGAGTCTGTACCCACTCATATTTGAACAGGTTTTCGAAGAAATAGTTGCTCCACTGAGTCGGCGTTTGCGTCCAGACCACTTCCAGGCCTGAAGTAATGGCATCGGCACCGACACCGGAACCAAAATCACTTTTCCAGCCTAAGCCCTGGTTTTCGATCGGTGCGGCTTCCGGATCAGGACCTACGTGCGTTGCCGGGCCTGCACCGTGAGTTTTACCTAACGTATGACCACCTGCGATCAGCGCAACGGTTTCTTCGTCGTTCATTCCCATATTGCCAAATGTCGCGCGAATAGCTGCAGCCGCGGAAAGCGGTTCACCGCTGGCATTTGGTCCTTCCGGGTTAACGTAAATCAGCCCCATTTCGGTTGCTGCTAATGGCCGTTTTGCCAGCTCTTCCGGATTACGGTGGGCAAGCCAGGTTTTTTCATCACCCCAGTTTACGTCGAGATCCGGTTCCCAGACGTCTTCACGACCGGCACCAAAACCGAAAGTACGGAAGCCAGAATTTTCCAGCGCCACGTTACCCGCAAGGATAAACAGGTCGGCCCAGGAGATTTTCTGACCATATTTTTGTTTGATTGGCCACAACAGACGACGCGCTTTATCCAGGCTGACGTTATCCGGCCAGGAGTTGAGCGGTGCAAAACGTTGCTGACCACGCCCCGCGCCACCGCGACCATCGATTGAACGGTAAGTCCCCGCGCCGTGCCAGGCCATACGAATAAACAGACCCGCGTAGCTGCCCCAGTCTGCTGGCCACCACGGTTGGGACTCTGTCAGCAGCTCTTTCAGATCTTTTTTCAGGCCGTAGTAATCTAGCTTGCTAAATTCTTTGCGGTAGTCGAAGTCCTCACCCAGTGGGTTAGAACGGTTAGAATGTTGGTTTAACAGGTCAACACGGAGTTGTTTTGGCCACCAGTCATGAGTGGTTGTTCCCGCACCGGCGCTCTGGTCATGACCGCCATGATGGAACGGACATTTTCCGCTAGCTGTTGTGTTATGGATATCGTCAGACGTGCTCATCAATATGCTCCCTCTACAGTGTTACCCTTAAGATACACAGCGTTAGAGAGAAGTTATAATTGAATTAATCCACGGATGCGATAGTTGGGATCTTACATATCATTAGTTAAAGAGATGTAGATCAAAATGATCTTAAATAAGCCTTTTTGATTATGTCCGATTACGGATAAATACTTTATACAAAGAGGCTTTATCGCTGTTTTCTCCCTGTTCCTTTAAGGAATAAAGGAGAAAAAGCGAGTCAATAGTTTTGCTGGTCTGCCCCCTCGCTTCGAGGAGGCATTTTGTGCTTTGTTTTAATTTTGTGATCACTGTGTGATTTTCACCGAAACAAAAACACTTATAAACCCGGTCTAACACCCAGCGTATGGCAAATCGCGTAACTCATTTCAGCACGGTTCAGAGTATAGAAGTGGAAATCTTTTACCCCTTCACGGCTTAAAATTTTCACCATATCCATTGCGATATTTGCACCCACCAGTTTACGGGTTTCGGCGTCGTCATCCAGGCCGTCAAACATTTGTGCCATCCACGCCGGAATGCGCACGTTAGTCATGTCGGCAAATTTCTTCGCCTGTTTAAAGTTAGAGACCGGCAAAATGCCCGGAATAATTTCCACATCAATCCCCGCAGAGACACAACGGTCGCGAAAGCGCAGGTAGCTTTCGACATCAAAGAAGAATTGAGTGATAGCGCGGTTGGCTCCAGCATCCACTTTGCGTCTCAGGTTGAGTAAATCCGCCTGGGCGCTTTTCGCTTCCGGGTGAACTTCCGGATACGCCGCTACTGAAATATCGAAATCCGCGACTTCTTTTAACAGCTCCACCAGGTCAGAAGCATACATTTCCGGCTTACCGCTTCCCGACGGCAGGTCACCACGCAGCGCCACGATATGACGAATACCGTTATTCCAGTAGTCACGGGCGATGGTGCGCAGCTCGTCGGGAGTCGCATCAATGCAGGTAAGATGCGGTGCAGCTTCCAGACCAGTACGCTCTTTAATACCTTTAATAATACTGTGCGTGCGGTCGCGCTCGCCGGAGTTCGCACCATAGGTCACCGAAACAAATTTTGGTTTCAGGCTGCTAAGACGATCGATGGAGTTCCACAGGGTCTGCTCCATTTCACTGGTACGCGGCGGGAAAAACTCGAACGAAACGTTAATCTGCCCATGGACTTCTGCCAGACTCTGATTCAGGGCATCCCGCTGGCTGGCGTGAAAAAAGCTCATACCTTACCTCATCAATCGCTTGTAGTTATATGTTGTGTTGTGAACATCTATCCGTTTAGACGTCCAGATGTAAAGATGAAGGAAAAGCGGAGGAGCGTCAACCGAAAAATGACCAATGATGGTGAGGAAAAATCAGGAAAGATGAGAAAAATTCAGGATGGTAAGGAAAAGAAAATCCGGAATGCAAGGCAGACCGGATTACAGATGCAGGCTGACAACGTACTTATTGCTTCTTGCCGGATGTAGCGCAAACGCTTCATCCGGCCTATAACCAAATGATAAATCAATATATTTAGTTAGAAACCATAGACACGAAAACATGTGTACCAGGCATTATTAGATTCCTGAAATTACAACAACTGCGCCAGGCGGTTAATATCCGACTGAATCGCCCCGGCGGTGACGTCGCGCCCAGCGCCTGGCCCACGGATCACCAGCGGGTTATCGCGATACCAGCGGCTTTCGATGGCAAAGACGTTATCGCACGGCAGCAGTGATGCCAGCGGATGGTCTTCACGCACCGCTTCTACACCAACACGCGCTTTGCCATTGGCATCGAAACGCGCCACGTAGCGCAGCACCAGCCCCATTTCGCGGGCGGCTTCCAGTCGTTGCACCATCTGCTCATTCAGTTCATCGCCGTTTTCAAAGAAGTGGTCGATGCTGCCGCCTTCACAATGTGCTGGCACCAGCGACTCCACGCGCACCTGGTCCGGTTCAATGTTGTAACCCGCTTCACGCGCCAGAATCACCAGTTTGCGCATCACGTCTTTACCGGAAAGGTCATCACGCGGGTCAGGCTCGGTTAAGCCCTGTTGCCACGCCTGATCCACCAGTTCGGTAAACGGCACGCTGCCGTCGAATTGCAGGAACAGCCAGGAGAGCGTGCCGGAGAAGATCCCGCTGATCGACAAAATAGTGTCGCCGCTGTCGATCAGATCGCGCACAGTGTGGTTGATCGGCAAGCCCGCGCCGACGGTGGCGTTATACAACCAGTGACGTCCGGTCTTTTCGAAAGCGTCGTGGATCTGGCGATACTTGTTGCTGTCGCTGGCTCCCGCCAGTTTGTTGGCGCTGATAACGTGGAAACCGTGACTGGCGAAATCGAGATACTGGTCAGCAAGCTGCTGACTGGCGGTAACGTCCAGCACCACTAAATCATCATACGGATGGGCGCGCATCCACAGGAACAGCGACTCTTCATCCTGCTCGACGGCTTCATCATTGAAGAAGGCTAACGCGCGGCTGGCGTCCAGGCCATCATAGCTCAACAGGCTGCGGCGGCTGTCCACCACGCCTGCCAGCACAAACTCAAATCCGGTACGCGCCGAGAGCGTACTTTGCTCACGAGAGAACAGTTCCAGCCAACGCGAACCGATATTGCCCTTACCGAACAGGACCAGGCCGATGCGTTTTTCCGCGCGGAAGACGGACTGATGCAGTCCCTGAATAAGGCTTTCGGTCGGGCCGGTGCGTAGTACTGCCACCAGACTGATACCGTCATCCGACTGCCAGGTAAATTCGACCGGCTGACCTTTCAGTTGCTGCCAGAAACGGTGGCAATGCAGTGGGTTACGGGTGACACCTGCGCCTACCATCGCTACCAACGCCAGCCCCTGACGCAGACGCAGTTCGCCTGGCAATCCTGCTTCATCGAGAATTTTCAGGGCGCTATCAGCCACTTCGGAGGTGTAGCAAAATTGCAGCAACTGGCGATCGTTATGCACGCCAACTGCCAGCGGACGCACCTGAGCACGTTTCAAAATCTGGTCGATTTCTTTATGTGCCAGTTTGAAATCCTGGCGGGTTGGCACCTGAAACTCAATCAAACAGACATCGTCGTGGCTGGTGACAATTCGCGCACCAGTGCCGGAAGCCAGTACACGTTCAATACGCGTAGAACCTTGATCCGGCGTATAGCTACAGCGCAGTTGCAGGTCGATTTCGCTACCAGAAACGGGCTGTAAGGTACGGGCGTGGAGAACAGGGGCTGCCAGACGCGCCAGTTCGCTGGCTTCATCAAGACGCAGCAATGGCAGCAGACAGGCATCTTTCACTTTGCGCGGGTCGGCGCTGTATACCCCGGCGACATCGCTCCAGATAGTTACGCGGGAAACACCCGCCAGCGCACCGATTTGGGTGGCGGAATAGTCGGAACCGTTACGCCCCAGCAGTACCGTTTCACCGGCGTCGTTACGGCTGATAAACCCGGTCACAACCAGACGTTTGCCCGGATGCTGCACCAGCAATTGTTGCAGCAACGGATAAGACAGGCCTTCATCAACCTGCGGTTGTGCGGCGCGTTCAGCGCGTAAAAATTCACGGGCATCGAGCCAGGCCGCAGGCAGTCCTTGTTGGTTAAGCACCGCGGACATCAAACGCGCCGACCATACTTCACCGTGGCCTACCACTTCCGCATATACTGCGTCGGTGATACCGCTGTCGAGCTGCGCCGCCAGACGTTCCAGATCGCTGACAAAGGCGCTGATGAGGCTATCGGCTTCTTCGGCGGGTAACAGGCCGCTAATCAGATCGCACTGATAACGACGTAGCGTTTGTTGAACCTGATGCGCAGAGAGACGATCGGTCTGGCTTAGTTTCAACCAGTTAATCAACTGGTTAGTGGTGCTACCCGCGGCGGAAACCACCATCATATCGTCGGGCTGAGAGTACTCCGCCATAATGCCCGCAACACGCAAATAACACTTCACATCAGCCAGACTACTGCCACCAAATTTATGCAGTTGACGACCTTTCGCCCCTGCCTGCGCAATCACACTCATTTTTACCCCTTGTTTGCAGCCCGGAAGCCATTTTCCAGGTCGGCAATTAAATCTTCGCCATCTTCAATACCGGTGGAGATACGCAACAGCGTCTCGGAGATCCCGGCGGCAGCACGCGCTTCTGGTGCCATGCCTGCGTGTGTCATGGTTGCGGCGTGAGAGATTAAACTTTCCACTCCCCCTAATGATTCCGCCAGCGTAAATAACGACAGCCCGCCCAGGAAGCGACGCAGCATTTGCTCATCACCATCCAGTTCAAAACTCAACATTGCGCCAAAGCCTTTTTGCTGACGCACGGCAATTTCATGCCCCTGATTTTCCGGCAGCGACGGGTGATAAAGTTTTTTCACCAGCGGTTGGGTTTGCAGATATTTCACAATCGCCTGCGCGTTGCGCTGAGCCAGGTCCATACGCGGAACCAGAGTTCGCAGACCACGCAGCAACAAATAACTGTCAAACGCACCACCCGTCACGCCAATATTGTTTGCCCACCAGGCCAGTTCGGTGACCACATCCGGATCTTTAGCAATCACCACGCCAGCCACTACGTCAGAGTGGCCATTCAGATATTTCGTACATGAATGCAACACCAGATCGGCACCCAATGCCAGCGGATTTTGTAATGCCGGGCTTAAGAAGGTGTTATCCACCACGCTCACCGCCCCAACTTCCCTTGCCAGATGGCAGATTTTCGCAATATCCACGACGCGTAACAATGGATTACTGGGGCTTTCTACCAACACCAGTTTGGGCTTTTCTGCCAGTGCCGCTTGTAATGCCTGCTCATCACCTTGATCAACAAACAGCACGCGATAACAACCACGCTTCGCCAGACTGTCGAACAGACGATAGCTGCCGCCGTAACAATCGTGCGGCGCAACCAACAGATCGCCCGGCTTCAAAAAGACGGTAGTCACCAGATGGATGGCTGACATGCCGGTATTAGTAAGCACCGCGCCAGCGCCACCTTCCAGTTCTGCCAGCGCACGCTGCACGACATCGCGCGTCGGGTTGCCGCGACGCGAGTAATCATGCGCACGCGGTTCATTAAATCCGGTAAAATTATAGGTGCTGGAAAGATGGATCGGTGGGACAACGCAACCATACTGTTCGTCGTCATTTAACCCGCTACGCACTGCGATGGTGGCCTGTTTACGCGTCATGTGATGAAGTTCCCTGGGCTGAATCGGTGAAAAGACAGGCACCAGAGTAAACATTGCGTTAATGGACGTCAATACATCTGGACATCTAAACTTCTTTGCGTATAGATTGAGCAAATCAGAAATTGCCGTTAAAATTACATGCATTATCACGCTGACAGGCGCATTACACGATGTCACGGTAGCGCCTGTACGGTAAACTATGCGGGTTTATGACCAGTAACCTTATTAATTGTACGGTCTGGTCTCAATTTATTGACGAAGAGGATTAAGTATCTCATGGCTGAATGGAGCGGCGAATATATCAGCCCATACGCTGAGCACGGCAAGAAGAGTGAACAAGTCAAAAAGATTACGGTTTCCATTCCTCTTAAGGTGTTAAAAATCCTCACCGATGAGCGCACGCGTCGTCAGGTGAATAACCTGCGTCACGCTACCAACAGCGAACTGCTGTGTGAAGCGTTTCTGCATGCCTTTACCGGGCAACCGCTGCCGGATGATGCCGATCTGCGTAAAGAGCGCAGCGACGAAATCCCGGAAGCGGCAAAAGAGATCATGCGTGAGATGGGGATTAACCCGGAGACGTGGGAATACTAAAGCGGAAAAGAGCGGCGTGGGGAGTGCTGCCAAAGGCAAAATCGCCTGATGCGCTACGCTTATCAGGCCTACGTCATATTGCAATCTATTGAATTTGCACGAACTTGTAGGCCGGATAAGGCGTTCACGCCGCATCCGGCATAAACAACGAGCACGTTGTCAGCGGCTCAGATCTAACCCACCGCCTTTTTATACATGGACGTTTAACGATGAAAATCAGGCTACTCATCCCCAGCCTGCTGGTTTCTGCGCCAGCCTTTGCCTGGCAGCCACAAACCGGCGACATCATCTTTCAGATCTCTCGCTCATCGCAAAGTAAAGCGATCCAACTGGCGACCCATTCCGATTACAGCCATACCGGTATGCTGGTGATACGCAATAAAAAGCCCTACGTCTTTGAAGCCGTCGGCCCGGTGAAATACACCCCGCTGAAGCAGTGGATCGCCCACGGTGAAAAGGGCAAATACATTGTGCGCCGTGTTGAAGGCGGGCTGAATACCGAACAACAGCAAAAACTGGCGCAAGCGACAAAACGTTATCTTGGTAAACCGTATGACTTCAGCTTCTCGTGGAGCGACGATCGCCAGTATTGTTCAGAAGTGGTGTGGAAGGTGTATCAGAACGCGCTGGGAATGAGCGTGGGCGAGCAGCAAAAACTGAAAGAGTTCGATCTTAGCAACCCGCTGGTCCAGGCGAAGCTCAAAGAACGCTACGGCAAAAATATCCCGCTTGAAGAAACGGTGGTTTCACCACAGGCCGTTTTCGATGCGCCACAACTCACTACCGTCGCTAAAGAATGGCCGCTGTTTTCCTGGTAATGGGCCAATCACCTCGTGACTGGCCCCCAAAATCTAATTTTTATTGGTCTGAAGCTCTTGCGAAAACGCAGCCACGTCATTTTGACGCTGTCGTTCCATAGCGACCGCGCCAAAGTGCGTTAGCGTACAGAAAATAATGCAACAGATAACACCAGCAAGCAGAAGATAAAAACCGCCATCCCAACCTACCTGATCGACCATAACACCAAACAAACTTGTACCAAGCGTTGCGCCAAGAATATAACTCATAAAACCACGCAAACCGACTGCGGAACCCACGGCAAAACTGGGGACAATTTCCATTGTCTGCACAGAAGCCAGGAACTGCGGAACATAGATAAGGCAGCCTACGCAAGCAGCAAAAATGGTAATAGAGAGCAGAGAGTCGCTTTTCCAGTAGCCCAGCAGGCAGAAGAAAATCAATACCATACTGATAATCGCGGGTGGCATACGGCGACCATGAAATAATTTATCACTCAACCAGCCAGCAAATAACGTCGTTGGAATAGCCGCCCATTCAAAAATTAAAAATGCCGTGCTCATTTCAGTCTTCGTAAAATGTTTCACGCTTAACAGGTAAATGGGCAACCAACTGATAATTCCGAAACGCACCATATAGACAAAAACATCAACGAAAGAGACGAACCATGCATTCTTGTTTTTTAGCACATAGGTACAAAAAATTTGCCAGGCAGTCATATCTTCTGGCGCACGATCATCTTTTGCTTTAATGCTGACGTCGTCCGGAACAATTTCGCTTAATGGTGGTAAACCTTCACTTACGGGAGAACCTTTACCTGTCATCAGCACGACTATAGCAATGACAACTGATACAATCGCTGGAACAACATACGTTGCTATTTTCCAGTGTTCAGTACCCAATACGGCAAATGCACCACCAACAATCGGAGCAACAATACCGCCCCCCACATTGTGCGAAATATTCCAGACCGCACCGACGATGCCCCGTTCTTTACGAGGGAACCAGTTGGCTATTGTAATAAACGAAGGGCCAACGCCCATCCCTTGAAAGAGGCCATTCAGAATGACAAGTCCCGCAAACATCCAAAAAGCAAAACTAAAACCAAGCGCCACGTTAACGAGGGCGCAAAGAACTAAACCCACAGCCATATAGACTTTAGGATTAGCTTTGTCTGCCAGGCTACTCATTACCCCTTTACTAATACCATAGGCGATTAGCATACAACTGCTAAGTAGCCCTATTTGAGTCGCAGACAGATTAAGATCTTGTTTTAAATAAGGTGTGGAGAGAACAAAGTTATTCCTGACAATATAATACGAAAGATAACCGATAAACACGCTAAATAGCGCCTGCATACGATAACGATTATAGGTATTCTTTATTTCACTTTCAGGAACCTTATGTGTTGCCACTTGAGGTTTCAATAGAGAAAGCATACATCACCTTCCAGTTCATAGAGTTATTTTAAACAGCAATGCTAGTTGCTACTCTCTGATGAGTATTTCAAAAGCCCTTGCTTCATTGGTTTTGAAGATAGTGAAGCAAGAGAGTTTAAGTTACAATACAAGGCAAATGAGTCAAAATTGACTCAAAAATACAAATATCATGTTCCATTTCTTTCCCATTTTCACATCCCAAAATAGAATTCGGCTCTTATTTAAGTCTTAACGGGTTACAACAGCCCCAATATAAAAATAATTCCTTTTATTAATTTTTTCAGTTTTTGATGTCAGTCACATATTTTGTATCTATACACGTGATCATTGAAGATACTTGATTTTACCCTATCGGAGGATCATGCTGCGCAACATGAAAGTTTTCATCACCGCTCAACAACAAGGAGGACTTAAACATTTTCATGATATCCTTCATGACAAGCACATTTGCGCTCGAATTAAAGCCATTCTTCCGGCGCATGAAGGCTGGCGCAAAGAAACAATAGAATCCGGTCATAACCTGAATCCGATAGCGCAAGTGTGGAAATTAATTACCGAGCATACCCATAACAACCGCTATTTCCGCAAGATACACGTGTTCAGAGGTGCAATATTGATCTTTTTTTAACAAACGCTTCCGGATATAGTGACGCTGGCTACATCCAAATTAATGATAATTTCCGATACTGACACAAGTGTCTTGCTGTTCATTGAGTATATTAGCGAACGGATAATGATATGAATTACAGCGTAAGAGTTTTTCTCTCGTTAATAGGATTTTTGACATGATTCGTATTATACAACGAACACTAATCTGTTGGCTTTTATGCGTCAACGTCACCTCAGCACAAGAGCTGGTGATTGCTACAACGCTTTCTTCGGAAGCGACAGAGCACATTATCAGTCAATGGCAAAAGCAACCCCTGGCAACCCAAATCCGAACACTCAACCGAACCAGTGCATCCATTGAGCGCCTGCTTGAAAATCCATTGGGTGAAAATATTGATCTGGTATTGAGTTCATCCCCCATGTTGCTACAGCGATTACAAAGTAAAAACCTGCTCCAGCCATTTAATAATCAGATAGAAACAAGCAGAAAGTTAGTCCCCGACTCTATTCGGTCAACCACCGTTGCAGTTGCAGTATCGGGCTATGGCATCCTGATCAATGTAGCGCATCTGGAAGATAAAAATGAGCCAGTACCTACTTCATGGAAGGAATTAAGCAGGTCACGTTATCAAGGAACCTTATTAATGAGTAGCCCTTCGCGTTCAGATACCACTCATCTGATGATTGAAGATCTCCTGCAACAACAAGGATGGAATAACGGCTGGAGCACACTACTGAAAATAGGCGGCAATCTCGCGACCATTTCATCACGTAGTTTCGGTGTAGCAAATAAGATCAGCACAGGGTTGGGAGACGCTGGTCCGATAATCGACAATTACGCTAACGTACTGCTTAATAATTCAACCTTACGTTTCAGTTATTTCCCAAACTCTCGCGCAGCACCTATGTTTATTGCTATCACAAACGGCAGTGAACATTCACAGGAGGCGGGTCGTTTTATTAATTTCTTATTGAGCCCGGAAGGACAACAAGCATTGAGCGATTCTGACTCAGGAAAATATCCGGTATACCCACTGCCCTCCGGCACTCCTCTCGCGGAGCAACAACTACGATTATTTTCCTCCCCTTCCCTTGATTATCCGTTGATTATGCAACGCCAAAAGCTCGTGCAATTGTTATTTGATAATGCGATTACTTTTCGCCTTACCGAACTTCAAAACACCTGGAAATCATTATATGCCGCAGAACATCGGCTTAAGCGTAAATTGCCAGATGTGCGCGCATTATTAACAGCCGTTCCTGTTACCCCACAACAGGCTATTAATTCCATGTATCTGCAGCAATTCGAACTGCAATCAGGCTTTCGTGAAGCTCAGATCATGGCATGGCAGCAGTTTTTCCTGCATCAACAGCAATTAGTGAACATGCAACTCGAGTCATTAAAGTGAAACAACTACATACTATAGGGACGAGCTTACGCCTCGCCTTTGTTTTTAGTGCCGTTCTTACGCTATTCGTTAGCGTAGTTAGCCTCTATTCGTGGTATGAACAAAATTCTCAGGTTCGCTACGCGCTTGATGATTATTTCCCGCGGATTCAGGCTTCATTTCTTTTTGAAGAAAACCTTACCGCATTGGTAAATGAATTCAATGAGCTACAACAGACAACCAATACCGTTAATCGTCTTCAGGTGAGGGAACAAATTGAACAACGGCTACAAAAAATTAAGGCCATTAATCCCCATCTTGATTCAGTACATCAAAATGCGCTTAACCAACAGGTTGCCAGTAGTCACAGATTGCTTAGCAAGCTCGATAGCGCGGTGAATAACAACAATCAAGAAAAAGGAAAACTCGACGTTATATCCTCAAGAGTTAACTGGTTACATGATGATTTCAATAATGAGCTTAACTCTCTGACTCAGGATTTAAGTTGGCAACAATCGTCGTTGCTCAATCAACTCAGCCAACGAAAAGATCTGCACGAAAATCAGGATTTGCAAAATGCTCAACAAACTATTCAAAAAGAATTACAACTTGTTTTCGAACTTTCACATATAGAAACCCAGATCGTCAGCACACTGAAGGAGATGCTTAACACACATAGTGGAGATATAGATTCGTTAAAACAACATATTCAATACCTGAATTTTTTGAAGCACAGCATTGACGAAAATGTGAGATCGTTATCGTCTTATTCCAGTACCATCACATTACATCAGACGGTTTATTCCTTGTGGGAGCTTGGTACTCAACAAAATTATCTACCCGGAACCCTCGCTGCCTGGCAGCAAGCTCAACAGACCCTCATGAGTACTATCTGGGATAAAGAGCGTGTATTTACGCAAATACGCAACCAATTAGAAACTCAATTAGGAAATAGCCATCAACAACTACAAACATTCAATCTACGATTGGAAAAAATAATGCAAATCAGCGGGCTACTGATTTTGTCGGCTATGGTTACCGCCTTGCTGTTCGTCATTCTGGTAAATTACCTCTACATTCGTCCCAGAATGATCCGCCGGTTTCAGTTACTGAATGATGCCGTCGTCAAGTTAAGCAATGGTGAACTCGATGCTGATATCCCTGTCTCCGGCAACGATGAACTTGGGAGAATTGCCAACCTGCTCCGCCAGACCATTGAACAAATTAATCAACAACAACGTCAACTGGAGCAGGAAATATGCGATCGAATAGCGACTGAAAAAAACCTTCGTACTGCACAAAGTGAATTGATCCAAACCGCAAAACTGGCCGTAGTCGGGCAGACAATGACAACACTGGCGCATGAAATTAATCAACCACTTAATGCATTATCTATGTATCTGTTCAGTGCCAACCGCGCTTTAGAACAACAAGACGTTGGTTTGGTAAAAAATTATATCGTCACTATGCGATCGCTGGTCGAACGCATGGATAACATCGTTAAACGACTGCGCAACTTCGCCCGCCGTCGTGATAGTGAATTAGCTGGCGGCGCAATCAATTTACAGCAGGTAATTTATTCATCCTGGGAACTTCTGGCATTGAAACATCGACCACTGAAAGCCTCTCTTCACTACCCGGATCATTTCCCTGCTGTATATGGCGATGATGTTTTAATTCAACAAGTTTTAGTTAATTTATTTACCAATGCCCTGGAAGCCTGTCTGGAAGAACCGCCCACAATAACCATTAACTTTGAAGAAGAAGCCACCACTGTAACGCTATATATTGCTGACAATGGAAAAGGCTGGCCTGTGCTTCTGGCTGATCGACTATTAACACCTTTTACCACTGACAAAGCTGTAGGTTTGGGTATTGGCCTTTCGATTAGTCATTCTATTATGCGTCAGTGCCAGGGAGAGTTACATATCGCGTCTACTCTCGACCACCATGCGCTGGTTATTCTACGTTTCAGGAAGCTTTAAGCATGACAGACACTCACCCAACAATACTGTTAATTGATGACGATAATGATGTTCTGCAAGCCTACAGCGCTCTCTTACAGCAAGAGGGTTATGTAGTATGTACCTGTAGCAACCCTTCAGAGGCCCTACAATTGCTGCAAAATACCTGGGAAGGCATCGTTGTGTGCGACGTTTGCATGCCAGATATTTCAGGCATTACGCTGCTGGAAAAAATAACGCTGATCGACCCTAATCTTCCTATTCTGATGATCACCGGTCATGGCGATGTTCCTATGGCCGTTGAAGCGGTAAAAAAGGGAGCGTGGGATTTCCTGCAAAAACCGGTCAATCCGGAACAATTTCTATCACTTATCGAAAAAGCACTGGCAGAGCGTGAAGCTTATCTGGAACAAAAAAAATGGCGACACACTCAGTTTAATCGACACTTAATCGGTAACAGCGGCTGGATCCGCCAGACACGCCAACAACTTGAAACGCTGGCAGAAACCGATCTTCCCGTCTGTTTTTACGGCGAACCGGGTACAGGGAGAACATTAGCTGCTCATTATCTTCATCAATTTAGTTCTCGCAAAGAAAGACCTTTAATTGAACGCACACTCAGCGCTAATAGTCAGCAACCGTTGGAAGAATGGGTGAAAGAGGCAGAAGGTGGCACGCTGTTATTAAAAGAACTTGAACATTTAACACAAGAAAATCAGCGTCTCTTGATTCAACTCCAGGAACGCCCACAGGATCGATCGTTTCGTCTGATGGTTGTTAATCAAAGCCCTCTGGCTGAACTGGCCGCCGCACAGAAAATCATTCCCGCATTGTATTTTCTTTTTTCACTCACCCACATTGAATGCCCACCACTAAGCCAACGACCGGGGGATATTGAACCTATTTTTCACCATTATCTGACACTCACCTGTAAACGATTAAATCGCCAACAGCCGTTGCTGGGAAAAACGTTTTATAAACGGCTGATGGCGCGTGCCTGGCCGGGTAATATCATTGAATTGGTGAATGCGGCAGAACTGGTTGCAGTAGGTGTTTTAATGCTGGACGATTCGGTCAATTTGCAGATGATGGAGACTGATCCAGCACCGCTGGATGAACGAGTAGAAAGTTATGAAAGACAAATAATTATTGATGCTCTCAACTTCCACCAGGGTCGTATAAACGACGTTGCAGATTACTTTCAGATACCCAGAAAAAAGCTGTATTTGCGCATGAAAAAATACGGTATCGATAAAATGGATTTTCGCGATGAAAGAAAAGATAAAAAAACACAAACTCAATGAGTTATGTTGCTGATGAAAGTTTTCAGGCACAAAAAAAGCGCCGTGCGGCGCTTTTTCGGAAATCCGGTCTTATTTGCTGCCCGGGATGCTGAAACGCTTGTTGAAGCGATCAACACGGCCACCGGTAGCAACATCACGCTGTTTGCCAGTGAAGAACGGGTGGCACTTGCTGCACACGTCGAGGTTCAGGTCATGACCAACGGTGGAGCGGATTTTCATTACGTTACCGCAAGAGCAGCTAGCAGTAATTTCTTCGTATTTCGGGTGAATATCTTTTTTCATGGGAAAACCTCGGTTTAAGGCCGCGTCGCTCTTCCAGCCCTAACGCCAGACACCACGCGATGTTTAAAGTATAGTTTCAATACGATCATTTCGTATCAAAGGCGCCGAATCATACAGAAATTAACCAGCGTATGCAAACTGATCCGCACTCCTCTACGGCAATGTGTATACTGTTCCACCGAATTTCAAGTCAGGATGATGCTATGCCCGTTGCCCACGTTGCCTTGCCCGTTCCGCTCCCTCGTACCTTTGACTATCTGCTGCCTGAAGGCATGACGGTTAAAGCCGGGTGTCGCGTGCGCGTGCCGTTTGGCAAACAGCAAGAACGCATCGGGATTGTGGTGTCGATTAGCGACGTCAGCGAGTTGCCACTCAACGAACTGAAAGCGGTGGGAGAAGTGCTGGACAGTGAGCCGGTGTTTACTCACTCCGTCTGGCGATTACTGCTATGGGCGGCGGATTACTATCATCATCCGATTGGCGATGTGTTATTTCATGCCTTGCCGATTTTACTGCGCCAGGGGCGACCTGCGGCGAACACGCCAATGTGGTACTGGTTTGCCACCGAGCAGGGCCAGGCGGTGGATATCAACAGCCTGAAACGTTCGCCAAAACAGCAGCAAGCGCTGGCAGCATTGCGGCAAGGGAAAATCTGGCGCGACCAGGTCGCCACTCTCGAATTTAATGATGCCGCACTACAGGCGCTGCGCAAAAAAGGTTTATGTGAACTGGCAAGCGAAACGCCAGAATTTAGCGACTGGCGAACGGACTATGCCGTTTCTGGCGAACGTCTGCGGCTGAATACTGAACAAGCCACCGCCGTTGGCGCAATTCATAGCGCGGCCGATTCTTTTTCTGCCTGGCTGCTGGCGGGCGTCACCGGTTCCGGTAAAACGGAAGTCTATTTAAGCGTGCTGGAAAACGTTCTCAGCCAGGGCAAGCAGGCGCTGGTAATGGTGCCGGAAATCGGCCTGACACCGCAAACTATCGCCCGTTTTCGTGAACGATTTAACGCCCCCGTGGAAGTTCTGCATTCTGGTCTGAACGACAGCGAACGCCTTTCGGCGTGGCTGAAAGCGAAAAATGGCGAAGCAGCGATTGTGATTGGTACGCGTTCCGCACTGTTTACGCCATTTAAAAATCTCGGCGTGATTGTCATCGACGAAGAGCATGACAGTTCCTACAAGCAGCAGGAAGGCTGGCGCTATCATGCCCGCGACCTGGCGGTATATCGCGCGCACAGCGAGCAAATCCCGATCATTCTCGGTTCGGCAACGCCTGCATTGGAAACGCTATGCAACGTGCAACAGAAAAAATATCGCCTGCTGCGCCTGACACGTCGGGCGGGTAATGCGCGTCCGGCAATTCAACACGTGCTGGATTTAAAAGGTCAGAAGGTGCAGGCGGGGCTGGCTCCAGCGTTAATCAGTCGTATGCGCCAGCATTTACAGGCCGACAACCAGGTTATTCTCTTTCTTAATCGCCGTGGTTTTGCGCCTGCGCTGCTGTGCCACGACTGCGGCTGGATTGCCGAATGCCCACGTTGCGATCACTACTACACGCTGCATCAGGCACAGCAACATCTGCGCTGCCACCATTGCGATAGCCAGCGCCCGGTGCCGCGCCAGTGTCCGTCCTGCGGCTCTACGCACCTGATGCCGGTGGGGCTGGGCACTGAGCAGCTTGAACAGACGCTTGCGCCGATGTTCCCTGGTGTAGCCATTTCACGTATCGACCGCGACACCACCAGCCGTAAAGGCGCGCTGGAGCAGCAACTGGCGGAAGTGCATCGCGGTGGCGCGAGGATTTTGATTGGTACGCAAATGCTGGCGAAAGGTCACCACTTTCCGGATGTCACGCTTGTGGCGTTACTGGACGTTGATGGCGCGCTATTTTCTGCCGATTTTCGCTCAGCAGAACGTTTTGCCCAGCTTTACACTCAGGTCGCTGGTCGTGCGGGGCGTGCAGGTAAACAGGGTGAGGTGGTGCTGCAAACACACCATCCGGAACATCCTCTGTTGCAAACGTTGCTCTATAAAGGCTACGACGCCTTTGCCGAACAGGCGCTGGCCGAACGGCGAATGATGCAACTGCCACCGTGGACCAGCCATGTGATTGTGCGCGCAGAAGATCATAATAATCAGCACGCACCGCTGTTCCTGCAGCAGTTGCGCAATCTGATCCTCTCCAGTCCGCTGGCGGATGACAAACTGTGGGTTCTCGGCCCGGTTCCGGCACTGGCACCCAAACGAGGCGGTCGCTGGCGCTGGCAGATCTTGTTGCAACACCCTTCCCGCGTGCGCTTGCAGCACATCATTAATGGCACTCTGGCGCTTATCAACACAATACCGGATTCACGAAAAGTGAAATGGGTGCTGGATGTCGATCCCATTGAAGGCTAAACCGCTCACGATGCGAGGCGGATCGAAAAATTAAATATTCATCACACTTTTCATGAAAATTCTGTAACCGTTTTCACGCACTATCTGCTAAAAATGTTGCCGATATGAAGTAAACATGGATGTAGTACGCCTGACGTGCCAGGCGAGGAGTGAGTGTGAAAGCGAAGAAGAAGCAGGAAACTGCCGCAACCATGAAAGACGTTGCCCTGAAAGCAAAAGTCTCTACAGCGACCGTTTCCCGAGCATTGATGAATCCCGATAAAGTCTCCCTGGCCACTCGTAATCGGGTTGAAAAAGCCGCTCGGGAAGTGGGTTATTTACCACAGCCAATGGGACGTAACGTTAAGCGTAATGAGTCCCGTACAGTTCTGGTAATTGTCCCGGATATCTGTGATCCCTTCTTTAGCGAAATTATTCGCGGTATCGAAATTACGGCGGCAAGTCACGGATATCTGGTGCTGATTGGCGACTGCGCACATCAAAATCAGCAGGAAAAAACCTTTATCGATTTAATCATCACCAAGCAAATTGATGGCATGTTGCTGCTGGGTTCAAGGCTGCCGTTTGATGCCAGCATAGAGGAGCAACGTAATCTGCCGCCTATGGTGATGGCGAACGAATTTGCGCCGGAGCTGGAGCTGCCGACGGTTCATATCGACAACCTGACCGCGGCATTCGATGCGGTAAATTACCTGTATGAACAGGGACATAAACGGATTGGCTGTATTGCTGGTCCAGAAGAGATGCCGCTGTGTCACTATCGCCTGCAAGGCTACGTTCAGGCGCTGCGTCGCTGCGGAATTATGGTTGATCCGCAATATATCGCCCGAGGCGATTTCACCTTCGAAGCCGGAAGTAAGGCCATGCAACAGTTGCTCGACCTTCCGCAGCCGCCTACTGCCGTCTTCTGTCATAGCGATGTGATGGCGCTCGGCGCACTTTCACAGGCCAAACGTCAGGGGCTGAAAATCCCTGACGACCTTTCCATCATCGGTTTTGATAACATCGACCTGACGCAATTCTGTGATCCGCCGCTGACAACCATTGCGCAGCCGCGTTACGAAATCGGTCGGGAAGCTATGCTGTTATTGCTTGATCAAATGCAGGGGCAAACGGTCGGCAGTGGCTCACGTTTAATGGACTGCGAGCTTATTATCCGGGGATCGACGCGCACATTGACTTAAAGTAAACCTTTAAGACTTCCGTGACTGGTCAAAGGCCCGCCGCTTAAGTAACATGGCGGGCTGACGAACGAATAAATACAGCGAAACGATAGTGGCACAACGAGATTATGTACGCCGCAGCCAACCGGCACCTTCGCGGCGAAAAAAGAGCACCTCACGGAAAAAGCAACGAAATCTGCCTGCGGTTTCTCCCGCAATGGTCGCTATTGCTGCCGCCGTTCTTGTGACCTTTATCGGTGGTCTGTACTTCATTACGCATCACAAGAAAGAAGAGTCCGAGACGCTGCAAAGCCAGAAAGTGACCGGAAATGGACTACCTCCGAAACCGGAAGAACGCTGGCGTTACATAAAAGAGCTGGAAAGTCGCCAGCCTGGTGTGCGTGCGCCAACAGAACCTTCTGCCGGTGGTGAAGTGAAAACGCCGGAACAACTGACACCGGAACAGCGCCAGCTTCTTGAGCAAATGCAGGCCGATATGCGCCAGCAGCCAACGCAGCTAATTGAAGTTCCGTGGAATGAGCAGACGCCGGAACAGCGCCAGCAAACGCTACAACGCCAGCGTCAGGCGCAGCAGTTAGCAGAACAGCAACGTCTGGCCCAGCAGCCACGTGCGACAGAACAAAGCTGGCAGCAACAGACACGTACTGCGCAAGCCGCGCCAGTACAGTCTCAGCCGCGGCAGTCTAAACCTGCGTCCACTCAGCAACCGTACCAGGATCTGCTGCAAACGCCTGCGCATACTGCTGCACAGCCGAAACCACAGCAGGCTGCGCCCGTTGCTCGTGCCGCAGACGCGCCAAAACCAACGGCAGAGAAAAAAGATGAACGCCGCTGGATGGTACAGTGCGGTTCGTTCAGAGGCGCGGAACAGGCAGAGACGGTGCGTGCTCAACTGGCGTTCGAAGGTTTTGACTCGAAAATTACCACCAACAATGGCTGGAATCGTGTGGTCATTGGCCCGGTGAAAGGCAAAGAAAACGCAGACAACACCCTCAATCGTTTGAAGATGGCGGGTCACACAAACTGTATTCGGCTCGCCACCGGGGGTTGAAACCCTCAAAATCTCCCCCATCTATAATTGCATTATGCCCCGTACTTTTGTACGGGGTTTGTACTCTGTATTCGTAACCAAGGGGTCAGCTCGTGACAACTATAGTAAGCGTACGCCGTAACGGCCATGTGGTCATCGCTGGTGATGGCCAGGCCACGTTGGGCAATACCGTAATGAAAGGCAACGTGAAAAAGGTCCGCCGTCTGTACAACGACAAAGTCATCGCGGGCTTTGCGGGCGGTACTGCGGATGCTTTTACGCTGTTCGAACTGTTTGAACGTAAGCTGGAAATGCATCAGGGCCATCTGGTTAAAGCTGCCGTTGAACTGGCAAAAGACTGGCGTACCGATCGCATGTTGCGCAAACTTGAAGCACTGCTGGCGGTCGCGGACGAAACTGCATCGCTTATCATCACCGGTAACGGTGACGTTGTGCAGCCAGAAAACGATCTTATTGCTATCGGCTCCGGCGGCCCTTACGCCCAGGCGGCGGCACGCGCGCTGTTAGAAAACACTGAACTTAGCGCCCGTGAAATTGCTGAAAAGGCGTTGGATATTGCAGGCGACATTTGCATCTATACCAACCATTTCCACACCATCGAAGAATTAAGCTACAAAGCGTAAGGATCTCCCATGTCTGAAATGACCCCACGCGAAATCGTCAGCGAACTGGATAAGCACATCATCGGCCAGGATAACGCTAAGCGTTCTGTGGCGATTGCACTGCGTAACCGCTGGCGTCGCATGCAGCTCAACGAAGAGCTGCGCCATGAAGTGACCCCAAAAAACATCCTGATGATCGGCCCGACCGGCGTCGGTAAAACTGAAATCGCCCGTCGTCTGGCGAAGCTGGCGAATGCGCCGTTCATCAAAGTTGAAGCCACCAAATTCACCGAAGTGGGCTATGTCGGTAAGGAAGTGGATTCTATTATTCGCGATCTGACCGATGCCGCCGTGAAAATGGTACGCGTCCAGGCTATCGAGAAAAACCGTTATCGCGCTGAAGAACTGGCAGAAGAGCGCATTCTCGACGTGCTAATCCCACCGGCCAAAAACAACTGGGGGCAGACCGAACAGCAGCAGGAACCGTCTGCAGCACGTCAGGCATTCCGCAAAAAACTGCGTGAAGGCCAGCTCGATGACAAAGAAATCGAGATCGATCTTGCCGCAGCACCGATGGGTGTTGAAATTATGGCACCTCCGGGAATGGAAGAGATGACCAGCCAGTTGCAGTCTATGTTCCAGAACCTGGGTGGTCAGAAGCAAAAAGCGCGTAAGCTGAAAATCAAAGACGCCATGAAGCTGCTGATTGAAGAAGAAGCGGCGAAACTGGTGAACCCGGAAGAGCTGAAGCAAGACGCTATCGATGCCGTTGAACAACACGGGATCGTGTTTATCGACGAAATCGACAAAATCTGTAAGCGCGGCGAATCTTCCGGTCCGGATGTTTCTCGTGAAGGCGTTCAGCGCGACCTGCTACCACTGGTAGAAGGTTGCACCGTTTCCACTAAACACGGGATGGTCAAAACTGACCACATTCTGTTTATCGCTTCTGGTGCGTTCCAGATTGCTAAACCGTCTGACCTGATCCCGGAACTGCAAGGTCGTCTGCCGATCCGCGTTGAGCTGCAGGCACTGACCACCAGCGACTTCGAGCGTATTCTGACCGAACCGAATGCCTCTATCACCGTGCAGTACAAAGCACTGATGGCGACTGAAGGCGTAAACATTGAGTTCACCGACTCCGGTATTAAGCGCATCGCGGAAGCCGCATGGCAGGTGAACGAATCTACCGAAAACATCGGTGCACGTCGTTTACATACCGTTCTGGAGCGTTTGATGGAGGAGATCTCCTACGACGCCAGCGATTTAAGCGGTCAAACTATCATCATTGACGCAGATTATGTGAGCAAACATCTGGATGCGTTGGTGGCAGATGAAGATCTGAGCCGTTTTATCCTATAATCGCGTTCAATCATTTTCATCATTGTTTGATGGGGCTGAAAGGCCCCATTTTTATTGGCGCGTATTATGACTGAACAACAAATTAGCCGAACTCAGGCGTGGCTGGAAAGTTTACGACCTAAAACCCTCCCCCTCGCCTTTGCTGCAATTATCGTCGGGACGGCGCTGGCATGGTGGCAAGGTCACTTCGATCCGCTGGTCGCTCTGCTGGCACTGATTACTGCCGGGCTGTTACAGATCCTCTCTAACCTCGCCAATGATTACGGTGATGCCGTTAAAGGCAGCGACAAACCTGACCGTATCGGACCACTACGCGGGATGCAAAAAGGGGTCATTACCCAGCAAGAGATGAAACGGGCGCTCATTATTACCGTCGTGCTCATCTGTCTCTCCGGGCTGGCACTGGTTGCAGTGGCGTGCCATACGCTGGCCGATTTTGTCGGTTTCCTGATTCTTGGCGGGTTGTCGATCATTGCCGCTATCACCTACACCGTGGGCAATCGTCCTTATGGTTATATTGGCCTTGGCGATATTTCCGTACTGGTGTTCTTTGGTTGGTTAAGCGTGATGGGGAGCTGGTATTTGCAGGCGCATACCCTGATTCCGGCGTTGATCCTTCCGGCTACAGCATGTGGCCTGCTGGCTACTGCGGTACTGAACATTAATAATCTGCGTGATATCAATAGCGACCGCGAGAATGGCAAGAACACGCTGGCTGTACGCTTAGGTGAAGTGAACGCACGCCGTTACCATGCCTGTCTGCTGATGGGGTCACTGGTGTGCCTGGCACTGTTTAATCTCTTTTCGCTGCACAGCCCGTGGGGTTGGCTGTTCCTGCTGGCGGCACCGTTGTTAGTGAAACAAACCCGTTATGTGATGCGTGAAATGGACCCGGTGGCGATGCGTCCGATGCTGGAACGCACTGTTAAAGGGGCATTACTGACTAACCTGCTGTTTGTTTTGGGGATATTCCTAAGCCAGTGGGCAGCATAACTGACAAATATCAATTAACAATTGATGATTTTGCCAACAACCCACATAGCGCGATATACTGAAAATTCTCGCAGCAACTGAATGTTAAGCCTATGAAATACGATACTTCCGAGCTTTGTGACATCTATCAAGAAGATGTCAACGTCGTGGAACCGCTGTTCTCCAACTTTGGTGGACGGGCGTCGTTTGGCGGACAAATCATCACGGTAAAATGTTTCGAGGACAACGGGTTGCTGTACGATCTGCTCGAACAGAATGGCCGTGGTCGTGTTCTTGTCGTCGATGGCGGTGGTTCTGTTCGTCGCGCACTGGTCGATGCTGAACTGGCGCGTCTGGCGGTACAAAATGAATGGGAAGGCCTGGTCATTTATGGTGCAGTGCGCCAGGTAGATGATCTGGAAGAGCTGGATATCGGCATCCAGGCGATGGCCGCAATTCCGGTCGGTGCCGCTGGCGAAGGCATTGGTGAAAGCGATGTCCGCGTCAATTTTGGCGGCGTCACCTTCTTCTCCGGTGACCATCTCTATGCCGACAATACCGGGATTATTCTTTCAGAAGATCCGCTGGATATTGAATAAGTATCTGCCATGCGTTAAAAGGGGAATTAAATTCCCCTTTTTTATACATGGACGCATTCATGCAGAATATTATTCTTTTATTTATATATTTATTACTTATAGCCGTTAACCATTTCCGCTACAAATTTCTTTTATCTGGCAACGCGGGTGAAATGATTTTATATTTTGCTAACGTATTTTTTAACCCACTTGCCTTATCATTTATTATCGCCACAATCATCTGTATAACGATAAAAAAAAGAAGCAGCCGCAGCTTTATTCGCGGCACTTGTTGGTTAATGGGATTATTTCTTATCTATAGCAGCTATACGGTGTGGGAACGACACAGCATATGGGATTATACTTTCCCGGAGCCAGGTATCACCGTCACGGTTCCGAGCAAACAGTGGGTTGCCAATATAGTAAAACAAGGACCAACCCTGGTGACCCGGGATGCCCATGCTATTTTAGCTATTGTTGCCTTCTCACAAAATGAACTCGGTGTGCATTCAATCGAGGAACTTACCGCGACTCAAAACGGAACTGCAGAAATGCATGTTTGTGATGTTCAGGGATTTGCCTGCGCTTATCAGGAAGGAGTGCAAACAATGAGTGATGGCAAAGTAAGACATGCTATTTTCATGACTCTACTGGATAACACTAATTTGATACAACTGGTCGCAGCTATCGACCCAGATTATTTGGACGAATATCAAGAAGAAGTAATGAAAATGATGCTTTCTGCTCGTCAATGATCTGATGTGCATGTTAATAATAATGGATTGATATGAGATACGTTATCTTATTAATACTATGGATAATAACTGTTTTTCTTAGTCATCTTCAGCACAGTAACTTGCTTACTGGAGATCCTGGGATGGTTGGCGAGTATATCGGTTCAGTACTTCTTGGGCCGTTATTACTTCCCGTGCTTGTGTCAGGTATTCTGTGCACATTCACTAAAAAAACGCGTAACTTCGCCAGTTTTACTCGCGGGTGCTGTTGGGTATTGGGAGTCCTGCTTTTATCCAACGTCGGCAATACGTTTCGTCTGTTCACCCCGTGGCACTATACGTTTGAGAAGGCAGCTATTTCCGTGACTGTCCCAAACCGACACTGGAATACGGTTTCTATTAGTACTGATAAAACCATTGATATAAGAAGTGAAGATAATAGCGTCTTTATTTCTGCTTTCCGCCTGCCCGCAGGACGTAGCGCCGATGACTCGCTGGAAGAGTTAAAGAAGATGCAGCGAGACAATCTCAAGGATCAATACAATGAAGAAACCTTCCAGTTTCATGATTGTAATGCCAAACATTTCACCTGTAAGTATCAGGATGTGTTGATAAATTTTGATGGTCAGCAGAAAAGAACCATCAGTGTTTATCTTGAAGACACCCCCAGGGCTGTGGGGATCATTGCATTAATGGAGCCAGATACGGCAGATAAATATCGCCAACAGGCGATGGAGATTATGTTGTCTGCTAAAAATACAGTGAAGTAAAAAATAAGGCGCCTTGCGGCGCCTCTGCGTGGAAGAGATTAAACCTCTTCCATACGACCCAGCAGGGCCTGCAGACGTTCCTGCCAGCCGTTCTGCTGTTCTTTCAGATGGTTGTTCTCACGCTCCAGCTCTTCGCGCTGATGCTGGGCATTTTGAACTTCCTGCGACAGTGAGTTGTTTTTTTCTTTCAGCTCTTCGATTTCCATCTGCAACAGAGTGATGGTATCAATCGCCTGCTGTACTTTTGCTTCCAGTTTCTCAAACACTTCTAATGACATTGTCATACCTCTCCTGAATTGCAAGGCGTTGATGGATAAAAATCCTCGTCCCGATTATCGGTGACGCCTTAATAAATACGAGCGCACTTTAGTTAGCTCCGATTGTATGAAGCCGCGCCATCGCTGTCCAGCGGCACGCCTTGCAGATTACGGTTTGCCACACTTTTCATCCTTCTCCTGGTGACATAATCCACACCAATCGAAAATGTTAATAAATTTGTTGCGCGAATGATCTAACAAACATGCATCATGTACAATCAGATGGAATAAATGGCGCGATAACGCTCATTTTATGACGAAGCACACACATTTTAAGTTCGATATTTCTCGTTTTTGCTCGTTAACGATAAGTTTACAGCATGCCTACAAGCATCGTGGAGGTCCGTGACTTTCACGCATACAACAAACATTAACTCTTCAGGATCCGATTATGAGTCAAACATCAACCTTGAAAGGCCAGTGCATTGCTGAATTCCTCGGTACCGGGTTGTTGATTTTTTTCGGTGTGGGTTGCGTTGCAGCACTAAAAGTCGCTGGTGCGTCTTTTGGTCAGTGGGAAATCAGTGTCATTTGGGGACTGGGGGTGGCAATGGCCATCTACCTGACCGCAGGGGTTTCCGGCGCGCATCTTAATCCCGCTGTTACCATTGCATTGTGGCTGTTTGCCTGTTTCGACAAGCGCAAAGTTATTCCTTTTATCGTTTCACAAGTTGCCGGTGCTTTCTGCGCTGCGGCATTAGTTTACGGGCTTTACTACAACTTATTCCTCGACTTCGAGCAGACCCATCACATTGTTCGCGGCAGCATCGAAAGTGTTGATCTGGCAGGCACTTTCTCTACTTACCCTAATCCTCATATCAATTTTGTGCAGGCTTTCGCAGTTGAGATGGTGATTACCGCTATTCTGATGGGGCTGATCCTGGCGTTAACGGACGATGGCAACGGTGTACCACGCGGCCCTTTGGCTCCCTTGCTGATTGGTCTACTGATTGCGGTCATTGGCGCATCTATGGGCCCATTGACGGGTTTTGCCATGAACCCAGCGCGTGACTTCGGTCCGAAAGTCTTTGCCTGGCTGGCGGGCTGGGGCAATGTCGCCTTTACCGGCGGCAGAGACATTCCTTACTTCCTGGTGCCGCTTTTTGGCCCTATCGTTGGCGCGATTGTAGGTGCATTTGCCTACCGCAAACTGATTGGTCGCCATTTGCCTTGCGATATCTGTGTTGTGGAAGAAAAGGAGACCACAACTCCTTCAGAACAAAAAGCTTCGCTGTAATATGACTACGGGACAATTAAACATGACTGAAAAAAAATATATCGTTGCGCTCGACCAGGGCACCACCAGCTCCCGCGCGGTCGTAATGGATCACGATGCCAATATCATTAGCGTGTCGCAGCGCGAATTTGAGCAAATCTACCCAAAACCAGGCTGGGTAGAACACGACCCAATGGAAATCTGGGCCACCCAAAGCTCCACGCTGGTGGAAGTGCTGGCGAAAGCCGATATCAGTTCCGATCAAATTGCAGCTATTGGTATTACTAACCAGCGTGAAACCACTATCGTCTGGGAAAAAGAAACCGGCAAACCGATCTATAACGCCATCGTCTGGCAGTGCCGTCGTACCGCCGAGATCTGCGAGCATCTCAAGCGCGATGGCATGGAAGAGTACATTCGTAATAACACCGGTCTGGTCATTGACCCATACTTCTCCGGCACCAAAGTGAAGTGGATCCTTGACCATGTGGAAGGCTCTCGCGAGCGTGCACGTCGTGGCGAGTTGCTGTTCGGTACGGTTGATACCTGGCTTATCTGGAAAATGACTCAGGGCCGCGTTCACGTGACCGATTACACCAACGCATCCCGTACCATGTTATTCAACATCCATACTCTGGACTGGGACGACAAAATGCTCGACGCGCTGGATATCCCGCGCGAGATGCTGCCAGAAGTGCGTCGCTCTTCTGAAGTGTACGGCCAGACCAACATTGGCGGCAAAGGCGGCACTCGTATTCCGATCGCTGGGATCGCGGGTGATCAGCAGGCGGCGCTATTCGGTCAGTTGTGCGTGAAAGAAGGGATGGCGAAGAATACCTACGGCACCGGCTGCTTTATGCTGATGAACACCGGCGATAAAGCGGTGAAATCAGAAAACGGCCTGCTGACCACCATCGCCTGTGGCCCAGGCGGGGAAGTGAACTATGCGCTGGAAGGTGCGGTGTTTATGGCGGGGGCATCCATTCAGTGGCTGCGTGATGAAATGAAGTTGATTAGCGACGCCGACGATTCCGAATATTTTGCGACCAAAGTACAAAACACCAACGGTGTATATGTCGTTCCGGCCTTTACCGGCTTGGGCGCGCCGTACTGGGATCCGTATGCGCGCGGGGCGATTTTCGGTTTGACTCGTGGCGTGAACGCTAATCACATTATCCGCGCGACACTGGAATCCATTGCCTATCAGACGCGCGATGTGCTGGAAGCAATGCAGGCTGACTCCGGTATTCGCCTGCACGCCCTGCGCGTGGACGGCGGCGCGGTGGCGAATAACTTCCTGATGCAGTTCCAGTCGGACATTCTTGGCACTCGCGTTGAGCGTCCGGAAGTTCGCGAAGTTACCGCCTTAGGTGCGGCGTATCTCGCCGGTCTGGCGGTTGGCTTCTGGCAAAATCTCGACGAACTGCAAGAGAAAGCGGTGATTGAACGCGAGTTCCGTCCAGGCATCGAAACTACCGAGCGTAATTACCGTTACGCAGGCTGGAAAAAAGCGGTTAAACGTGCGATGGCGTGGGAAGAACACGAGGAGTAATGTCAGGCATCTGACCGATTGCCTGATGCTGATTGCCTGATGCGACGCTGACGCGTCTTATCAGGCCTACGAACCGATGCCATTTTGTGTAGGCCGGATAAGGCGTTCACGCCGCATCCGGCATGTCGCAGACTATGGCTCCGTGCGGGGGCAATCCCCGCACACATCAATAATCCGCCCCCTCCCCTGTGCTACACTTCGCGCCATTCCTTACTGCTTAGAGTTTGCTATGAGACGAGAACTTGCCATCGAATTTTCCCGCGTCACTGAATCTGCGGCGCTGGCTGGCTACAAATGGTTAGGACGCGGCGATAAAAATACCGCTGACGGTGCGGCAGTAAATGCCATGCGTATCATGCTCAACCAGGTCAACATTGACGGCACCATCGTCATTGGTGAAGGTGAAATCGACGAAGCGCCGATGCTCTACATTGGTGAAAAAGTCGGTACTGGTCGCGGCGATGCGGTGGATATTGCTGTTGATCCGATTGAAGGTACGCGAATGACAGCGATGGGCCAGGCTAATGCGCTGGCAGTGCTGGCTGTAGGCGATAAAGGCTGCTTCCTCAATGCACCGGATATGTATATGGAGAAGTTGATCGTCGGACCTGGTGCCAAAGGCGTCATCGACCTGAATCTGCCGCTGGCGGATAACCTGCGCAATGTTGCAACGGCACTCGGCAAACCGTTAAGCGAACTGACGGTAACGATTCTGGCGAAACCACGCCACGACGCGGTTATCGCAGAAATGCAACAACTCGGCGTGCGCGTGTTTGCTATTCCGGATGGCGACGTCGCCGCCTCCATTCTTACCTGTATGCCGGATAGCGAAGTTGATGTGCTGTACGGCATTGGCGGTGCGCCAGAAGGTGTGGTTTCTGCGGCGGTGATCCGTGCATTAGATGGCGATATGAACGGCCGTCTGCTGGCACGCCATGATGTCAAAGGTGATAACCTGGAAAATCGCCGCATTGGCGAACAGGAACTGGCACGCTGCAAAGCAATGGGTATTGAAGCCGGTAAAGTGCTGCGTCTGGGCGATATGGCGCGTAGCGATAACGTCATCTTCTCTGCCACCGGCATCACCAAAGGCGATCTGCTGGAAGGGATTAGCCGCAAAGGCAATATTGCCACCACTGAAACGCTGCTGATCCGTGGTAAGTCACGTACCATTCGTCGCATTCAGTCGATTCATTATCTGGATCGTAAAGACCCGGAAATGCAGGTGCATATTCTCTGATCGATTTGATCGATTGAGCCTTCCAGTCCTTCGGGACTGGAATTTTTTTGTTCGGAGAACGAAGATAAGGCAAGTCAATCAAAACAGGAGAGAAACATGGCTGATTGGGTAACAGGCAAAGTCACTAAAGTGCAGAACTGGACCGACGCCCTGTTTAGTCTCACCGTTCACGCTCCCGTGCTTCCGTTTACCGCCGGGCAATTCACCAAACTTGGCCTTGAAATTGATGGCGAACGCGTTCAGCGTGCCTACTCCTATGTGAACTCGCCCGACAATCCCGATCTGGAGTTTTATCTGGTCACCGTCCCCGATGGCAAATTAAGCCCGCGACTGGCGGCGCTAAAACCGGGTGACGAAGTGCAGGTCGTTAGCGAGGCGGCAGGGTTCTTTGTGCTGGATGAAGTGCCGGATTGCGAAACACTTTGGATGCTGGCGACCGGTACGGCGATTGGCCCCTATTTATCGATTCTACAATTGGGCAAAGATTTAGATCGCTTCAAAAATCTGGTACTGGTTCACGCCGCACGTTATGCCGCCGACTTAAGCTATTTGCCTCTTATGCAGGAACTGGAAAAACGCTACGAGGGAAAACTGCGCATTCAGACGGTGGTCAGCCGGGAAACGGTAGCGGGTTCACTTACCGGCCGGATACCGGCGTTGATTGAAAGTGGTGAACTGGAAAATGCGGTTGGCCTGCCAATGAACAAAGAGACCAGCCATGTGATGCTGTGTGGCAATCCGCAGATGGTGCGTGATACGCAGCAACTGCTGAAAGAGACCCGGCAGATGACGAAACATTTACGTCGTCGACCGGGCCACATGACAGCGGAGCATTACTGGTAAGCGGTTACTTATCGATAAACGGCACGATGAGTAGATCCGCATTCAACTTATTGATCATTCCGCGATATGCTGGCATCAAACGGTTGATAAACGAGTGGTGATGACCACAGACAAGGAGGTCGCACTGCTCTTTTTGCATAATTTCCAGCAGTGTTTCTGGCATTTCTCCGCGCTCAATGCGCAGTTTCGTCTTCGGCCACTGAATATTTTTCGTCAGTTTATACAGTTTGTTATCCGACTTATCTTTCAACAGTTGAAGAATATCTTCTGTTGCCGGAAAGTAGATACCCGGATACAACTCGCTTAAGCCATCATCGATATGAATTAACGTCAGGTGGGCATTGTTATGTCTGGCGAGATCCAGGGCTTTGTTCACCAGTAAGGCATCTTCTTCATTCCCGGAAATTGCCACGCCAATGTGTTTATAAGCCATGTTTAACTCCATTAACCAAGTGAACGCAGTGATAACTCAAAAATAATCATCTCGGCCTGGCATGAGAAGGTGAAGGCCGCATCAAGCTCAACCTGCCCCTCCAGATCTTTAATCTTATAAGCCACGCTGGCCCCTTCATCCGCAGAGGATGCGGCAGCAGCAAGCTCTTTCAGTTTAGTCATAAAGGACTCTGCTTCTTCGCGGGTGGCAAAAAAGCGCGAAAGTTTGCTGGTACAGTTATCGTTATCAATAACCGTACCGATATCAATCGCACATCCTTTAGTACTGCATTTATCTACGACATCTTTCATAGGGCACCTCTGTATATTCGCCTCTCTGTCGATTGCCACTTAAGAATAATGCGCCGTTAAGAGAAGAACAAACAAGTAATGATCTTATGGATTACCATTTTTTTTGATATTGCTTAAGATGAGGAAATGAAGAAGATTTTCCGGGCATCGTCATTTGCAACGTGGAAATAACGATCCCGGATAAAAATAGCAATAAGAGATATATTAAGGACTAATGGCTTGATTTATTCTCGGACTTATACTTTACGTCCTGGGTGTCTTTTCCGTATTTATTTGCGCTTTGCGTGCCGACAAATGCGCCAAGATCAATAAGCATCATCACCAGAATCAACGTCGGAATAAAACGCCCTACCGCCCATTGCCAGACGCCCGGTAAAATCGCCCAGTTACCCGCCAGAAGCATCCACGCTACAATCATCAAAAATGCCCATGCGCCAGAACGGCCGCGATCGTGCAGCCGTTTCACCGTCACTGCCGCTGTCGGCCATAACAGGCACACAAGGCAAAACGCGGCGGTCTGGATATCGAGTAATTTTTTACCTGCCAGTGAGAAAAGCACCAGCATCCCAACGATCCAGAGGCCAATCCAAATCCAGAAATCACGGCGTCCAATACGCCCTTTAAACGAGAATAACCATTGCTGTATGGTCATGTAAGTTCCTTGATGGTTGTCTTTTCCAGGATTCTACCCTTTTGACAAGGGCGACAGATATCGTTTTAATCGAACCCAGTCATAACAAAAGGTACTGCCGATGAAGTCAGGGTGTTCACTGTTTTTTCTCTTATCTGTTGTGTTATCCGTTAGTGCAACGGTGCACGCACAATCGCCTGGCACGGCAACGACAGCGCCCTACCTGCTGGCTGGTGCCCCCACTTTCGATCTCTCCATCAGCCAGTTTCGAGAAGACTTTAACAGCCAGAATCCCAATCTGCCACTGAACGAATTTCGCGCCATCGACAGCAGCCCCGACAAAGCCAACCTGACTCGCGCCGCCAGTAAAATTAACGAGAACTTGTATGCCTCTACGGCGCTGGAGCGCGGCACTTTAAAAATCAAAAGTATTCAAATTACCTGGCTACCAATCCAGGGACCAGAGCAAAAAGCCGCTAAAGCAAAAGCCCAGGAATACATGGCGGCAATGATCCGCACGCTTACCCCGCTGATGACCAAAACACAGAGCCAAAAAAAGCTGCAATCACTCCTTACTGCGGGGAAAAACAAACGTTATTACACCGAGACAGAAGGCGCATTGCGCTATGTTGTCGCGGACAACGGCGAAAAAGGGCTAACCTTCGCTGTTGAACCGATTAAGCTGGCGCTATCTGAATCGCTTGAAGGGTTGAATAAATGACAAAAAGCAAAGCCTTTGTGCCGATGAATCTCTATACTGTTTCACAGACCTGCTGCCCTGCGGGGCGGCCATCTTCCTTTATTCGCTTATAAGCGTGGAGAATTAAAATGCGACATCCTTTAGTGATGGGTAACTGGAAACTGAACGGCAGCCGCCACATGGTTCACGAGCTGGTTTCTAACCTGCGTAAAGAGCTGGCAGGTGTTGCTGGCTGTGCGGTTGCAATCGCACCACCGGAAATGTACATCGATATGGCGAAGCGTGAAGCTGAAGGCAGCCACATCATGCTGGGCGCGCAGAACGTGGATCTGAACCTGTCCGGCGCATTCACCGGTGAAACCTCTGCCGCTATGCTGAAAGACATCGGCGCACAGTACATCATCATCGGTCACTCTGAACGTCGTACTTACCACAAAGAGTCTGACGAACTGATCGCGAAAAAATTCGCTGTGCTGAAAGAGCAGGGTCTGACTCCGGTTCTGTGCATCGGTGAAACCGAAGCTGAAAACGAAGCGGGCAAAACTGAAGAAGTGTGCGCACGTCAGATCGACGCGGTGCTGAAAACTCAGGGTGCTGCTGCATTCGAAGGTGCAGTAATCGCTTACGAACCCGTATGGGCAATCGGTACTGGCAAATCTGCAACTCCAGCGCAGGCTCAGGCTGTTCACAAATTCATCCGTGATCACATCGCTAAAGTTGACGCTAACATCGCTGAACAAGTGATCATCCAGTACGGCGGTTCTGTAAACGCCTCTAACGCCGCCGAACTGTTCGCTCAGCCGGACATCGACGGCGCACTGGTTGGCGGTGCTTCTCTGAAAGCCGACGCCTTCGCAGTGATCGTTAAAGCTGCAGAAGCCGCTAAACTGTCTTAAGTCTGACAGGTGCCGGATATCACATCCGGCACTTAACTCGCCTTAACGCAAAATCTCACACTGATGATCCTGAATTTCCTCGGCTGAAGCACGATTCAGCGTCAGGAGATTTCGTTGCGTCGCCAGCAATACAAACGAGTTATCACTCTGTCGTACCATCGCCAGCCCGTAACTTCCCATATGTTCCCGTGCCCCAGGCACTTCTTCCGCTAACATCATAAACGGACTACGTTGTACTAATTCGCTTTCAGTTACCCGACGCGCCAGGTATTCATGCCCCTGTAATCCGCCCGGCAGCGGCAACCAACGACTACTGATGTTCGCCAGATTGTTATCCAGTTGTTCGCGTACATCTGGACGAATACAAGAAATATGAATATGAAAATGATTTTGCGTGCGCCCGGTGCGGGAGTTAATCGCCAGAGATACCGCACGATCGGGAATCTGCTGACCGTATTTTTGGCTCATAAAATCACGCGCCTGCCAGGCCAACCAAAAGAAGTTAGGCGTTGAAGGATCGGTCAACAAAGGGCTTTCAGTACCGTTAATACGATACGTTGGCATCAACAGATATTGCAGTGGGCCGTTAATGTCTTTTAAAACCACATACCCGGCATTAGGTTTTACCTCCACACATGGCGAAGGGTTTTGGTTTTGCTGCTGATTGGGCAAACATTGCTCAAGGACAATCTTACGTAATACCTCCGAATCACCGGTAAATTTCCAGTAGCCGAAACCCGCAGCAACGGCGATAACTATCATCACCAAAATGAAAATAACCGTTTTTTTCATCGTTTTTTCCCTGTACCTCAAAGAGATGCAAGGGTAACGCAAAATCGTGACAAATAAAAAACCCGGTCGCAAGATGCCTCCGGGCCTGGTTACCTTCAACAAAATTAACGTTTGCTGATTTGGTCGAACGTACCACCGTTAGAAAAATGCTCTTTTTGCGCCTTCGTCCAGCCGCCAAACTCTTCATCGATGGTAAACAATTTCAGCTTCGGAAAAGCGTTTTCATATTTTTTCGCTATCTCCGGATCGCGCGGACGGTAATAGTTTTTGGCTGCAATCTCCTGACCTTCTGGGGTATAGAGATATTTCAGGTAGGCTTCTGCGATCTCTTTGGTGCCTTTTTTCTCCGCCACTTTATCAACAACCGACACCGTCGGTTCCGCGAGAATAGACTCGCTCGGCGTGACGATTTCGAATTTATCTTTCCCCAATTCATTCGTTGCCAGCAGTGCTTCGTTTTCCCAGGCTATCAGCACATCACCAATACCACGTTCGACGAAAGTATTAGTAGAGCCACGCGCGCCGGAATCCAGAACTTCAACGTTTTTATACAACGACCGCACGAAATCCTGTGCTTTCGCTTGATCGTTATTATTGTGATGCAGCGCGTATCCCCACGCTGCCAGGTAGTTCCAGCGGGCGCCACCAGAGCTTTTCGGGTTAGGCGTGATCACTGAAATACCGGGCTTAACCAGGTCATTCCAGTCATGGATTTGCTTCGGATTACCCTTGCGCACCAGGAAGACAATGGTGGAGGTGTACGGCGCGGAGTTATCTGGCAGACGTTTGATCCAGTTTTTATCAATTCGACCACGTTCAGCAATCGCATCCACGTCGTAAGCCAGCGCCAGCGTCACTACATCAGCATCTATGCCGTTAATCACCGACGTTGCCTGTTTACCTGAGCCGCCGTGCGACTGACGAATCACTACGTTATCGCCCGTTTGCTGCTTCCAGTGGGCACTGAACGCTTTGTTGTATTGTTCGTACAACTCGCGCGTAGGATCATACGAAACGTTAAGAAGCTGAATATCCTTTGCCATAACGCTGGTCGCCGCCAGCAAAAATGTAAACCCTACGCCCCACTTGTTCATCGCCCGGTTCTCTTATGTTGTGTTGTGATAAGCAAAGCGTGCCAGAACGTGAATCAAACATTAAAGAATAAAAAAAGATTGGATATAACTTGAGGGTATATATGGGGGAGTAAAAAAGGCGGAATGAATCCGCCTCAAATTGCTGACAATGTACGCTTGTTCATGCCGGATGCGGCGTAACCGCCTTATCCGGCCTACAAAAATTTGCAAATTCAATAAATTGCAGAATTCATATAGGCCTGATAAACGAAGCGCATCAGGCATTTTTGCTTTTGTCATCGGTTTCAGGCAAAAGAAATCTGCCTTTTCCCGATATCATTAATACAGTTTTTTCGCGCAGTCCAGCCAATCACCTTTGAACGGACGCTTCATGTTTTCGATAGCGTCGATGATGTCATGGTGAACCAGTTGTTCGTTCTGAATACCTACGCAACGACCACCGTAGCCTGCCAGCAGCAGATCAATCGCATATGCGCCCATACGGGAAGCCAGAATACGGTCATAAGGCACCGGAGAACCACCACGCTGGATGTGGCCCAGCACGGTTGCACGAGTTTCACGACCGGTTTCTTTCTCGATGAAATGCGCCAGTTCATCGACATCGCACATGTGTTCAGTGATCGCCACAATCGCGTGTTTCTTACCTTTCGCAATACCCGCTTTGATTTCGTTTACCAGATCTTCACGGCTGAATTCGACTTCCGGTACAACAACAAATTCACAACCACCGGCGATTGCTGCAGCCAGAGTCAGGTCGCCACAGTAACGACCCATTACTTCCACCACTGAAATACGCTGGTGAGAAGAAGATGTATCACGCAGACGGTCGATCGCTTCTACAACAGTGCTCAGTGCAGTGAAGAAACCGATGGTGTAGTCAGTACCTTTGATATCATTGTCGATGGTGCCCGGCAGACCAATGCATGGGAAACCCATTTCGGTCAGACGCATTGCCCCCATGTAGGAACCGTCACCACCGATAACAACCAGCGCATCGATGCCACGTTTTTTCAGGTTTTCGATAGCCACCGCGCGGATGTTTTCGTCGCGGAATTCAGGGAAGCGCGCAGAACCGAGGAATGTACCACCACGGTTGATCATGTCAGACACACTGTAACGGTCAAGCTGAACCATACGGTCTTCATACAGGCCAAGATAGCCGTCATAAATCCCCATGACTTCCAGACCTTCCGACAGCGCCGCACGTACGACACCACGGATTGCTGCGTTCATGCCAGGCGCATCACCGCCACTTGTCAACACACCGATTTTCTTAATCATGACTACCTCTGAACTTTGGAATGCAAAATGAAATCTGTTGCCGGAAGTCGATTCTGCATATCGAACACCAAACGAATATGCAGATAGTATAACAACCACTGCCTGCTGAATTGATTCAGGTCAGGCCAAATGGCGGTAATTTATACACAAAATGCGGGTCTGGCTCTCTTTTCGCAAGCATTATGATAGCTCAAACCGTTTACCTTCCCTGGGCACGACGGAACAAGGGTCCTGATGAATAATGACATCCGAGCCTGGAAAACGCCGTAAAATAGCCTGCTCTACCTGATCAGCCACCATATGCGCCTGAACCAGAGGCAGAGAGTCTTCCATTTCCAAATGAATCTGAATAAAGCGAGTCGGCCCTGACTGCCGCGTGCGAAGATCGTGAGCGCCGCTTACTCCCGGCCAGGAAGTCACGATATCAATAATTTCCTGCCGCTCCTCATCGGGTAACGCGCGATCCAGCAATGACTGTACCGCCTCATACCCCATGCGTAACGCACTATATAAAATATAGATGCCAATACCCAAAGCAAACAGGGCATCTGCGCTATGCCAGCCGTACCAGGATAATGCAAGTGCCAGCAAAATCGCGCCGTTCATCATAACATCAGACTGATAATGGAGCATATCTGCACGCACCGCCTGACTTTGTGTACGGCGAACCACCCAACGCTGAAACGAGACAAGAACGATGGTGCAAACTAACGCGACAATTGTGACGATAATACCGACACCAGGATCATTCATTGGCGTCGGTGAAATCAGATGTTGGATCCCGGTTAAAAACAAAAACAACGCCGAACCAGAGATAAACATACTTTGCGCCAACGCAGCCAGGGATTCCGCTTTACCATGACCAAAAGTATGTTCGTCATCCGCCGGTTGCAACGAATAACGCACCACCAATAAATTGGTCAGTGACGCACCAATATCCACCAACGAGTCGACAAGCGCGGCGAGAATACTCACCGAACCGGTATACCACCATGCAAAAATTTTAATCAGCAATAGCAGCGAAGCCATCGCCGTCGCAGCAATCGCCGCCCGGCTGACCAGCCGTCCATAAGATTGATTCATAAATACTCCCGCTATCAACTGACGGTAGTATAACGGAAGCAAATCATCTGCAATGCATTAAGCAACTGGCAAATTGAGGATAAAAAAAACCCCCACATCATGTGGGGGAAGACAGGGATGGTGTCTATGGCAAGGAAAACAGGGTTTACTACTGGGAACGTGAGTTGCTACTACTCAATAGCTTCAACGATGAACTTTTTTGCCATTGCGTCACGTCGCGCAACTGCTCCATTCGCTGTTGATGTTTCTCGTTTAAAACCGCTTGCTGCTCCGGCGTTAACAGGTGATACATTTGGTTGCGGACTTTAGCCATCTCAACCTGGCGAGCGATCTGCTCTTTCGCCATTTTTTCTGCCTGAGCGCGCACAGCGTTTTCATCAAAATTTTCTGCGGTGACAAGGCGATGCATTGTCTCCACTTCGCTAACATTAACAGGAGGCTGTTCGTGCCGGGCCTGTTGCATAAGATCTCGCATCTGCTGACGCTGATGTTCGGTTAAACTTATGCCGTCGAACATATGGCTCTGCGTACTGCGCTGCGCAAGTTCTTCGCCCGGATGCCAGTTATCGCCTGAACCGACTTCAGCAGCGTGGCTTAGTGAACTGACTGCCAGCGTTGAGGCCATGACGGCAACGGTAACTATGCGCATCATTTGCTCCCAAAATCTTTCTGTCGCGATTCAACGATAGAGAGTTTACGATTCAGGCTGCAAACATGCGTCAGGGGGTGTAAAACAACGTAAAGTCATGGATTAGCGACGTCTGATGACGTAATTTCTGCCTCGGAGGTAATTAAAGAATGAATAAAATCTTGTTAGTTGATGATGACCGAGAGCTAACGTCCCTGTTAAAGGAACTGCTCGAGATGGAAGGTTTCGACGTGATTGTTGCCCATGATGGAGAACAGGCGCTTGATCTTCTGGACGACAGCATTGATTTACTTTTGCTTGATGTGATGATGCCGAAGAAAAATGGTATCGATACATTGAAGGCACTTCGCCAGACACACCAGACGCCTGTCATTATGTTAACAGCGCGCGGCAGTGAACTTGATCGCGTTCTTGGCCTTGAGCTGGGCGCGGATGACTATCTCCCGAAACCGTTTAATGATCGTGAGTTGGTTGCACGTATTCGCGCGATCCTGCGCCGTTCGCACTGGAGCGAGCAACAGCAAAATAGCGACAACGGTTCACCGACGCTGGAAGTAGATGCGTTAGTGCTGAATCCAGGTCGTCAGGAAGCCAGCTTCGACGGACAAACGCTGGAGTTAACCGGTACTGAATTTACCCTGCTCTATTTGCTGGCGCAGCATCTGGGCCAGGTAGTTTCTCGCGAGCATTTAAGCCAGGAAGTGCTGGGCAAACGCCTGACGCCTTTCGACCGTGCTATCGATATGCACATCTCCAACCTGCGCCGTAAGCTGCCGGATCGCAAAGACGGGCATCCGTGGTTTAAAACGTTGCGTGGTCGCGGCTATCTGATGGTTTCTGCTTCATGATAGGCAGTTTAACCGCGCGCATCTTCGCCATCTTCTGGCTGACGCTGGCGCTGGTGTTGATGCTGGTTTTGATGTTACCCAAGCTCGATTCACGCCAGATGACCGAGCTTCTGGATAGCGAACAGCGTCAGGGGCTGATGATTGAGCAGCATGTCGAAGCGGAACTGGCGAACGATCCCCCCAACGATTTAATGTGGTGGCGTCGCCTGTTCCGTGCCATTGATAAATGGGCACCACCTGGTCAGCGTTTATTACTGGTAACCACCGAAGGCCGCGTGATCGGTGCTGAACGCAGCGAAATGCAGATCATTCGCAACTTTATTGGTCAGGCGGATAACGCCGATCACCCGCAGAAGAAAAAGTATGGTCGCGTGGAACTGGTCGGGCCGTTCTCTGTGCGCGACGGTGAAGATAATTACCAGCTCTATCTGATTCGCCCGGCCAGCAGTTCTCAATCCGATTTCATCAACTTACTGTTTGACCGCCCGCTATTACTGTTAATTGTCACCATGTTGGTCAGTACGCCGTTGCTGTTGTGGTTGGCCTGGAGTCTGGCAAAACCGGCGCGCAAGCTGAAAAACGCTGCCGATGAAGTCGCTCAGGGGAACTTACGTCAGCACCCGGAACTGGAAGCGGGGCCACAAGAATTTCTTGCCGCAGGTGCCAGTTTTAACCAGATGGTGACTGCGCTGGAACGCATGATGACCTCCCAGCAGCGCCTGCTTTCTGATATCTCTCACGAGCTGCGCACGCCGCTGACGCGTCTGCAACTGGGTACGGCGTTACTGCGCCGTCGTAGTGGCGAAAGTAAGGAACTGGAGCGCATTGAAACCGAAGCACAACGTCTGGACAGCATGATCAACGACCTGTTGGTGATGTCACGTAATCAGCAGAAAAACGCGCTGGTAAGCGAGACCATCAAAGCCAACCAGTTGTGGAGCGAAGTGCTGGATAACGCAGCGTTCGAAGCGGAGCAGATGGGCAAGTCGTTTACCGTTAACTTCCCGCCAGGGCCGTGGCCGCTGTACGGCAACCCAAATGCCCTGGAAAGTGCGCTGGAAAACATTGTCCGTAATGCCCTGCGTTATTCCCATACGAAGATTGAAGTGGGCTTCGCGGTAGATAAAGACGGTATCACCATTACGGTGGATGACGATGGTCCTGGCGTTAGCCCGGAAGATCGCGAACAGATTTTCCGTCCGTTTTATCGCACCGATGAAGCGCGCGATCGTGAATCTGGCGGTACGGGTCTGGGGCTGGCGATTGTCGAAACCGCCATCCAGCAGCACCGTGGTTGGGTGAAAGCTGAAGACAGTCCGCTGGGCGGTTTACGGCTGGTAATTTGGCTGCCGCTGTATAAGCGGAGCTAAACACCGCGCAGGCAGCTTTTATAAGCCGGATAAGGCGTTTACGCCGCATCCGGCATTTGAGCGGATGCCTGATGCGACGCTGGTTGCGTCTTATCAGGCCTACTCTCCGCTTTTTATTTTCCCCACAAACGCCGCGAAAAATCTTCAATCTTGCCGCTAAGTCGGCGCTTCTGCATCGTCCGCGTCCAGCTTTTCGACAGCCCGGCAGCGGAGAGTAAACGGTGATACTGCTCATCATCAAACGGCATATGCCACGCAATGGCTATTGCCTCCTGCACGGTGACATCACTGACGCGGGAAACCAACTCCAGCGGCGCATCTGCAGATATCAACCCCGGCGCAATCACGCTATATAACCAGCCAGTTTTTCCGGCATTTTGCATCAACTGCGCCATATCGCTGATGTCAAAATGATAATTGAGTTTAAAGCACGGTGACCGCGGTTGGGTAACCTGAATCAAAGCCTCGCCCCAGCGGAAAATATCGCCAATATAAACATTGCTTTCCGTCAGACCGTCGGTTGAGAGGTTTTCACCAAACGCAGGCGCAACAAACAAATCCGCCTGTTCCGGAAATTCCCGCGCCCAATAAAGATAATGTTCACGAGGATAGTGACACAGCGCTCTGTCTGGTCCGCCATGAATTTTCTTCTCTGCCTGCTCGTCACCTTCCAGCCCCAGCTCTGTCAACATCAACTCGCCATCGACCTGGATTTTCGCAATCGCACTTGGACGGCTTTCCGGATATTCCCGAACCTTGCCTGCGTATACATCAACTGGATATCGCATCTGTTCCCTCTCCACCGAGAAATTTCCCCATTAGACCATATTTATTTTACGTCAGGCGCGCAAAATGAGAGCACGGTTCACATGATGACGCCTTAGAAATGTTATCAATGAGATGAATTTGAAACGCCATTTCATTATAAGGAGTGTTCAACGTGACCGAGCAAACACAGTTTTCTGGCGTCTGGTGTCCTTCCATTACGCCAATGGATAAAGACGGTAATGTGGATCTTAACGGGCTGAAGCGACATCTGCAGCGATTAACGGAAGCCAACATTGATGTGATATTGCTGATGGGCAGCATTGGTGAATTTGCCTCTTTCACCCTCGAAGAGAGACTCATGCTTATCCGCGAGGCGCGTACCATGAGCACATTAAAAATGGTCGCTAACGTTTCTTCCACCTGCACTCACGATGTACTGGTGATGGCACAAGAAGCGTATCGCACAGGCTATGATGCAGTGATGATCCTGCCGCCTTACTACTACGGCCAGACGGCGAAGCAATTATTAAGCTATTTCCGCCATCTGGGTCGCGAGTTACGGGGAAAATGGTTCGCATATAACTTCCCGGCGCGGACCGGTTGTGATTTAACCCCAGACCTGGTCGCCACGCTGGCGAGTGAATTTCCTCACTTTGCCGGGATTAAAGACACTGTCGATTGCCAGTCACACACTCGCAGCATGATTCAGGCAACACAGTCTGTTCGTTCTGATTTTGCTGTACTTTCGGGCTATGACGAGTATTACATTCCTAATCTGCTAGCCGGTGGCGCGGGGATAATATCCGGCCTGAACAACGTTATGCCGGAACTGTTTGTCGAAGCCCGTGAAGCCTTCAAACGCGGCGACCTGGCGGCTTTACAAGAGATTCAGCAACAGATTGGCACTTATATGTCCATCTACGCCATTGGTGAGGATTTTGTCACTACTATCAAGACGGTGGTATCGCGTAAGTTTGGTTATTGCACTGGAGTATCACGCAATGCGGGTGGCGAGTTAAGCGAAAGTGAATGTCGAACAATTGACGAGGTCTTTGTCAGATAACGCAAGAAGCCGGATGACGACAAACCATCCGGCCCCTTGATTTAAATGGATGGGGGATTATTTCACCGCACCTAATATTTCGATCTTCGCCACTCTGGCTTTAACTTTACGCGACCAGACAGAAGTCAAAATCGGCACCAGAATCGAAGTCACAATCACCGACGTTGCCACCAGTGAGGTTGCTGCTGGAGCCATAGGTTTAAAGGCCGGGATCATTTCTGCAATCAGTACCGGCGTAGCCACCGCAGCACCGGCAGAACTGGAAGCCGCAATTCCGGCAGTACCATCGCCACCACCAATCAACTTATCAGCAATAATCAATGGAATACCGGTCACGACAATCACCGCCACACCCAGCAAGATCCCCAGCAAACCAGTCTGAGCAATCACGGTTAAATCAATGGTATTGCCCAATGCAAAGGCAAAGAACGGGATCAGCGTCTGGACTGCTTTGCTGAAAAATTCTCGCAACTCAGGGTCAAGATTCCCTAACGCAAAGCCTACGAGGAACGGTAATACCGCACCGACAAAAACATGCGGTTCGAACGAGGCAATTCCGGCGGTTCCCAGAATAATCATCGTCATGAGCGGCCCGGACTCCAGCGACATCAACACAAACGCTCCGGCCTCTTCTTTGGTGCCATACTGTTGCATGATCGAAGCGTAAAGCCCGCCGTTGGTCATATCCATTGCCGCCACCAGCGCCAGCGTTGAAAGTCCGGCAAAGAATCCGACTTCAACGCCATGTTCGGGAATAATGCGCGAGGCAATTGCCGCAACCACCCATGCAACAGCAATTTTGGTTACCACCAACGTGCCGGATTTACGCAACACCGTTCCCGTCGCGCTTAATTTGATCGACGCCCCCATGCAGAAAAACCACACCGCCAGAATCGGCACCGTGCCGGTAATCATCCCGTTAGTGAATGAGCCAAAGTATTTTCCCGCCCCTGGCGAGAAGGTGTGACACAGTGCGCCAAGGAACAACGGGATGAGCATCATCCCCCCTGGGATTTTTTCTATCGTGCGTTTTATCTGCATTTTCATCACCTATCGGCATATTTTTATAGGCTGATGCATACGTCCTTCACGGTGCATCAGTGTTGATGGAAACGAAGATAGACATTCAACAGAGCAATAAAAGTGATCAAAACCACACAAATTGAAACGTTGTTTTATTTTTATAGGATCATTGTTTTTATTTTGAAATTGATCACAAAAAAACCACCGCTATCTACGATGGTTTGTTTTTTATGCTGGCAAATGGCGTTAACGCCTCATTGCAGCAGGCAATATGCGATTATTTTTTCGCGGCGAAACGTGCCGCTGCTTCGTCCCAGTTCACCACGTTCCAGAACTCTTTAATGTAGTCCGGACGGCGGTTCTGGAATTTCAGGTAGTAAGCGTGTTCCCACACATCCAGACCCAGAACAGGGAAGCCGGAAGCGCCAGAGATAGCTTCGCCCATCAGCGGGGAGTCCTGGTTAGCAGTAGAAACCACCGCCAGTTTATCGCCTTTCAGCACCAGCCATGCCCAGCCGGAACCAAAGCGGGAAGCTGCCGCTTTCTCAAATTCTGCTTTGAAGTTATCAACGGAACCGAAATCACGTTCGATAGCCGCTTTCAGATCGCCCTGCAGGGTGGTGCCTTTTTTCAGGCCTTTCCAGAACAGGCTGTGGTTAGCATGGCCGCCTGCGTTGTTGCGCAAAACGGTTTTCTTGTCTGCTGGCAGTTGATCCAGCTTAGTGATCAGCTCTTCAACCGGCAGGTTGGCAAATTCTGGCAGGCTTTCCAGCGCCGCGTTAGCGTTGTTGACGTAGGCCTGATGGTGTTTGGTGTGGTGGATTTCCATGGTCTGCTTATCGAAGTGCGGTTCCAGGGCATCGTAAGCATACGGCAGGGATGGCAGGGTGTAGCTCATATTCATCTCCAGTATTGTCGGGCGGCCGATTGTTAATGCCGCGTAAGCAGTTGGTTCATTATAGTTAATTAAATGATATTGAAAATGATTATCAATGCCGTACTTTTCGTAAGGATATGGTTTTGCAGGAAAATGCCAGAGATGTGAGCCAAATCACCCACTTAATGCCGTGATTGCCAGTAAATCGGCAACGGCGGCAACAGGCGAAAGGTTAATCGACAGCACGATTTTTACACTCATCTCGTCGGAGATGTGACGCGACGAAAAATGATGAGGATAAGAAAATGAGTAACGCGATTACGATGGGGATTTTTTGGCATTTGATCGGCGCGGCCAGTGCAGCCTGTTTTTACGCTCCGTTCAAAAAAGTAAAAAAATGGTCATGGGAAACCATGTGGTCAGTCGGTGGAATTGTCTCGTGGATTATTCTGCCGTGGGCTATCAGCGCCATGCTACTACCTGATTTCTGGGCATATTATAGCTCGTTCAGCCTCTCTACCTTGCTGCCGGTATTTTTGTTTGGCGCAATGTGGGGGATTGGTAATATCAACTACGGCCTGACCATGCGTTATCTCGGCATGTCGATGGGGATAGGTATCGCCATTGGCATTACGTTGATCGTCGGTACACTGATGACGCCAATTATCAACGGCAATTTCGATGTGTTAATTAATACCGACGGTGGGCGAATGACGTTGCTCGGCGTGCTGGTAGCGCTGATTGGCGTGGGAATTGTGACCCGCGCCGGGCAATTGAAAGAGCGCAAAATGGGCATTAAAGCCGAAGAGTTCAACCTGAAAAAAGGGCTGGTACTGGCGGTGATATGCGGCATTTTCTCTGCAGGGATGTCCTTTGCGATGAACGCCGCAAAACCAATGCATGAAGCGGCTGCCGCGTTGGGTGTTGATCCATTGTATGTCGCTCTGCCAAGCTATGTTGTCATCATGGGCGGCGGCGCGATTATTAACCTCGGTTTCTGTTTTATTCGTCTGGCAAAAGTGAAAGATTTGTCGCTAAAAGCCGACTTCTCGCTGGCAAAACCGCTGATCATTCACAACATATTGCTCTCGGCGCTGGGCGGTTTGATGTGGTATCTGCAATTCTTTTTCTATGCCTGGGGTCACGCCCGCATTCCGGCGCAATATGACTACATCAGTTGGATGCTGCATATGAGTTTCTACGTTCTGTGCGGCGGTATCGTCGGTCTGGTTCTGAAAGAGTGGAACAATGCGGGTCGCCGTCCGGTAACGGTGTTGAGCCTCGGCTGTGTGGTGATTATTGTCGTCGCCAACATCGTTGGTATGAGCATGGCGAATTAATCTTTCTGGGAACAGAGATGACGCCACTGGCTGGGCGTCATCCCGGTTTCCCGGGTAAACACCACCGAAAAGTAGTTGCTGTCTTCAAAGCCACATTCTGTCGAGATATCACTGATTAACAGGCGGCTATGCTGGAGAAGATATTGCGCATGGCACACTCTGACCTGCCGCAGATATTGATTGATGGTCATGCCGGTCTGCTGGCGAAATTGCTGACGCAGGACGCGTTCACTGCACGATGCCTCATCACAAAATTTATCCAGCGCAAAGGGACTTTTCAGGCTGGCCGCCAGCCGGGTAATCAGCTTATCCAGCAACGTTTCGCTGGATGTTGGCGGCAACGAATCACTGGTGTAACGATGACGCTTCAAAAGCATCACCAACTGCCCAAACAGTAACTCCGCCATCTCGTTGGCGAACGGTGCATGCTGACTGCTTTCGTGCTCAAGCTGACCGATAACCTGCCGCGCCTGTGCCATGCCTACGCTACCTAAACGCCAGTGTGATTGTCCTGCGCTGGCGTTAAATCCCGGAATCGCCCCCTGCCAGTCAAGACTAAGCGTCAGTCGCTCCGGACAATAAATAATGTTCTGCAACACCAGATCGTTAACGGAAGCGTAGGAGTGTTTATCATCAGCGTGAATATAAAAGAGATCGCCACGGGTAATGCGATAAGGGCGATCGTTGAGCACATGCAGACCATTACCGCGCCAGACGATCACCAGTTCACAAAAATCATGTGTATGTTCGGCAAAGACATCCTGCGGATAACGGTCAGCAACAGCGACCGCCTGCTGTTCGCTGGCAAAAAAATCTTTTTTGCGAAGGATTAACTGATGAACCACCGTGCCACCTCAGCCAGAAAACGCATTTGATTATTCATAATCTGGCGTGGAAATACGTTGAGAAGATTCGCGTTATTGCAGAAAACCATCCCGCCCCTGGCGAATATCACGCGGTGACCAGTTAAACTCACGGCGAAACAGCGTCGAAAAGTGGTTACTGTCGCTGAACCCGCAGCGATATGCGATTTCGGTCACGCTGGCCTCGCTATGACGTAACAGATGACGCGCCTTCACCAACCGTAAACGGTTAAGGTAACGCTGGGGAGTCAAACCGGTTTGCTGTTTTAGCTGACGATGCAAAGTGCGTAGTGACAGAGAAAACTTATCCGCCACCGTTTCCCAATTCACCTCGTCGGCAAAATGCTCCTCCAGCCAGGCCAGGAGCAAGTTCAGACGTGATTCACGACTTTCCATACTCTCCTGCAAACTGTTTTTACGCAGCAAGAGCAGTAATTGCATAAACAAAATCTCGCGACTGGCTTTCGAGGGTAAATCATTCGCCCTTTCATGCTGTTCCAGTTGCGAAACCAGTTGCCGCACCTGCTGCAATACGCTTTGGCTCACGCGCCAGTGAGACGGATATTGCCCGTCCAGCTCTTGCGGAAGAAGCTGATGCAGCCCGGCGAGAAACTGAAATCGATCCGGTGAGCGATACAGCACATTGGTCAAACACAGATTGTCCGTATGTTCGTATAAATGCCGATCATGATCGCGCACGAAGCAGATTGTGCCACCGGAGATGGTATAAGGCTGCCCATTGAAAATGTGGATACCCGTGCCATATTCAACAATCACAATCTCATGAAAATCATGGTGATGCTCAGGGAAATCAGCTTGCGGAAGCCGGGGTTCTATCGCCACGGACGCGTGACCAGACGGAAAAAAATCCACACTTTGTAATACGGTCATACTGGCCTCCTGATGTCATCAACATGGCGGAATAGTAATCAAGCGGTTTGGTTCTTACCTTAAATTTTTGACGGCAAAACTCGTAAAAAATGTCGATTTTTCAAGATACAGCGTGAATTTTCAGGAAATGCGGCAAACATCACACCACCACAATTCAGAAAATTGTGAACGCTATCACGTTCATCTTTCCCTGGTTGCCAGTGGTGTATTTTCCTGTCAGTAACAAGAAGGTAGCGAACTCGGGCGCTTTTTAGACTGGTCGTAATGAAATTCAGCAGGATCACATTATGACCTTTCGCAATTGTGTCGCCGTCGATCTCGGCGCATCCAGTGGGCGCGTGATGCTGGCGCGTTACTCCCGTGAATGTCGCAGCCTGATGCTGCGTGAAATCCACCGATTTAACAATGGACTGCATAACCGGAACGGCTATGTCACCTGGGATGTGGATAGCCTGGAGAGCGCCATTCGCCTTGGGCTAAACAAGGTTTGTGAGGAAGGGATTCGTATCGATAGCATCGGTATTGATACCTGGGGCGTGGACTATGTACTACTCGACCAACACGGTCAGCGCGTGGGTCTACCTGTTGCTTATCGAGATAGCCGCACCAGTGGTCTGATGGCGCTGGCACAACAGCAATATGGAAAGCGCGATATTTATCAGCGTAGCGGCATTCAGTTTTTGCCCTTCAATACGATCTATCAGCTACGTGCGCTGACAGAGCAACAACCCGAACTTATTCCACACATTGCTCACGCTCTGCTAATGCCGGATTACTTTAGTTATCGCCTGACCGGCAAGATGAACTGGGAGTACACAAACGCCACCACCACGCAACTGGTCAATATCAATAGCGATGACTGGGATGACTCCCTGCTGGCGTGGAGCGGTGCCAACAAAGCCTGGTTTGGCCGCCCGACGCATCCGGGCAATGTCATTGGTCACTGGATTTGTCCGCAGGGTAATGAAATTCCTGTGGTCGCCGTTGCCAGCCATGATACCGCCAGCGCGGTTATCGCTTCGCCGTTAAACGGATCACGCGCCGCTTACCTCTCCTCCGGAACCTGGTCATTGATGGGCTTCGAAAGCCAGACGCCATTCACCAATGATGCGGCGCTGGCAGCCAACATCACCAATGAAGGTGGTGCGGAAGGTCGCTATCGGGTGCTGAAAAATATTATGGGCTTATGGCTGCTTCAGCGGGTGCTTCAGGAGCGGCAAATCAACGATCTTCCGGCACTTATCGCTGCGACACAGGCGCTTCCGGCCTGCCGCTTCATCATCAATCCCAATGACGATCGCTTTATTAATCCTGACGCGATGTGCAGCGAAATTCAGGCTGCGTGTCGGGAAACGGCGCAACCGATCCCAGAAAGTGATGCTGAACTGGCGCGCTGTATTTTCGACAGTCTGGCAGTGCTGTATGCCGATGTGCTGCATGAACTGGCACAGCTACGCGGTGAAGATTTCTCGCAACTGCATATTGTCGGCGGCGGCAGCCAGAACGCACTACTCAACCAGTTGTGCGCCGATGCCTGCGGTACTCGGGTGATCGCCGGGCCTGTAGAAGCTTCAACGCTCGGCAATATCGGCATCCAGTTAATGGCGCTGGATGAACTCAACAATGTGGATGATTTCCGTCAGGTGGTAAGCGCCACTGCGAATCTGACCACCTTTACCCCTAATCCTGACAGTGAAATTGCCCACTATGTGGCGCAGTTTCGCTCTACACGACAGACTAAGGAGCTTTGCGCATGACCACTCAACTGGAACAGGCCTGGGAACTGGCGAAACAGCGTTTCGCGGCGGTAGGGATTGATGTCGAGGAGGCACTGCGCCAACTTGATCGCTTACCCGTTTCAATGCACTGCTGGCAGGGCGATGATGTTTCTGGTTTTGAAAACCCGGAAGGTTCGCTGACTGGAGGGATTCAGGCCACCGGCAACTACCCGGGAAAAGCGCGCAATGCCGAAGAGCTGCGTGTCGATTTGGAACAGGCTATGCGGCTGATTCCGGGGCCGAAACGGCTTAATTTACATGCGATCTATCTGGAGTCAGACACGCCAGTCTCGCGTGACCAAATCAAACCTGAACACTTCAAAAACTGGGTTGAATGGGCGAAAGCTAATCAACTCGGTCTGGATTTTAACCCTTCCTGTTTCTCGCATCCGCTAAGCGCCGATGGCTTTACGCTCTCACATGCCGACGACCGCATTCGCCAGTTCTGGATTGATCATTGTAAGGCCAGCCGCCGCGTTTCGGCCTATTTTGGCGAACAACTCGGCACGCCATCAGTGATGAACATCTGGATCCCGGATGGCATGAAAGATATCACCATTGACCGCCTTGCCCCGCGCCAGCGTTTGCTGGCAGCACTGGATGAAGTGATCAGCGAAAAGCTGGATCCGGCGCACCATATCGACGCCGTAGAGAGCAAATTGTTTGGTATTGGCGCGGAGAGCTATACGGTTGGCTCTAATGAGTTTTATATGGGTTATGCCACCAGCCGCCAGACTGCGCTGTGCCTGGATGCCGGACACTTCCACCCGACTGAAGTCATTTCCGACAAGATTTCCGCCGCCATGTTGTATGTGCCGCAGTTGCTGCTGCACGTCAGCCGCCCGGTACGCTGGGACAGCGATCACGTCGTGCTGCTGGATGATGAAACCCAGGCGATCGCCAGCGAGATCGTCCGTCATGACCTGTTTGACCGGGTACATATCGGCCTCGACTTCTTTGATGCCTCCATCAACCGCATTGCCGCATGGGTCATTGGTACACGCAATATGAAAAAAGCTCTGCTGCGTGCGTTGTTAGAACCGACAGCCGAACTGCGCAAGCTGGAAGCGGCGGGCGATTACACCGCGCGACTGGCGTTGCTGGAAGAGCAGAAATCGTTGCCGTGGCAGGCGGTATGGGAAATGTATTGCCAGCGTCATGATACGCCAGTGGGTAGCGAGTGGCTGGAAAGCGTGCGGGCTTATGAAAACACGATTTTGCGTCAACGCGGGTAAATACCGCTGAATGCGGCACAAGTGACTTATCCGATCTACAGGTCAGCAACAGTTATATGCCTGATAAGACGTATCAGGCATTGAGTGCCGGATGCGGCACAGGTGCCTTATCCGGCCTACAGGTCGTGCATCCGACAACACCGAATTTACAGGAACACAGAACATGCAAAACATTACCCAGTCCTGGTTTGTCCAGGGAATGATCAAAGCCACCACCGATGCCTGGCTGAAAGGTTGGGACGAGCGCAACGGCGGCAACCTGACGCTGCGCCTGGATGACGCCGATATCGCGCCTTATCACGACAATTTCCATCCACAACCGCGCTATATCCCGCTCAGTCAGCCAATGCCTTTACTGGCAAATACACCGTTTATCGTCACCGGTTCCGGCAAATTCTTCCGTAACGTCCAGCTCGATCCCGCTGCCAATTTAGGCATCGTAAAAGTCGACAGTGACGGTGCGGGCTACCACATTCTCTGGGGGCTAACCAACGAAGCCGTTCCGACCTCCGAACTTCCGGCTCATTTCCTCTCCCACTGCAAACGCATTAAAACCACCAACGGTAAAGATCGGGTGATCATGCACTGCCATGCCACCAACCTCATCGCCCTCACCTATGTGCTGGAAAATGACACGGCTGTTTTCACCCGCCAACTGTGGGAAGGCAGCACCGAGTGCCTGGTGGTATTCCCGGATGGTGTCGGCATTCTGCCGTGGATGGTGCCAGGCACGGACGAAATCGGCCAGGCCACCGCGCAAGAAATGCAAAAACATTCACTGGTACTCTGGCCATTCCACGGCGTCTTCGGCAGCGGTCCGACGCTGGACGAAGCGTTTGGCCTGATCGATACCGCAGAAAAATCGGCGGAAGTGTTGGTAAAAGTGTATTCGATGGGCGGCATGAAACAGACCATCGGTCGTGAGGAGTTGATAGCCCTCGGCAAACGTTTCGGCGTTACGCCACTGGCTAGCGCGCTGGCGCTGTAAGGAGTAAACATGATCCGCAAAGCCTTTGTTATGCAGGTAAACCCCGACGCCCACGACGAGTATCAACGTCGGCATAACCCGATCTGGCCGGAACTGGAAGCGGTATTGAAATCTCACGGCGCGCACAACTACGCTATCTATCTCGATAAAGCGCGAAATTTGCTGTTTGCCAGCGTGGAAATTGAATCTGAAGAACGCTGGAATGCGGTTGCCAGCACTGACGTTTGCCAACGTTGGTGGAAATATATGACTGACGTTATGCCCGCTAATCCGAATAACAGCCCGATCAGTAGCGAGCTACAAGAAGTGTTTTATCTGCCGTAATCCATTGCGGTGCCGGACACCCCTCCGACACCGTAATTACAAATGATTAATATAGATTTTGCTAACGCAATTTATCCAACATCTCCCTGGTCAATTAAAAACACCAGCTCACACCAGTGACAAACATAAAACTCTCATAACGATCGATCATTGGGCTGTCGGTAATCTCGTCCGGCAGCTTCTGCCAGAAACGCACTTCTGCTGGCGTAATCAGGATGATTGCGCACGTAGGTATCAATCTTGTTCAGTAACCCTTTCTGCATTGTAATATTGATTCGTTCAGCCCGACCTTCGAACTGATTCATATTGATATCTACCAGCAGCCATTGCCCGCCAATAAAGTCCTGCACCCGCTGAGCCAGATGTTTTGGTAGCAATCACGATAGCGCGATTTAAGTTCAATAAATATTCAGCTATTTAAGACGTAAACATTTGAACCGATAAGACGTGCAAGCGTCGCAGATAGTGATAACGTGCGCGTTGCTTATGCCGGATGCGGCGTGAACGCCTTATCCGGCCTACAAAATCATGCAAATTCAATATATTGCATGAGCCATGTAGGCATGATAAGACGCGCAAGCGTCGCATCAGGCAATGAATACCCGATGCAACCCGTTTTTCACATCAGAACAGCCCCAACGGTTTATCCGAGTAGCTCACCAGCAGACACTTAGTTTGCTGATAATGCTCCAGCATCATCTTATGGGTTTCACGCCCAATACCCGACTGCTTGTAGCCGCCAAACGCCGCATGTGCCGGGTAAGCGTGATAACAGTTGGTCCACACGCGCCCAGCCTGAATGCCGCGCCCCATCTTATAGGCCAGATTGCCGTTACGACTCCAGACGCCTGCGCCCAGGCCATATGGCGTATCGTTGGCAATCTCCAGCGCCTCGTCCATCGTCTTAAATGTCGTCACCGCCAGCACCGGGCCAAAAATCTCTTCCTGGAAGACGCGCATATTATTCTGACCAAACAGGATCGTCGGTTCGAGGTAGTAGCCGTCTTTCAGTTCCCCTTCCAGTAGCTTACGCCGCCCGCCGGTAAGCACATCCGCACCCTCTTTTTTACCGATATCAATGTAATTGAGGATGGTTTCCAGTTGCCCGTGAGAAACCTGCGCGCCCATTTGCGTCACGCTGTCGAGCGGGTTACCGCTACGAATGCTTTCAACACGACGGATGGCGCGTTCCATAAAGCGTTCGTAGATAGACTCCTGCACTAAAGCACGACTCGGACAGGTACAGACTTCGCCCTGGTTGAAGGCGAACAATGCAAAGCCCTCCAGCGCCTTGTCGAAGAAAGCATCTTCTTCATCCATGACATCAGCAAAGAATATATTTGGCGACTTACCGCCCAGCTCCAGCGTCACCGGAATAATGTTCTGGGTAGCGTACTGCATAATCTGCTGACCGACTTCCGTTGAGCCGGTAAATGCCACTTTAGCAATGCGTTTTGAGGTCGCCAGATATTCGCCAATTTCGCCACCAGCGCCGTTGACCACGTTGACTACGCCTGGCGGCAGTAAATCACCCACGATTTCCATCAGCAGCAGCACCGAAAGTGGAGTGAGTCGCGCCGGTTTCAGCACCACACAGTTGCCCGCCGCCAGCGCCGGAGCCATTTTCCAACTCGCCATCAACAGCGGGAAGTTCCACGGGATAATTTGCCCCACCACACCTAACGGTTCGTGGAAGTGATAAGCCACGGTTTCGCTATCCACTTCACTGATCCCGCCTTCCTGCGCCCGAATACACGAAGCGAAATAGCGGAAATGGTCAATTGCCAGCGGTACATCGGCCGCGCTGGTTTCGCGGATGGGCTTGCCGTTATCCCAGGTTTCTGCCGTCGCCAACAGTTCCAGATTTTGCTCCATCCGATCGGCAATCTTAAACAGAATCGCCGCACGATCCTGCACCGAGGTATGCGCCCATTTATCTTTCGCTTTATGGGCTGCATCCAGCGCCAGATCAATATCGCGTTTGCCCGAAGACGCCACTTCGCACAGAAGCTGCCCGGTCACTGGCGTCAGGTTCTGGTAGTACTCGCCGTCGGCGGGCGCGACCCATTCGCCGCCGATAAAGTTGTCATAGCGGGTTTTTAACTTGAGTGGGAAACCATATTCGCCGGGCTTAATCTGTGCTGAAGGGGGATTGTTGGTCATGGTAGTCTCCTTGCTGTGTGAGGTATAACAAGGGTAGACATGGTTGGTGAAATCTTCGCCAGCCGGTGATAGCTTTACGACGGCAATCACAAATTTACGGGCAAGGATTACAGAGATAGTTGATAAAAAACGGCTGACAATTTGCCAGCCGTTACGGGAAGGTGATTACATCGCAGCGCGATAAATCGCCATAATTTCTTCGTGAGTTGCCTGAATCGGGTTAGTAAAACCGCAGGCGTCTTTCAGGGCATTGGTCGCCAGCACCGCAAAATCTTCCTCTTTGACGTTCAGGTCACGCAGACCCGCAGGGATATTCACTTTCTTCGCCAGTTCACGAATAGCGTTAATGCAGGCTTCTGCACCTTCCGCGTCGTTTTTACCCGTCACATTCACGCCCATTGCCGCCGCACAGTCACGCAGACGCGCACCGGCAACTTTGCTGTTGAACACCTGAACATGCGGCAGCAGAACGGCATTGCATACGCCGTGCGGCAGGTTGTAGAAACCGCCTAGCTGGTGCGCCATCGCATGAACATACCCCAGAGAGGCATTGTTGAACGCCATACCCGCGAGGAACTGAGCGTAGGCCATTGCTTCACGCGCTTTAACGTTGCTGCCATCTTCTACTGCTACTGGCAGGTTTTCGGCAATCATGGTCACTGCTTTCAATGCGCAAGCGTCGGTGATCGGCGTTGCCGCAATAGAAACATACGCTTCGATGGCGTGCGTTAAGGCGTCCATCCCGGTAGCGGCAGTCAGTGATTTCGGCATACCGATCATCAGTGAGGAGTCATTGACAGAAAGCAGCGGAGTCACGTGTTTATCCACAATCGCCATTTTGATGTGACGCGCTTCGTCGGTGATGATGCAGAAACGGGTCATTTCAGACGCAGTGCCCGCAGTGGTATTGATGGCAATCATCGGCAACTGCGGTTTTGCAGAGCGATCAACGCCTTCGTAATCGCGAATATCACCACCGTTGGCTGCCACCAGCGCAATACCTTTTGCGCAGTCGTGCGGAGAACCACCACCTAAGGAAATCACGCTATCACAGTTATTTTCTTTTAGTAATTTCAAACCTGTCGCGACATTTTCCGTGGTTGGGTTCGGCTGGGTGCCATCATAAATAACGCTAAAAATATTGCGTTCTTCCAGTGCTTTTTGCACATCACCCGCCATGCCTAATTTCGTTAACATATTGTCAGTAACAATTAATGTACGGCGAAATCCATATTCTGCCATCATATTCATTGCATCATTCAATGAATCAGCACCGATGACATTCACTGAAGGAATAAAAAAGGTTGAAGCTGCCATAAAACACTCCTGGAAGAGTAAAAAGGGCTGGCAGATTACAAAGTATTTTCATTCGAAAATATGATCGACATTCCCGTTTATTAAAATATCTTTAATAAAAAGCACGTTATATTCATCATACAACGTGCTTCCTTAATATTAATAAGAATTTTGTATTAATTCATATTTATTATGAATTAATCATTTCCTTATTTTTCGGGAAATAATAATGCGTCACGTAATAAATGATCATTTCCACGGCGACGCGTAAAGCCAATCCGGTCAAAATATTCCAGAATTTGAATCGCCAGTTTTCGGCCAACGCCTAAGCGATCGCGGAAATCCGCCGCGCAGGTCGAGCCACACTCCTGATCAAGATCACGGATCATATTGGCAAACTCGACAATTCGATCATTGCGATAATAACGATCTTTGACGATCGCCGTAATTATCCCCTGCTGTGCCGCCTGGCGCAGCGTCAGGCGCATTGCCTGCTCGTCGGTCCCCGTCTCTTTTGCCAGGTCGCGTACCCACCACGGCTCGTCGCCAAACAGCGGTTCCACTTTTTGCCAGATAGCCTGCTGCTCTTCGCTAAATCCGGCTTTGTGATCCGGCAGATGCAGCCAGCCGTGATGGCTGTGGATCTCGCCGCTTTCGCGCATCTTTTCAATCAGCAACAGTACCAGGGCTTCATCTTCCATCGGCAACGCCATGCGCCGCAGACGTTCGCGTCCCGGTCCTGGTTCGTCGCGATGCTGTTCATGATAAGCCGCTAATGTGTCGAGAATTTTACGCTGCCAGCGAGCAGCAACCGGTGCATTCAGCAAGCTATAACCGGCCTGAATATAGCCCGGCTGTTGCAGCAATTCGCGCATCCCTTCGCCGTTGAGCTGACGCGCCCATGCAAAATCCGCGAGATTCACCGCACCGCGCTCCAGGTGAACAGCCAGCGCTTCGGCATCATTCTGCACCCGTGCCAGTGACGCCAGCCATTGCAGATATTCCGGCTTACGTTTACCGCGGCGCGGCGGGTTGAGCATCACCACGCGGGCACCCGCCAGCGTGTTGCGGGCTGATATATCGCGTAGCACTAAGCGATCGTTATCCGCCAACCACAGCGGCGTGTCGAACACCAGTTCGGCAAGGTTATCTTCCAACAGCGAAACACGCCCCGTAACGTGGCTGGCGGCGTGGTGAATATGCAGCGGCTGCCACTGGGTCAGCGGCGTATGGGTTTGAAGCTCGACAATCACCCGCGTGAACGGATCTGGCGGCACATCTGCCAGCAGCCAGTCGCCTCGATTAATCTGTTCTTTCTCCGCATCACCGGCGATATTAAGCGCAATACGCTGCCCGGCATGGGCGGTTTCTGTTGGTTGATTTTGCGCATGGAGAGCACGCACGCGCATCGGTTTATTTACCCCCGTCAACCATAATGAATCGCCAACATTCACTTCCCCACTTAACGCCGTACCCGTCACCACCAGCCCGGCACCTTTTACGGTAAAAGCACGGTCGATAGCGAGGCGGAAACTGTGCTGACTGGCGTGTTCACGTTCCGGCAACTGAAGCAGATGTTCGCGCAGAGCATCAATTCCCCTTCCTTCTGTCGCTGCGGTGACAAACAGTTTTGCCTCAGCAAAACCGTATTTCCGCAGCACCTCCTTTACCTGGCGTTCAACCTCATCAACGCGCGCTTCGTCCACGCGATCGGCTTTGGTCAGCGCGACGGTCAGCATCGGGTTACCGGTAAGCTGCAAAATCGCCAGATGCTCACGGGTCTGTGCCATCACGCCGTCATCGCACGCCACCACTAACAGCGCATGATCGATACCACCAACGCCCGCCAGCATGTTGGAAAGAAACTTTTCATGGCCTGGAACATCAATAAATCCAGGAACGCGTCCATCCGGCTGCGGCCAGTAGGCATAGCCGAGATCGATGGTCATACCGCGCTTTTTTTCTTCCGGCAGACGGTCGGCATTTACGCCAGTAATCGCCTGTAATAATGTCGTTTTGCCGTGGTCAACGTGTCCGGCAGTCGCAATAATCATTTCAACAACATCTCCAAAAACCGTTGCTCATCTTCAAGGCAGCGTAAATCCAGCCACAGACGCCCGTCGTAAATGCGGCCAATCACTGGCACCGGCAATTCACGCCAGCGGGCGGCTAATGCCTCAAGGTGGCTACCGCGTCCATCATGAGGTGTAAACGTTAATGCCGCGCTCGGCAGGCGATCAACAGGCAGCGAACCACTGCCGATCTGCGACAAGCATGGCATAACTTGTACCGCAAACTCCGCGCCGTAATGTGCGGCAAGGGGAGCCTGTAAACGTTGCGCCTGGATTTGAATGACCTCTGCGCTGCGGGTAAGCAGACGCAGGGTCGGTAATTTTTCTGTCAGAGCCTCAGGGTGTAAATAAAGACGCAGCGTGGCTTCCAGCGCCGCGAGGGTCATTTTATCTGCGCGTAATGCACGCTTCAGCGGGTGACTTTGCAGCCGGGCGATCATCTCTTTTTTACCGACGATAATCCCTGCCTGTGGCCCGCCTAACAGCTTGTCGCCGGAGAAGCTCACGAGGCTGACGCCCGCGGCAATCAACTCCTGCGGCATCGGCTCTTTCGGCAAACCGTACTGGCTAAGATCGACCAGCGAACCGCTGCCTAAATCAGCCACTACTGGAACATCCAGCTCTCTACCGAGCACCACCAACTCCGCTTCGTCTACCGCTTTGGTGAACCCCTGAATGCTGTAGTTACTGGTATGCACCTTCATCAACAGCGCGGTATTTTCATTCACCGCCTGACGATAATCATTAGCGTGGGTACGGTTGGTGGTTCCTACTTCATGCAGGGTACAGCCTGCCTGACGCATTACGTCAGGGATACGAAACGAGCCACCAATCTCCACCAGTTCACCGCGAGAAACCACCACCTCTTTGCCGCTGGCAGTTGCTGCCAGCATTAACAGCACCGCCGCCGCATTGTTATTGACGATGCAGGCATCTTCCGCGCCAGTAAGGCGGCACAACAACTGTGCCAGCGCGCGATCGCGATGCCCACGCCCGGCGTCATCCAGATCATATTCCAGCGTCACCGGTGAACGCATAACTTGCGCAACAGCTTCCACCGCCGCTTCCGCCTGCAATGCCCGACCAAGATTAGTATGCAGCACCGTTCCCGTCAGGTTGATCACCGGACGCAGCGCGCTCTGCGCCTCTTTCGCCAGTCGGGCATTGACTTCTTGCGCCCAGTTCTCACACCACGCGGGTAGCGTCTGACTGTCGCGAATTACTTCTCGCGCTTCGTCAAGCATCTGACGCAGCAACTCCACCACGCGAGTGTGGCCATAAGTATCACGTAAAGAAAGGAAGGAACTATCACGCAATAAGCGATCAATAGCGGGAAGCTGACTATAGAGGGAACGCGTTTCGGTTGTCATAGGAAACCAGGCTCATCAAGGCCCTCTCACACGGAGAAGGGCGTTTAACATAACCGCAGATTGTAACGTGAGAAGTGTCTGGAGGACATATCGCGCATCAAGCCTTTGGCGGTTCGGTGCGAGCGAAGCTTTCGCGGCTAAAGAGATTCTCGACCAGTTTGACTAAGTGTGGGCGGTCCACACACCAGCCCGGCGCAACGCGGCGGAAATTGAGATACCCGACGGCACAGGCAATAGCGATAGTCGCCAGATTGACCGTATCGGTTTTGAGCGTGCCATCGACCAGATATCCTTCCAGCACATCCAGACTGCGGTTGATTTTCTCCCGCTGGCGTAACAGCTCATCTTCAGACTGCTGCGCCGCCGGGCGCGCCTGCTCACGCACCGAAGCCAGCCCGGCATCCATAATGCCATCTGCCAACGCCTCAATCTTACGCACTCGCAACGACTCTAGCGGATCGCACGGCAGCATCGCCGGAGCAACGTTCATTAATTCGATATATTCGGCAATGATTGGCGAATCAAACCAGCATTCGCCCTCTTCGGTCACCAGCACCGGCACTTTCCCTAACGGGTTAAATTTCGCCACGCCGTTGTCTACGTTATAGGGCAGTTCATTGATAAATTCGAAAGTAATGCCCTTTTCTAACAACAGAATAGAAAGTTTGCGTACAAACGGGCTGGTGTAGCTACCGATGAGTTTCATTATGTTTCCTTTTTGTTAACAAAATATGAGTATGACCCAGGGTTAAAAAAAAGGGCAGATGTTATTGATATGAGCGTGATGACAAACACAAGATGGCCCGATACGTACACATACCGGGCCTTGTAAATGAAACGATCTTTTTAAATATCAGAATGAATAGCGGATATTCGCATTGATAGCATTATCGACGTTGTACTTACCAAATGCTGATTTCTCAACGGTCAGGCCGATACGGGTATTGTCTTTAATACGCGTATCAATCCCAATGTTGGCTAACATACGACCATCTTTACCGTTGTACACGGTGGACTCACCAGCAAAATCACGATACGTAGTGGTGCCAGAATTCCGCAGGTCAAACTGATAACTTAAACCTGCCTTCGCTGTAACCTGCCAGTCGTGACCATCCAGCGTTTTTCCGAATTCCACACCAGTACGGCCAATCAGGGGGTTTGCCGTTTTACGCTTCATGCTGATATCCATGCCGTTGTATTGCCAGTTAAAGGTATTGCCTGACAACGTGCCGTAGACCAGTTCAACCTGCGGTTCAATAAACACATCAGGTTTCCACTGATAGCGCCAACCGGTTTCGGCCCCTAAATACCAAGAGTGGGCAGTATCGTCTGCCTTACCAAGCCCTAATGTTTGCATTGTGTAATCGTCACGATGGTGGACATATTTTCCGACCACATCAATATACAATCCTGAATCAAACAGGGTGGATGCGTATAAACCGCCGCCTACAGAGCGGGTTTTCCCCTGGTAACTTTCGCCACTGGCTTTGCTGTCAGTAACAGTCATCATGATACCTGTAAAAAGATCGCCTCCATCAAAGTGATGTTTTTTGTCGGCACCAATTTGCAGATGCATGTGACGATCAGAGAATCCCCCCTCACCTGAACCAGAAGTGGTCATAAACCGTGCCCAGGCACCGGCTTCTCCTTGGGTATCGCGTAGATCACCCATACGTCGGTTAAGGTTATTCACCTCAGATAGGAAGTTTCTGTACCGGATATCCATAAAGCGCTGACTTTCACTGAGTGCAGCATTATTACGCTGAACATCGAATCCTTTCAGACGCCACTGTGTGGCACTGTCAGTATTTACCACCTCAATATCAGGGGTCATTGAGTGAAAACCCATTTGTTGAGTCACAGTTTTAAACGCCTGGGTATTGTTGGTTCCATTTTCTGCCGTGATCAACGGAATATCACCGACAGACATTTCGTTAAGCGGTTTAGTCGGTTTCACATACAGAATATTGTTCTCTGCGATTAACTTATCAACAACCGTAATATTGCTGCTGGTTTTACCATCCGTAGTCATCACAAGCTGGCTGTTAGATAGTGCCAAATTTTGCATTTGAGAAGACGAGTTAAGCTTCCATAGTGTCTGGTCAATACTAACATCAGCCCCAGATGCGTTGATATCACCGGAATAGTAGACACCTGACGGAGTACTTTGATTCGTACTGACACCAAAATTAATAGTCGCATTTGAGTCGGCAGTAATATCACCACTGATCATTGTACCGGAACCAACATTCAACGTAGTTCCAGAGCCTTGCAAATCCCAGACAGCCGCTGAATAAAGTGCTGGCGTCGTCGATTGCTCGTTCAACAAAGAGAGGGCAGCCCCTGAACCAAGCACAACATTGTCATCCGATTGTAAACCGGCCTGACTTATTAGTTGTGCATTATCGGTGAGTGTCAGTGCCGAACGGGTCAACGTACTGTAATCACTGATAGATGCACCAGTGGAAGATACATTTATAGTACTATCCGTACTATTTATTCCTCCCGTAAAAAATTCATTAATATTTAAAGTAGAATTATTGGTCAGAGATACATTTCCATAAAATGTACTTTTATCTGAGTCTGTTGTCGCTTTTGATTGACCTTGCCGCGGAATAATCTGTACTTTCTTTTCATTACTGTCATTCAGATCAATATAGACATCTTCACTGCCAAGGGTGACAGATGAGTTATCCGCACTAATATCAGTAGTGAGCTCTGCATTTCGTCCAAGATAAAATGAGGTGTCTTTCAGAACAAGAGACTTCATATTGAATTGGCGAGTCTCCCAATCATCCTGTGTAAATGACACTGGTTGTGTTAATACTGAGTCATCTCCAAGTTTCTGAAGTTTATTTGCTACTGACTGACTAGTCACAGCATGGGGGACAGGATGCCCCTGAAAAAACAATTTCCCACCATTTTGCTCAAAGTTATCATTTATATTTATGCCACCATCAACAATAAAATCACCTGAAGTATCGGTGGCATTATTTACCACAGACAAATCATTTTTAAAATTCCCATGATAAATAGTTGCTGTTTTTTCATCTAACGACAGTGTCAGTCTGGCCAACCCGCCATTACTTGTAAGAATTGCGCCATCATCAAAAGCATTTAATTTGTGGAAAGTCAGATCATTTCCATTAATATCAAGCGTACCACCTCGATATCCCCAGTAAATATTATCTGGGTTAACCTGATTTGCATCAGAAAGAATTACGGTAGGGCGACCACTAACAATAGATACACTACTAAAAGCCTGAACGTTTCCATCGTTATCGGGTCTCTGAGCCAGAATAACTGTGCCATCGCCAGTACTCAGGCTTCCGCCATTAATCCCTGAGCCATCAATTTTCAACGTACCGGTGCCTAATTTATGCAGTGCATCTCCTGACGCGCCGTTGACCTGCCAGTCAACAACATGCCCATCATTGACAATGATACCTCCCCCAATCCAGGTCTGATCATCCAGCGGTTTCACCACATAGTCATCATTAAAAGTCAGCGCTCCTGCCCCCTGGGTCACCGAATCTTTTAAAACAATTGTACCTCCACCAGAAAATGCCAGGTTTTTCCCATAATTAAGATCTGAGCCCTTCTGACCATGCATGTCCCAGGAATTATTTCCCTGAACTAACTGACCTGTTCCGGTGGCACTGTCGAAAGTCCAGATAATATCCCCATTCCCGGCTTCACTAGTGACAGGTTTATCAGTATCAGCATCTATATTTGCGGTGATTTGCGCTGTTGGTATAACAACGTACCAGTTGGTACTCCCTGTGGTTCCTTCATATGCACGGAGTACCCCCACAAGAACCCATTTATTTAGAGTAGTATCCCATCCAAATAACGGTGAACCACTGTCGCCGGGCGTCCCATAAGACGCAAGGGCCCCGTTACCGGCATTTGTCACAAATGACCAGTCTGAGATTGATGGCGTAGGAACAATCCCCCCAGTAAGATAACTGTAAGCGCCGTTCAGAGTATAATATCCTTTTTCATTTTTATATATTTGTGTCCCTGTACCTATCCTGTAGAAAGCAGGAAACCTGGTTACATTTTTATATGTTCCCTGAGCTGTTCCTGCACTGGTGACCTCTGCGGGAACCACATCTGTTACCAGTTTATTTAACCTCGGCGTATGGAAATCTCTCGCTGAGTAGTTATTTCTGTCTACTAATTTATAATTACTCGTACCAAACCGTACACTACTATAGCCACCATTATGCTTCACACTGACGACATACTGTGGATCAACAAGCGTGGCAACGCCCAATAGCCTATCCACAGATGAAAAATCAGGCATTGGCGCTTTATTTAACGTAGTCACTAATGATCCCGCGTTATTATATAACTCCATATCTTCCGTTCCGGGAATAAAGCCCCCCTTATTCTCGGCAAAGTCTCGATATACCTGGTATGGAAGCAAGTTATTAACAACAGAAGCTTCTGCAGCAGACATACCAACCAAATGTGACATAACAGCGGAAAGAAAAACAGTTACAGTATTTATTTTTCTCATATATTATATCCAGTACTATATAATGTATCAGAATGATTGATGGTTTAAAAAAGCACAGTGTAAACCAGAAATTTCATACAAAAAGAAAAAATAGACAATTAAATAAAAATATATCATTTATAGCTATTTTCAGAGGTATCACACGATTCTTTTATTTCAGACAAGGCGACTGTATGCAAAATGCAATATTGCTTCGTAGTTCTCACTCTTCTTCCACACATTAATATGCATCGAAAGCTATTCAGTGACAGCAATATCTGTGTATTCAGCAAGTTTAAGAACTTTGCTGCATTATTCTAGTGACAGATACTTATGCGACTTCCTAGTGGTTGCTACTTTTTTGCCTGTAAGCCGCGTCTGACTGAGTGTTTGCTCACTTAGCGTCCACTAAGTACTGTGATAAGAGCAGAATCTCAACTCTGATGCATCTGTCAAGACCGTAGCGATTCGCTTCATGATAAGATATTTATAATATTTCTAAAGGTTGCATTTAGTATTTCACTTCACCGTGTCTCCTAAGCGTACATTAATGAGGCAGGAAGAAAATATTTTATTTACAAACTAAAGTTACCATCGATACATTTTCTTTATTTTTATTGAAAGAAAAAGGTGCATTGCAATTACTTTTACCATCATCTCCCCATTGTGCCATCAATTCTCCTCTATCGGGCAATCCACTCATCCAAACCTGACCGTTGTCAGAAACAATCCCCGTTACGCTTTGGTTAGAATGATCGCTAATTAATGATGTCAGGCTGCCAAAAGGAACCGATTCGCCATTAGGACGAACCAAGTTAATTAGAGCTTTATGACCTGAAACTACGTTAAACTTAGCACGAACCAACGCCCCCCTTGATGGAGTAACATATGCATCCGATTTGATGATCTCTGTTGTAGCCGAAACCTTATTTACATCTAATGCAATTGAGTTTTTCTGGTATGGCGATAGATACGGAACAACGGTATAGCCATTTTGGTCAGTATACAAACCAATCCCTCGTTTTACTTTTATATTACCGACACCATTTGTATCGATTAAAGCATTCGCACCATCAAGTGATAATGCTTGGGTTAATACTAATCCACCAGAGTGTAAAACAACGCCGCCATTGGCACTTAACTGTAATTGTCTTCCTTGTTTCTGATGTGACCAGGTTGATTGAATTTCACCCTTGGCTGTTTTATACCTTATGGTAGCATTGCCAGAGTTAGAATTTTCATCTCCATTATGGATCCCTTCCATAATGCTATAATATAATCTCTGATCTAACAACGAACCGCTAACACCCGTTTGTATGTCAGATGTGTTTTTTGTCTTGTAAACATTGGTTGTGAAAGATGCTGTGTTATAGTTTGAAAGAACACTAAATGGCACCGATACGGAGGCAAAAATAGCCTTGTCTGTGTCATTATATTGTGGCTGTTTATTATAGGTTAACGATAAACTCGTCGATATACCCATTATAGGAAGAGAATATGCAAGTCTATACTGTTGACCATTCTCCTCGTTGATATAATCATTCAAATCAGCTGCCAAAGTGATCTGACCGGCATCCCCAATATCTTGCTGTAATTGAGACGATACTTTATATCTGGAACGATAGCTATAAGGATAGTCGTAGCTGCTCTTATTCTGCTGATAGTCATTGAATGAATAATATTCTGAAGAACCATACCAATATCCAGTAACACTTAAATAAGTCCCTGTAGACTCAAAACCTCTGGCATAAGTTAAGCGCGTCAGTTTCCCTTGTTCTTTTCCAGAAGAATTTCTGACGAATGAATCAGATTTAGAATGACTAAAATCTAAAGATATTGCTCCTAGTAATGGCATATACTTCCCCAGACCAATTACAACAGAGTTATAGGTATCTGCAGCAATTAAACCTCCGTAGACCGTAGTGTCCCACCCTATACCCCATGCTCCGGAGAATTGTAAAAATTTAGGTCTATCTCCGTTAGGATTACCAACATTTCGATATTGTCCAACAGCAGTGTAATAACGAAAACGCCCTTCACGTTGCAATACAGGTAATGTCGATGAGGCTTGCGTATAACGCCTTACCTCTCCGTTACTTTCATGGATCTCAACTTCCATATCTCCAGCATATAATGGGAAAACATCCTGTAATTCAAAAGAGCCGGCTGGCACGTCACCTTGCCAGATAATTACATTATTTTGCCTTACGATTACCTGTGCAGGAGTGTATGCAATACCTCGTACAACAGGACTATAAGTACTCATCCAGGGTACAATCATACCGTCATCAGAAGATATAGAAATACCTTCATACGGGAAACTTTCCAGGATTCCATCTTCGGTTGAGGTCTGGCCTATTGTCAACTGCCCCCCCTGCCCAAAGCTATAATCATGACGAGCAAACGTATTTAGATTAGTCCAGCCTTGCTCATTCGTACTCCAGTAACCATTATTCCTGACACGCCATCCCCCAATATTCAATCCCGTATTAATTGAAAGAGTTTGAGTCTCTTTTGTATCAGAGTTATATTTCTGTCTTACATCTGAATAGCGATAATTCAGAAGCAGCGCGGTCTCACCATCGTCCCATGATTGCGGTGGTAATTCAGACCATTCTGGATGATATATCCATTTTAGTGGGATATTTACATATAAAACTTGCTTGTTTTTATCAAAAATACTATTAAAACCATCTATTTTATCCTTCAGCTCATTTGAAGGGATAGTATCATTTGATAAATTAAGATTTTCTGTATCAACCCCCCACTTTTTTAGTATAGCGGTAGAAAATAGTGGAACAACCTTACCACTTTGTGTTGGTTCGAATACAATATTTTCGTTCCCGATACGTTCATTATTTAATACTATATCAACAGAATACTCACCAGGCATAAAACCATCGGCGCGCGAAAAATAATTTAAATTGGGGATATCATTATTGTCTTTATTACTCATACGAATAAATGCAGGATCAAATGAATAGCTTGCTGCTAATTCTTCAGCATACAAATCGTTTATAAAGAGAAATGTGAATAATGCGATTGTTTTTATTTTCATTTGCAATAATTTGTTCAGAGAATATTAAAGCGTCACATTTCTAATACTGCTATTAGCACCATAATCATTAATTATTGAGAATGACAGTTTTTTGACATTCTTCTCATGAATAACAGATTCAGAAAAAGGTTTTAGCATTGTTGCAAATCCTTTTGTTGGTAAACCATTAAAACTCATCTGACCAATGGTGATAAAATATGGGGTCGGATTTTTTATTTCTATCCCGTCAGTATGTTTTGTAAAAGTAAGTTTCTCAGGCAAATCATCAATAGATAATTTGTTATTTATTTCATGAGGTCTAAAAATTAATTTTATTCTGGTGTTTAGACCTATTTGTACCGATGCTCCATCTTTTTTTGGTGGAATGGCAAGAACATTAATCGCAAACAAACTTTCACGATCTTTTGGCAGATCCATTGCTGAATCCAATTTGTTAATCCTAAACTGAACATTGTTATTTGCATCTATTCTATTTAATGGCGGAGTAATAAAGAATGGAACCTTGTTATCATCAGTAAAATAATCACTAACTGTTGATTTTAATAAAAAAACCATATCCGATGATGTATTTCTCACTGAAAATGAAACACTATCATTTTCCGAATTAAATATTACTCGCGTAGCGTCAAGACTGATTCCATTTTGACTCGCAAATATGCTGCACGAAAAAAACACAAAAATAAAAAATAACATTTTCTTATGCATGAGTTATACCTTAAGCAATACCAGTAATGACAATGCATATCAAACAAAGGCATATAATATATATGCCTTTGCTTATTAATATTAGCTATTAGTTATAGCTAACTGTGTAGGCGACTGTAGAATTCAAAGCACCTGGAACTACAGAAGAAGTTCCGCGTTTAATTAATCCAATATATACCGGAACGGTTAAACTACCATTGGCATCAGTTACACCTAAGTTACTATTTATAGAATTCAACGACCACGCTTGGCTTTTTAAATCTCCAGTTTTGCCCATCATATAGGCTATGTTAGTAACCTGTTTACCAGATTCGTCCGTAAATAGTCCTTGATAATCATTACCCTGAGCACGAGCTTGAGCTTGTAAGCTCCATTTCATGGGGGTATTAGCAGGGCAATTTGTCAATGTAATACTCCCTGCGCTTTGCGCTTCACCGATCATTGAATTATGAGCCACGGCTGTATCTGCGCTAGAAAGCGAAAACGTTACATCGGTTGGCCATGTAATGCTACAAGTACCAGATACGACAGTAGCACCTACGCGTTGCGAATGAGCATCAACTGTTGTTGCAGCCATCGATGCTGCAGACGCACTGAGCAGAAGAGCCCCTGCCACCATCTGAGCGATAAGATTTTTATTCATCAAAGAATCCCCCTCATTACTTTTTAACTGACTAACTATATAGCACTATATAGCGATAGCGCGTAATATGTATATGCGTATATGCGTATATGCGTATATGCGTATATGCGTATATGCGTATATGCGTATATGCGTATATGCGTATATGCGTATATATATGATAAATGAGATTGAGATGTACATTAGACTAGCCCCCAGAATCTCCAGACAACCAATATCACTTAAATAAGTGATAGTCTTAATACTAGTTTTTAGACTAGTCATTGGAGAACAGATGATTGATGTCTTAGGACCGGAGAAACGCAGACGG
>NZ_PYQM01000134.1:0-466 GCF_003027595.1 Escherichia sp. 20412-1 | reverse complement strand
GATGTTTGCGAAGGGTGTGGAGATTAACACCAGGCAGTTGCAGATGAAAGCAGAGGTTGAGGCGCTGACAGAGCTGAAGTCCATCAGAAGTTATGTTGTTGGCTGGCCTGCCAGTTGAATAAAAAAACGGGACCACGGCCAGTCCCGATGTAATGAGTTTTTACGGTATCGACATTTTATGATAGTTAGCGCACTAACTATGCCATATCAGAATACTTCAGGAAGTGACGTTGTTCGCATTTTGGTTAGCAGGGAGTTTCTGGAAGGAATCCATCGGTAGTTGATACGAAAGTTAAGTATTGAATAATGAATAAACTGTGATGAGCGGTTTTTTTTGTACCTGAAAAATGAAAGCCCGGCTGCGTCAACAGTCGGGCTTTTAGCTTTTGAGAATTGCAAGTTCTAATATGGAGGTCTTCCGTGCTCAATTTTAGCGGAGGAGACTGGATAGTGAAAGCCCTTAAAC
>NZ_PYQM01000133.1:0-476 GCF_003027595.1 Escherichia sp. 20412-1 | reverse complement strand
GCAAAAGAAGTAGGTAGCTTAACCTTCGGGAGGGCGCTTACCACTTTGTGATTCATGACTGGGGTGAAGTCGTAACAAGGTAACCGTAGGGGAACCTGCGGTTGGATCACCTCCTTACCTTAAAGAAGCGTTCTTTGCAGTGCTCACACAGATTGTCTGATAGAAAGTGAAAAGCAAGGCGTCTTGCGAAGCAGACTGATACGTCCCCTTCGTCTAGAGGCCCAGGACACCGCCCTTTCACGGCGGTAACAGGGGTTCGAATCCCCTAGGGGACGCCACTTGCTGGTTTGTGAGTGAAAGTCGCCGGCCACTGTATCTCAAAACTCACTTACGAGTGATGTTTGAGATATTTGCTCTTTAAAAATCTGGATCAAGCTGAAAATTGAAACACTGAACAACGAAAGTTGTTCGTGAGTCTCTCAAATTTTCGCAACACGATGATGGATCGTAAGAAACATCTTCGGGTTGTGAGGTTA
>NZ_PYQM01000013.1:0-104885 GCF_003027595.1 Escherichia sp. 20412-1 | reverse complement strand
GTTACTTCCGCTTATTCAGCCAGCTCACGATCAGGCTGGCGAGAATGCCAGCAATGACCGGAGCCGCTAAATCGTGCCAGAAGGCCATGCCTAACTGCGCGAGCGTCATATAGCCGCCTGTGTTGTAATGACAACGTTTCGCGGCTATTCTTGAATGGGCTAGAGTCAAGAATGACCCCCGTCATATTGTCAGGTATATACCTACAACGTGCGGGGGTTTTCTCTTTCCAGCAACCAATGCCACCAGGGATAAAGCCCCCGCAACATTGCGCCTCACCGGAACCCTCCGGCTTGCCGCTGATTCTACGGCAGCGTATCTGTCCTGAAATATCTCAATTTTTCACTCTGTGCTGCGCATTCCGCAGAATATTATCGGCTTGCAGCCGTTGCATTTTTCTCACGAAAAAGACCGCAGAGTTTTATCCCTGCGGCCTGGTTCGGGCGCAAATTGCCATTACGGCAGCCGACGCCCGCATGGCATGTTACTTCCGCTTATTCAGCCAGCTCACGATCAGGCTGGCGAGAATGCCAGCAATGACCGGAGCCGCTAAATCGTGCCAGAAGGCCATGCCTAACTGCGCGAGCGTCATATAGCCGCCTGTGTTGTAATAACAACGTTTCGCGGCTATTCTTGAGTTGTGTAGGTTCAAGAATGGCCCCCGTGATGTTGTCAGGTATATATCTGCAACGTGCGGGGGTTTTCTCTTTCCAGCAACCAATGCCACCAGGGATAAAGCCCCCGCAACATTGCGCCTCACCGGAACCCTCCGGCTTGCCGCTGATTCTACTGACGCTTTCTGCCCTTGGTATCTGCCTGTTTTTCACTTTGCGCGATGCATTCCAGCTTATTTTCATGTTTGCAGAATTTTCACTGTCCGCATTACCCGCGATCTGACACCAGGCTGGTAGTGAAATGCGCAATTTTGTAGAATTGCGCCTCCTCGCGATTCTCCCCGGTGAATCTGTTGCCTCATTCTTAGCACACTGCGTATTCGACTTCTCCGCCTGTTGCGCAAGAGAAACGGGGGATAACCATCTTTGCGGGGCTGACTTCTTTCTGGACAGGACTTTATGCAGGACAACACATTACAACTACGCGATCAGAAATTGCCATTTACGCGATACGACTTCGGCTGGGTTTTATTATGCATAGGAATGGCAATTGGTGCCGGAACGGTGCTGATGCCAGTACAAATTGGGCTGAAGGGAATTTGGGTATTTATCACCGCAGCCATTATTGCTTATCCGGCAACCTGGGTAGTACAGGATATTTATTTAAAAACACTTTCTGAAAGTGACTCCTGTAATGACTACACCGATATTATCAGTCATTACCTGGGGAAGAACTGGGGAATATTCCTCGGCGTCATTTACTTTTTGATGATTATCCACGGAATTTTTATCTATTCCTTATCTGTGGTTTTCGACAGTGCTTCATATCTGAAAACCTTCGGGTTGACTGATACCGATCTTTCACAATCTTTAGTCTATAAAGTGGCTATTTTCGCCATACTGGTCGCTATCGCTTCCGGTGGAGAACGGTTGTTGTTTAAGATTTCCGGGCCAATGGTAGTGGTCAAAGTGGGCATTATTGTGGTGTTCGGTTTTGCAATGATCCCCCACTGGAATTTCGCCAATATAACCGCTTTTCCGGAGGCTTCTGTCTTCTTCCGCGATGTCCTGCTCACGATTCCTTTTTGCTTCTTTTCTGCGGTATTTATTCAGGTGCTTAACCCGATGAATATTGCCTACCGTAAACGGGAAGCAAATAAAATACTGGCAACGCGACTCGCACTGCGTACTCACCGGATTAGCTATATCACGCTCATCGCAGTAATTCTGTTTTTTGCCTTTTCGTTTACCTTTTCGATTAGCCATGAAGAGGCGGTTTCCGCGTTTGAGCAAAATATCTCAGCACTGGCGTTGGCCGCTCAGGTGATCCCCGGGCATATCATCCATATCACCTCTACGGTGTTGAATATCTTTGCTGTACTTACCGCTTTCTTTGGCATTTACCTTGGATTCCACGAGGCCATTAAAGGCATTATTATCAATCTGTTAAGCCGAATTATTGATACCCAGAAAATTAACTCACGCATGCTGACACTGGCAATTTGCGCTTTTATCGTCATTACGTTGACCATTTGGGTTTCATTTCGGGTATCGGTGCTGGTGTTCTTTCAGTTAGGAAGTCCGTTATATGGCATTGTGTCGTGCCTCATTCCGTTTTTCCTGATCTATAAAGTCGCACAACTGGAAAAACTTCGCGGGTTTAAAACCTGGCTGATTCTGCTGTACGGTATTTTGCTGTGCTTGTCGCCACTGTTGAAGTTGATTGAGTAAAAGCAACGGGGCTGCTCACAGCAGCCCCAGACGATGTCGATAGCATTGCAGTACAGCCTGGATATGCTCCTGAGTCACAAAAAGGGTCAAAAAAGACATGTATTCGATATGTAAAACACTAAAAGATTATTTTTGATATGAGACCGGCATGAAAACCGGTCTCATCGGGTGGGTTATACAACTGGCTTCTGCGGATTTTCATCCTGATCAACAGCAAAGCAGGCCACCAGTTGACCGCCATAGTCTTTTAGCTGCGGCTGCAACTGTGTGCAGAGGCCGAAACGTCTACGACAGCGAGCGTTGAAGGCGCAACCCGGCGGTGGATTCAGTGGGCTTGGCAGTTCACCGGTGAGCTTGATGCGTTCGCGACGATCGTCCGGGTTCAGGCGCGGCGTCGCAGAGAGCAGCGCCTGAGTGTACGGATGACGCGGGTTATTGAAGATTTGCTCCTTCGTTCCCTTCTCCACGCAGCGCCCCAGGTACATCACCATCACTTCATCGGCAATGTGCTCCACCACCGACAGGTCGTGCGAGATAAAGACATAAGAAAGCCCCAGCTCTTGCTGTAGGTCCATCATCAGGTTGAGCACCTGCGCACGCACCGAGACGTCCAGCGCGGAAACCGGTTCGTCGGCAATCACCACGTCCGGGTCAAGCATCAACCCACGGGCGATGGCGATGCGCTGACGCTGTCCGCCGGAGAACATATGCGGATAGCGGTCGTAATGCTCGGTTTTCAGGCCGACTTTCGCCATCATCGACAGGGCTTTTTCCCGACGCTGTTCTTTGCTTAAGTTGGTGTTAATCAGCAGCGGCTCTTCGAGAATTTGCCCGACTTTTTTACGTGGATTCAGCGAACCGTAGGGGTTCTGGAAGACGATCTGGATTTTCTGCCGACGCAGTTTCTGCGCCTGCGGATCGTGCTTGAGCAGATCCTGCCCCTGGTAATACAGTTCGCCGCCGGTCGGCGTTTCGATCATCGTCAGCAACCGACCGAGGGTCGATTTACCGCAGCCAGATTCTCCCACCACCGCCAGCGTTTTGCCGCGTTCAAGGGTAAACGAAACGCCGTCCAGCGCCTTCACCAGACGTTCCGGCGCGAACATACCTTTCTTCACCGGATAATGCTTTTTCAGGTCGATAGCCTGCAACAATGGCTGTTGCGAGGTGGCCTCTTGCGTACTCATAGTGTGGGCCTCCCGGCATCATCAAGTGGGTAATGGCATTTGGACTGACGCCCGTCAGCGAGCATATTCAGCGCCGGTTCTTCAGCGCGGCATTTGTCAGTGGCATAGGGGCAGCGCGGATTAAGCAGGCAGCCGTTCGGGCGGTCGTATTTTCCGGGAACCACACCAGGTAACGACGCCAGACGTTCTTTGTCCTGGGCAAATTCCGGCAACGCACGCAACAATGCCTGGGTATATGGATGACGTGGCGCACGGAAGATAGCGTGGGCATCACCCGTTTCCACCACCTGACCGGCATACATCACGATGATTTTATGCGCCGCTTCCGCCACCAGCGCCAGGTCATGCGTAATCAATACCAGCGCCATGTTCTCTTTCTGCTGTAACTCCAGCAGCAGTTCGATGATTTGCGCCTGAATGGTCACGTCCAGCGCGGTGGTCGGTTCATCGGCAATCAGCAGTTTTGGCCGACAGGCAATTGCCATCGCGATCATTACACGCTGGCTCATCCCGCCGGAAAGTTGATGCGGGTAAACGTCCAGACGCGATGCCGGATCGGGGATGCCGACCAGATTCAACAGGTCAATTGCTCGCTGACGGCGGGTGCTTTTGTTACCCCCCTGATGCACCTTAATCGCTTCCATAATCTGGAAACCAACGGTGTAACACGGGTTGAGACTGGTCATCGGGTCCTGGAAGATCATCGCGACTTCGGCACCGACCAGGTTGCGGCGCTCTTTTTCCGAAATACGCTGCAAATCCTGACCGTTAAATTCCAGCTTTTCTGCCATCACGCGACCGGGATAATCAATCAGCCCCATAATCGCCAGCGAACTAACCGATTTGCCAGAACCAGACTCGCCAACAATGCCAACCACTTCGCCCTGTTTCACGCTGTAGCTGATGCGGTCTACGGCGCGGAATGGTGCGCTTTCATCACCGAAATGCACCGATAATTTATCTATATTTAACAACGCCATCTCGAACCTCTTACTGCTTCAGTTTGGGATCGAGCGCGTCACGCAGACCGTCACCCATCAGGTTAAATGCCAGCACCGTCAGCAGGATCGCCAGACCCGGGAAGGTCACGACCCACCAGGCACTTTGCGCGAACTGCAATACATCGGAGAGCATGGTGCCCCATTCCGGCGTTGGCGGTTGCGCGCCCATGCCAAGGAAGCCGAGGGCAGCCATATCGAGAATGGCGTTAGAGAAGCCGAGCGACGCCTGAACAATCAGTGGTGCAAGGCAGTTAGGGAGAATATTGACGAACATCTGGCGCAGCGCCCCAGCCCCCGCCACGCGGGAAGCCGTCACATAGTCGCGGTTCACTTCCACCAGCACGGCAGCGCGCGTCAAACGGACGTAATGCGGCAGGGCGACAAAGGTTAATGCCAGCGCGGCGTTGCCGATAGATGGGCCGAAGATAGCCACCAGCACCAGCGCCAGCAGCAGGCTTGGCAGCGCCAGCATGATATCGACCACGCGCATGATGATGTTATCGACCAGACCGCCAAAGTAACCAGCGATCAAGCCGAGAATAACGCCCATAATCAGCGACAATACCACCACCAGACAACCGACCAGCAGTGACAGCCGGGCACCATACATCAGGCGCGACATCACATCGCGACCGACGTCATCGGTGCCGAGCAAATGCGCCATGCTGCCGCCTTCCTGCCAGGCTGGCGGGGCGAGCAGCGCATCGCGGAACTGCTCCGCCGGGTTATACGGCGCAATCCAGTTGGCAAAAATCGCGATAAACAGCACGATGACCACGTAAACAAGCCCGACGACTGCGCCTTTGTTGCGTTTAAAATAGTGCCAGAACTCCTGTAACGGGGTCATCGGCACCGGTGCAGTAATCACTTTATTTTCAGTAACCTGTGACATGATGTTCCCTTACTTCTTATGACGAATACGCGGGTTCACCACGCCGTACAGCAGATCGACCAGCAGATTGACGAGGATAATCATCGTCGCCACCAGCAATACGCCCCCCTGCACTACCGGATAATCGCGGCGTTGCAGCGCGTCAATCAACCAGCGCCCCAGACCCGGCCAGGAGAAAATGGTTTCGGTCAGAATCGCCCCCGCCAGCAGCGTGCCCACCTGCAGGCCGATCACGGTCACCACCGGCAGCATGGCGTTGCGCAGCGCATGGACGATAATCACCCTAAGGCGGGTCAGGCCTTTGGCGCGAGCGGTGCGGATATAGTCTTCGCCCAGCACTTCCAGCATCGAGGAGCGCGTCATACGAACGATAACCGCCAGCGGAATCGTACCCAGCACCATCGCAGGTAAGATCATATGTGCGACGGCGTCGATAAAGTTACCGTCTTCACCCCAGATGGCGGTGTCGATCAACATAAAACCGGTTAATGGATTAGCGTCATCGAGGAACACCATGTCGCTCACGCGACCGGAGACCGGCGTCAGGTTCCAGTGCACTGAAACCAGCATGATCAGCATCATGCCCCACCAGAAGATCGGCATTGAATAGCCGGTCAGCGCCAGACCAACCGCCGTGTGATCGAAAATGGAACCCCGTTTAACTGCCGCCAGCACACCAACCGGAATGCCGACCGCGGTCGCAAAAATCATCGCGCAGACGCCAAGTTCCAGCGTGGCCTGGAAGCGCGGCACGAACTCTTCCCAAACCGGGATGCGGCTTTTCATCGAAATGCCTAAATCGCCATGCATAACGCCCCAAATGTAGTGGAGGTACTGCTGCCACATCGGTTTATCTAAGCCGAGTTCAGCCAGCAGTTGCGCATGACGTTCTGGGGAGATCCCACGTTCGCCAGCCATGATCATCACCGGATCGCCGGGGATCATGTGGACAAAGGCAAAAGTGAGAAGGGTAATACCGATAAACGTGGGGATGACGAGTCCCAAACGTCGGAGAATAAACTGCAACATAACCCGGATTCTCTGTAGTGACGCACAGCCTGGAACTGCGTGTCTGCATTGCTCACCAATCAATTCCTGTCCTTATCGGACAGGGAATGAAGTATTGCTACCGGATGGCGCTGTGCGCAGAGGCCAGCGCCACCGGGTATACAGATTGTTGACAAAGTGCGCTTTGTTCATGCCGGATGCGCCGTTAACGCCTTATCCGGCCTACAAAATCTTGCAAACTCAATGCATTGCAAAATTCTCGTAGGCCTGATGAGCGGAACGCATCAGGCAGTTTTGCGTTTGTCATCAGTCTCGTATGGCTTTTAATTATTCAATAGAGACGTTTTCGAAGTGATGTTTGCCTAATGGATCAACCACATAGCCTTTAACTTCTTTACGTACCGGTTCAAACACGGTGGAGTGAGCGATGATCAGTGCCGGAGCCTGATCGTGCATGACCACCTGCGCTTGTTTATACAGTTCAACACGTTTGTTGAGGTCGTCGGTAGCACGCGCCGGTTGAATCAGATCTTCAAACGGTTTGTAGCACCATTTTGAGTAGTTAGAGCCTTGTTCAGAAGCAGCGCAGCTAAACAGGGTGGCGAAGAAGTTATCCGGGTCCCCATTGTCGCCAGTCCAGCCCATCATTACTGTCTGGTGCTCGCCATCTTTTGCACGCTTGAGGTACTCACCCCATTCGTAAGTGACGATTTTGGCCTGTACGCCCACTTTCGCCCAGTCAGCCTGAATCATCTCTGCCATGCGACGAGCATTCGGGTTATACGGACGTTGTACTGGCATTGCCCACAGATCGATGGAGAAGCCTTTTTCCAGACCCGCTTCTTTCAGCAAAGCTTTCGCCTTTTCTGGATCGTAGGTGTAGTCCTGAACGTCGTCGTTATAGCCCCACATAGTTGGTGGGATCAGGTTTTTTGCTGCCACGCCAGCGCCCTGATAAACCGCTTTGATGATCGCGTCTTTGTTCACCGCGTAGGTCAATGCCTGACGAACTTTCACGTCATCCAGTGGTTTTTTCTGCACGTTATACGAGAGGTAGCCAACGTTCAGCCCCGGCATCTCCATCAGGTTGATGGATTTATCCTGCTTCATGCGGGCGATATCTGCCGGGTTCGGGTACGGCATCACCTGGCATTCGTTCTTCTGCAACTTAGCGTAACGCACGGAAGCATCAGGGGTAATAGAGAAGACTAGCGTGTCGATCTGCGGTTTGGTGCCCCAGTAGCCATCAAACGCTTTGTAACGAATACGGGAGTCTTTTTGATACTGCTGTAACTGGAACGGGCCGGTGCCGATTGGGTTGAGGTCCAGTTTTTCCGGCGTACCGGCTTTCATCATCGCGTCAGCATATTCTTTTGACAGAATAGAGGCGAAGTCCATTGCCAGGTCAGCCAGGAACGGCGCTTCCGGGCGAGTCAGCACGAACTGAACGGTGTTGTCATCCACCTTTTTCACTTCGCTGATCAGCTCCGGCAAGCCCATGCCTTCGAAGTATTCGTAGCTGCCGCCAGAAACTTTATGGTACGGGTTTTGCGCATTTTTCTGACGATCGAACGAGAACACCACGTCATCGGCGTTCAGTTCACGCGTCGGTTTAAATTCTTTGTTGTCGTGCCACTTCACACCTTTACGCAGATGGAAAGTATAGGTTTTACCGTCGTCGCTGACTTCCCACTTTTCAGCGAGGGCGGGGATCACTTCGGTGGTGCCGATTTTAAATTCAACCAGGCGGTTATAAAGCGGTACAGAAGAGGCGTCATAGGTGGTACCAGAGGTAAACAGTTGCGGGTTAAACCCTTCCGGAGAACCTTCTGAACAATAAACCAGAGTTTTAGCCTGAACACTTGCTGCAACGGTCATAGCCACCAGGCTGAGACCAAGCTTCAGCATCCCTGACTTTTTCAAGGAAATACGCATTATTCTGCTCCAATTGTGATGTTTGTTGTTTTAACCCTTTGCAGTGGGTTGTCGCTGCCTGACCTTTTTTGTTTTTTGCCCGGTCGGGTCAACGTAAAGAGGTGGGGATGCCGTACTTATTTACATCAGTGTAACAGTGCGGATCCTCCATAAAATGCCCCTCATGACCTACAATCTGTCAACAGAATGTGAAAACGTCAATACAGCCAACCGGGATTTACAACAACGGTGAGATTCCACAAACAAAGATTAAAAAAACTTCGCAAGGCTATTTGCAGCAGAGAAATTTGTGCTATGCCAACATAACCAGAACAATCACCTTAATATTTCGCAACAACTGGTGATTAAGTTTTAGGCAGATAATGAAAAAAATCTGATGGAATGGTGGTTATCTGAGCGATTAATACCGCGAACGTTAAAGCGCACAGCGGAAAATGCCAGCGCCAGCCATAAGTAACGCAAGAAAAGATTTAAGCAAATATAAAAAAAGACAATGGAATATGTCACAAATCCGTTAATGGATAGTGAGATATGGGGCGCAAATTTGGCAGTGAAATGCGTGGTGTGTAGATTGGATAAAGCGTTTACGCCGCATCCGACAATGGGCTGACACATTTGCCTGATGCGACGCTGGCGCGGCTTATCTGGCCTGAGTTCGAGCGGGCACAAATGCAAAAAAGCCTGCTCGTTGAGCAGGCTTTTCGAATTTGGTCGGTGATAGAGGATTACTCGCCACTTCGTGGCTTGCCCTGCGGGCCGTTGCTGGCGCAACGTTCTCTCGCTTCGCTTGAGTCGAACCTCTCTGCCCCCGGAGGTTCTCATCCTCTTCAAACCGCAGAAAGCAAAAAACCAGCCCGTAGGCTGGTTTTTCTAAATTGGTCGGTGATAGAGGATTCGAACCTCCGACCCCTTCGTCCCGAACGAAGTGCGCTACCAGGCTGCGCCAATCACCGAATGCGGGGCGCATCTTACTGCGCAGATACGCCCTCGTCAATCCCTTAATAGCAAAATGCCTTTTGATCGGTGAGAAAGTCGGCAGACCATTTAGTTGGCTGCAACGTCCTTCGCCTGCGGGATATGACACCAGTTGTTGTTTTCGTTAATGCCACCGTCCGGTGAAGTATAACCAAGGCAGCCCATGATGGTATCGTACAGCTCTACATGGCGGCGCGGTACTTTCATTTCCGCTTCTTTTTTCAACTGTGCAAATGCCTGCGCGTTGGCCGGATTTTCCAGATATTTATCCGACATCCAGACCATCATCGGTACACGGAACTGTTCCGGCGGTGCATATTCGCGTGGTGTACCATGCAAGTGTTCGCGCTCGTTAATCGACTCACCGTGATCCGCCGCGTAGAAAATAATAGCTTTCTTATCGCGGAATTTGTCAATCACTGTGTCGATAAAATGATCAACGTAGGTTATAGAGTTATCGTATGAGTTAATCATCGGTGCTCGTGGACATTTACGATCAACTGCATAGCACTCTGGTTTCCACTGGGCAAACTGACGGGGATAACGCTGAGTATAGTTGTAGTGCGACCCTTTGGTATGCAGCACAATCAGATGCTTGCCTTCTGGCTTTTTCTCCAGAGAACGCTCGATTTCATTGACCAGCAACATATCGTCCACCGCTTTCCCGCGGTTACGTGGCTCAGCCGCAATTTGCTCACGATAGGCAATGTTGTCAGCCATGGTATTGCTGTAGAACCACATCTCGCTCTGCATGGCGTACAAATCCGAGCTAAAGCCTAACTGCTTGAGAACTGCGAATACGTTCTGCTCTTTGAGCGTACGTTGTGGGTTATCTTCCGTTCCGCCTTCGCGGACAAACATACAGCGTAGTGATAATTTAGTCGCGGTATCACAAGAATAACCACGGTACATCACCAGATTTTTCTCTTTTGCCAGCTTCGGCGTGGTATCACGCTCGTAGCCCAGCATCCCCATATGATCCCAACGCGTGGTTTCACCAATAATAAAAATTACATAGGTGTCGTCGAGATTTTGCGTCGGGGTATAAGTGAATTTTTTCGCCGGATTCATCAACGAACGATTATCTGAAGATTCATCCACCTGTGCCCAGGCGTACAGCCCCAACGCAGAAAGCCAGTTCGAAGGTAAATACGAGTTCGCCAGCACCCCACCATAACTTGGCATATCCACCCCAGCCATGCGGTCTGCACGCTTTTGAGCGACGTCCATCAGACGGATAGGTCCCCATACCAGTAGACCCGCCAGCAGCACGGTGAGCGCACTACGCCAACGTGTTTTCGGTGTACAAAGCTGACGCCAGAAGGTGTCTTGTGAGCGGTTCATCCAGATAAGTATCAACGGGATAATACTCACCAGTACAATCCATGCGATAAGCGACCAGCCAACTACTTCTTTCGACAAATCGATATCGGTAGTCATCACCGAAGCGACAATCCCATAGCCAATCATGACGTTCATAAATGTCATGTAGTAGCTGGCTCCGGCAGAGACCAGCACCAGCAACGAGGCCAACACTTTCCAGACTGTTCTGCCGAAGAGTGAAATTAAGCGTAAAAAGAAGAAGGTAGCCAGGACAGTACCGGCCAGTTCGATAACCGCCGATACACCATTAAGAAAAGTAAAATTGTGCGCATAACCATCGAACCGACGGAAATAGACTGCGCAATTCATAAACAGACCGATATAGACAGCGAGCAAAAAGCTTAGCTTTTGCTGCGTTATCGTTTTGATATATCTCATGCAAACAAACCCTGGAAAAACAGGTGATAACACCCTGCATAATAGCTTTTCAGGCCAGGCAGGGGAAAAGTGCGGAGGTTGTCAGATAAAGAAAATCTGCACACGCAGACAAGTAAACCACAGCAAAAGGAAAAAGTGTGGGGAAAGAGTGTACATGAAGCACAAATTTACAAAAATACAAGTATGAAAGGATACTTTTTGTAAATTGAACGCTTAAAAGGACCATTTAAATGGCACCCTTCAGAGCAAAAAAACTCAGGTTGTCTGCATCAGGTTGGCCATCTATAGCAATAAGCATTGAGCATTTTTACAGAAGGCCCGCCTCTTTAGTGAACATAGAAAGCGCAAGGGATCATTCGTACTCTACAGAAAAGTTGACCAATGCATTTGCAATGCCGGATGTTGCGTTAGCATTCACCACCACATAACTCGCGGCGTAATCAAGCTGTGATGTAGCACCAGTCACGGGCCACTCAATCTCTGCCCCACCAGCCACCTTCGGAATTTGTTGTGTACCCTTACCATCAACAATTTTGAGGGCAACGCCCGCCGCGCCTCCAGGATCAAGGGCAAAAAGGGAAGAGTCACTCGCATCGGGAAGCCCATCCATTGTGACTTTAGCCTTCGCGGTGCCATCGCAATCTTTTAAACTGATCGCGAAATTGCGTTCTTTTAAAACCTGTCCAACCGAGATTGGCTTTGTCAGTGTCATTTTCCCCATATCAACTTCCAGATCAGATGACTCAAACTCACATCCTTTTGCCACAACAGCAAGAGAAAATGTCAGCTTTCCTACTTCACCCAAGCTGGTTTTAGCTTCTACATTGATACAGCTTGTCAGGGCTAAAAGCGGTAATAAAACGAGTAATATATTCCTTCGCATTGCTATTACTCCATATCCAGAAAAATCGTCGCAACACCACTGTATTGTCCAGTCGCAGGAGCATTTCCTGTCGTGCTAATGGGTTCCGCTTTTAACTTAATTGTCGCTGCGCGATGCTGTTGGGAATCATTCTGACCCAGAGTTAAGTTTGTACTGCTATTTGCATCATTAGGTTTCAGGATATTACCGTTTGGATCTTTCACCAATACACCAATATCCGGGTTCCCCATATCGATGGCCCGAGAATCTGCCAGGTTTGATGAGCCTTCAATCCTTAGAGAAACCTGGATTCCATTAGCAATATTCTCACAATCAAACTGGAGATCAATTTCTTTCTCCGTTCCACCGTCCGGCATAGCACCTCGTTTATTTCTAAATGCGGAAGGTGAAAATTCACCAAAGGGGACATCCAGCACAGTTCCCGCATTAATTTTACAACCTTGTGAGAAACGTAATTTCCCTGCAATACTGACGGTAGAAAGTGGGTCCCTATAGGTGTTTTTCTTCTTTGATGCATATAATGTTGCAATTTGTGTATAGGGTATTTCAACTTCACCCTGAACAGGTTTTGCAATATAAAAAGACAAATAACCACCACTACCAAACTGACCTAAATTTTTTCCCACACAATCTTGAGATGAGTTATTTAAATTAGGAACCTGCGCATTATTCCCTGGCACATGAAATAACATATTTGGCCCTTGAATCATTGTCATCACTTCCAGCTCTTCGGTTAACCGGTAGTATTGCTCACTGTTTATTTTTCGCGTTGCCTTAGATAAATTACTCTCGACTTTAATTAGTGTATCTTTTTCCGTCTTATAAGTATCAGGGCACTCACAAATAAAACTAAAAGGCTGCCCAACACCAGCCCATGAGTAAATTAATTTTAATTCAGTGCCCGCTTTATTTTTGCTGGCATCCATAATATCAATATCAAAATTGACCGGGTAATCATGAACACCTGAAGTCGATGTACATGGTCCCCAATCAGCAGCCATCGCATTAAAAGCTGAAAACATCATAATTGCTGAAAATAATAGCTTTAATAGCTTCATCATCTTATCCCTCCCTGGTTACTGGCAGTTTGCTGTAACAGAAATAATCCTGGAAATTTTTTGCTCAATTGGTAGGGTATATTTTGCAACACATTGCTGAGAAGCTGCTTTACCCCACACAACCTTCACTTGCCCCTCTTCAGGCATCCCGCTGATGTATAACTGTCCCTCTTCACCGACAATACTACCAGGTTGCTCACTCTTGTCTGACACCAGTGTTGCCGTTGCACCAAAAGGTACATTCATGCCATTTTTCCGTGTTAGAGCCATCAGAACGCGATATCCCACACGGGTATCGAAACGCGCCCGCACTACAGCACCGCGCGTTGGCACTACCGTCTGGAATGCGTTACTGATATCCACACTGTCACTCAGCGTTTCACTGCGTATAGATACATCATTCTCACGATAGATACTCAGATAAGGCACTATCGCATTTCCTTGCCAGTCGATACTCACGCCGCTGCTATTTAATACTTTAGCCCCCTACCACCAGGTGCTGAAACGATGCCAATTGTTTCACCTAGTGGTTGAGAAAGCGTGACCCCTTCACTGTGTGCCACCAGACCACCACGAAGGCTGTAGTTAACCTGCTGATAATCTTTGCCATAGCTATAACCCAGGCTGATATTCCCGGCGCCGCCCTGGTAGCCCAGGCTGGCATTACCGCTATTACCAACACCATTACTTGAATACCCTTCCTGAATATTGTAATTAAGGTTGTGATCTTCCAGAAGTGTGCCGCTTACGCCTAATTGCTGCGTGGTTCGACCATCCTGATCAGTGGTAACGCGGTAGTTACTCCATGCGCGACCCAACGGAATCGAAATATTAAACGACCACAGCTGATCGTTCTCATCCCATTCAGGACTCTTATTCCAACTGTAAGCAATACTGTAATTTACGCGGCCAATACGACCATTGTACCCTGTCGATAGGGAAAGGCGCTTACCATTATCGTTCCAGTAATCCTGTTGAGTCATGTTGAAATACACCGACCCATAGGTCCCCAATTGCTGTGTCAGGTTACCCTGAATTTCACTACGTTTATGGTAACGGCTGTAATCACTATCGGCACCGCTACGCACATCCGTTGCCTCCTGGAAAGTATAAAATCCACTTGTTGAATATTTATAACCTAACAGACGGAAATCAGTACCACTGGCAAAACTTTTTGAGTAAAGGAAACGATAAGATTGTCCTTGATCGGTCGAGTCATCTTGTAATGTGCTTTTTGCCTGCGTGATATCTACTGATATAGCCCCAATAGAACCAAAGTTTTTCCCCAGCCCCAACGCAAAAGCATTATATTCTTCAGAGATCAATGCTCCGCCATAAGCCGTCATGCCAAACGGTAAACCATACATGGTATTAAACTGCCCAAAATGTGGGCGGTCACTGTTATAATTACCTGCGCGATATTCCCCGGCAGCGAGACTATATTTTAGATGTCCTTCACGCTGGAAAATAGCGACAGAAGAGAATGGTTGAATAAATCGTTGTTCGCTACCATCGGCTTCTTTAATAAGAACCGTTAAATCACCGCTGTTGGCTGTAGGATAGAGATCATTTATTTCGAATGCACCGGGCTGAACAAATGTTCGGTAAATAACATAACCATTTTGTTCAATACTAACTTCCGCGTTACTTTTCGCAATACCACGCACTACAGGGGCAAATCCCCGTTGACTGTCTGGCAGCATTTCATCATCGGATGCCAGTAACGCCCCCCTCATCTGCACACTATCAAAAATATCCGAGGGTGTGGCTGTATCGCCTAATGTAATTTGTGCTTTCAGTGGAACAATCGACCGCGTTAAATAAGTGCCAATATTATCCCAGTTCTTTTCACCGCCACTGTAGCTCCAGTTACTGTAATTACGCAGACGCCACGCGCCAAGGTTCAAACCACTTCGCAGGCTCAGATAGTAGCTCTCGCTCGTTTGACTACTCTCATTATCATCCTGTCGATGATTTCCATTTTCATCAACGTAGCTGCGATAGTCTTTTACATCATACGAATTGTTGCTACCGCTGAAGCTGTAATCAAGTAATAGGGCTGGAACGCCATCATCCCAACGGGATTCTGGTACAGTACCACGCGCAACCTGGTGCATTGCCGCTTGCGGAAAACTCATTACCAGCTTTTGCTCATTAAAATCAAAATGACTGGTTGCATGAGGAATAATTTCATCAAATGCCACACAGGCTTCTGCTGGCATAAGATTCAGTGCAGGAAAACTATCTACACGCACACCCATATCCGCTAACTGCGTCCGGCTCAAGCAAGGTATAAGGGATTCACCCATAATTTTACGTTGAGATTCAGTTGCCGCCTTAAATTCAAGGGTACGTGTTTCCATTTTTTGTTCATTCACAAAAACAGTAACACGGTATGTACCAGGCAATTGTGCACCACGGTCAGACTCGTACATAGAGAGATCAACATGCTGGCTAACTCCAGCAGTGTCTTCCAAAAAACGCGGGTTAAACTTACCAGCCATCGCAGAAAACGTACTGGCAACCGTAAGCGCCAGCACAGAAACAGAGAAGGGCAGAGAGTAATATGTACGCGAGACAGCCTGCCGTGACATTAAAAAGATTCCCCTGAAAATATTAACGAATATCTCGGATCAACAGTTCACCTGATGATCCAAAATCATTAATGGTGTTATATTTTATTTGAGACACCACATTTACTCCGGCGGGTAAGTTAATATTCAATGAACCTTTTGCAGGCACCATACCGGATTTTTCAATTTCGTGGCCATTAACAAAAAGCTGGTTAAATGTAAGATTATAAACGGATGGATTATCTACTTTTATTTGATTACCGTTTCGTGTAAAACGCATCTCACCGGGTGCAGATTTAATGTCTCCCTTTAGTCCTTCCGGGCGATAAAAAAGTTTTATACGTGTACGCACTGCAATTTGCAGCACATTTTTACCTTCACTATCATCACTTTTTGAGGGAATCGCTTTAACATTGACCCAGTAAACTGATTCACGGTCCTGAGGTAATGATGGATTAACATTTACAATACGAAGGATATTGTTTTTTCAGGATCGAGTTTAAATAATGGTGGAGTAATGATAAAAGGTGTTTTTTTGTTGCCAGCAACATCATCAACCCATGACTGGATAAGGAATTCTTCATTTTTGCTTTTATTTTGTACTGTCAGAGAGGCTTCTTTCTTGCTGCCGTCATAAATCACGCGGGTAGAACTTAATGCAACCCCACTCGCCAGAGAAGTCTGGGAGATTAACGTAGAAACAGCCAACGCAATAATTTTGCTTTTCATCATTCTATCCATGAATTATTGACCATGTATGGCGGGGATAATCCACCACCATACATGAAAGCTGACGATTACTCGTAGGACAGGTCGAAATCAACCTGAGCGTTGCCGTAACCAGTACTAACTGTTGCCAGAGTAGAAACGTAGTTTGCAGTGAAGTAGAGAACTGTCTGGCCTTTTTTCAGATCAGCAGTAGTATTTCCGGTATTCATTGGAACCAGAGTATTACTGTTGTCATAAATACCAATACCGACGCCTTTTGCTGCACCAGATTCAGTACTTACAGAAATTAACTCAGGTTTGTCTGCATCGCCCACACCGCTGAAACCAACTTTCACCTTTTTCAGCGTAGTGATATCGCAATCTTCCAGTTTAATTTCAAAAGATTTAGATGGAGATTTATCGCCTATTGCTTTAAACACAGATTTTTGAACCTGTCCCAGAACAACTTCCTGGTTCTGAGAATCAACAGACAGTACGCAAGCTGCGTCTACAATTTCACCAGTAAATTTAACGGTACCATCACCAGAATCAGCAGCGAAGACTGAACCAGAAGTTAATGCCAGTGCGGACAAGGCAAAAATAACCTTTTTCATGAAAAACTCCATTTATAAAAATCACAGTAAATGCAAACATTGATGATTCAAAAAGCATCAATTTTGAAGGCGGGATTATACGAATAAATGTGGAAAAGAAAATTAAATATATAAAAATATTAATAGTAAGGCATTTTATGAATTATGATTATAATCATATAGTTATGCTTTAGCATAAAAAGTCATTTTGTTTTTTTTAGGAATATATTAATGCAAAATATCAATATAATTTCATGGAAATATTCATACAAACAATATTATAGAGGCTATTAATTTATTTCGATACGTTCATATGCAAAAAAAAAGAGGGGATAGTCACCCCTCTTCATTCATCAATAGTGTCATTTATTTATATGTGAGCCTCATACAACACCTTCTGCCCTGGCTGGCGAATGGTCGTTGAAAGCGCCAGCGAAAGAATCAGCAAGGCGAAAATGACGTAGAAGGTTACATAGAAGCCGCCAAACAGTGAGGCGATAATCGAGCCGCAAATACTACCGATACCAAACCCGAGGTAAATCACACCGTAGTTTTTCGCCAGGTTATTAAGCCCGAAGAACTCACTAACCAGTGACGGGAAGACGGTAATGGTGCCACCGAAGTTAAAGGCCACACAGGCAATCGCCGCAAAGAATGTCAGCGCATTGAGTGGAGCAAACAACAGCGCCGCCATACCCACCAGCGAAATCACCTGACCAATGGTGATGACACGAATACGGGCAATTTTGTCAGACAGAATGCCCAGCACCAGACGACCAGAAAGGTTAGCAATAGAAATAACCGTCACTGCGTTAGCTGCTGATACTGCATCAAGATGCGCCAGGCTCTGGGCGATATCTTTCGCCACACCAATGACATACAAACCGCTCATACAGGCAGTCAGGAACATCACCGCCAGCATCCAGTATTGCGGTTTACGCATCGACTCTGCCAGAGTGAAATCATTTTCCACCACGCCATTATGGGTTTTGACTTCCTGCTTCGGCGCGTCTTTCATTAAGGTTGCGCCAAAGACAATCATCACCAGCACAATCGCGCCCCAAATCAGAAAGGTTTTTTCCAGGCCGACCGTCTCCAGCAGATGCGAGTCGATAAATTTGAATCCCAGGCTACCCAAACCATAGGAACCAATGGCGAACGCGGAGATCAAACCTTTACGCTCCGGGAACCACTTCACGCAGTTAGAGAGCGTCAGCAGGTAACCCGCGCCATCTGCCAGACCGACCAGCACACCAGCGCTCAACCACAGCATCATCAGACTGTTGGAATGCGCGGTAAGGAAGAAACCCAGCCCCAGTAAAATGCCGGACGCCATAGTGACGCGTTTTACGCCAAAACGTTCCTGCAACTTACCAGCCACAGAAGATGAGATAGCCAGTCCCAGACTCAACAGGCCAAAGGAGAAAGCGACCTGGCTTATCGGAGCATCCAGCTTGGCGGAAAGCGCGCCGTTAAACAGGCTCCAGGTATAAACCGAACCCAATGCAAACTGGGTAATGATAGTACCAATGAGTGTCAGCCAGCGGGTACGCTGATAGTTTGAAGGTGTCATGGCAGTATTCCTGCATTAATAAAAAGGAAAATTCTCTGCTGACAACCATAACGAAGTGCATTTTATGCCAGGGGGAAAACGGCATGAAATGCCATCAGAACGGAATGAAATGCCTCAGTTCAGGAATGAATGACGTGACAAACATTCACAACAATAATTATTAAGTCAGTTAGCACCCACTATCAATACAATGATTGTTATAACCGATCCCGCACTGTAAAAAACAAGTTAAAACCTGGCACTAACCCCCATAGTATACAAATAATCACTATTATTGGCGCTGTTCTCTGCCTGGGATAACGCAGCATAAGCGGCAATATTTTGGTTAAGCAACATATCGGCGCCTACGGTCACATCAAGCCAGTTGCCGTTCTGATTTGTCGCCGTCATGCGACTCAGGCCTGATTGAGCCTTCCAGATATTTTCACCAAATTGCTGGTTGTAGCTGATTTGCGCCCAGGGGCGGAAATCACCAAGCCGGGAATCAACACGCCAGCCCAACGTACTGACGCTGGCATGCCATAACGGATCGGTCAGTGTTGCAGTGCTGTCGCCAAACTCGTTATACATCGAAGTGGTCGTTCCGTCGTAATGCAATGCGGCGACCGGGCCTGTTGTAACGTGTTCATATAAAGGGAAGTTCCAGCCCATACTCATGCTGCTGGTTACATCCGCGGGAGTTTCTTCCGCCAGATTAACTTCCAGTCCCAGCGCCCTTTGGCTACTTTGAATACGTTGCGACAAAATATCGTTGTAATCAGGTTGGTGATCGCTATCCCAGGTATAACGCTCTGTGGTATGTCCTGGCTGCGTATCAACGATATATTCTTGTTGCCAGGCGTAAGCTGTGTTGAGAAAAAAAGAACTGATTACCACGCTCGCCAGCAGACTTAGGGGCCAGCGACCACCGCATTTTTTTATGATCATTAACACGACTCCAGGGAAGAGCCGAATTCGGCATTATTATTGTCATTGTATGAAGGATATCGGGCATATTAGTCCTGTATTAAATATTGACTTTTTCGCCGGTGCGTCAAGAAAAGCAGGTGAAATTTTTACGAACAGGTGCATAGAGAGGGAAAGTATGGAACGTTGCGGCTGGGTGAGTCAGGACCCGCTTTATATTGCCTACCACGATGAAGAGTGGGGCGTGCCTGAAACTGACAGTAAAAAACTGTTCGAAATGATCTGCCTTGAAGGGCAACAAGCTGGGCTGTCCTGGATTACCGTCCTCAAAAAACGTGAAAATTATCGCGCCTGTTTTCATCAATTCGATCCCGTGAAGGTCGCTGCAATGCAGGAAGAGGATGTTGAAAGGCTGGTGCAGGACGCCGGAATTATCCGCCATCGCGGGAAAATCCAGGCCATTATTGGCAATGCGCGCGCATACCTGCAAATGGAACAGAACGGCGAACCATTTGCCGACTTTGTCTGGTCGTTCGTAAATCATCAGCCGCAGGTGACACAAGCCACAACGTTGAGTGAAATCCCCACATCAACGCCCGCCTCCGACGCGCTTTCTAAAGCATTGAAAAAACGCGGTTTTAAATTCGTTGGATCAACGATTTGTTACTCCTTTATGCAGGCATGTGGGCTGGTGAATGATCATGTGGTTGGCTGCTGTTGCCATCCGGGGAATAAAGCATGATTAGACAAGCACAACGTTCGGAACTGCCCGCAATCCTTGAACTGTGGCTGGAAAATACAACCTGGGGACATCCCTTTATAGAAGAAAGTTACTGGCATGACTGCATTCCGCTGGTGCGTGATGCATATCTTGCCAACGCGCAAAACTGGGTATGGGAAGAAAACGGTGAATTTCTCGGTTTTGCCAGCATTATGGAAGGGCGGTTTCTGGCAGCAATGTTTGTCGCACCGAAGGCTGTCAGACGCGGTATCGGTAAGGCTTTGATGCAACATATGCAACAGCGCCATCCTCATTTATTGCTGGAGGTTTACCAGAAAAACCAGCCAGCAATAAGTTTTTACCATGCGCAGGGTTTTCAAATTGTCGACTGCGCATGGCAGGAGGAAACCCAACTCCCTACCTGGATTATGGACTGGCAGGCGGATCAAACGCCGTAAGTTTAAGTTCAGGCCCCGTGTATTTTTCCAGCCATGCCAGCGCCGTGTTACCCGCACAACCATTACCCAGCCGCGAGCTTGGGAAATCTTTGGTCAGCACATTCACCGCGCCATTTTTACAAATGCCGCCAGCAGTAAAATCCAGATCTGGCCATGCCCCTTCGTGAATGCAAATCACACCAGGCCTGATGCCTTCACTAATCACCGCTCCGGCAAGAATTTGCCCGCGCGAGTTCCACAACCGAACAGTATCGCCATTTTGTATGCCGCGTGCCTTTGCATCGTCAGGATGAATGGTGACAGGCTCACGGTTTGCCACCGCATACAATTCGCGAAGTGAACTGTAATTCAACTGACTGTGCAGGCGATGCGCCGGATGGGCTGAAAGTACCTGCAACTGCTCTGCTTCGGCGTTGCCCCACCACTCATCGGGTTCCAGCCACATCGGATGGCCTGGACAATCCCGATAACCGTAATCCGCAATGCGCTGCGAGAAGATCTCAATCTTACCACTGGTCGTCTTTAATGGGTGTGCCTGCGGGTCGCGGCGAAAATCCGCGAAACGGATAAACCGCTTGCTGTCTGGATTTTCTGGCATCTCAATTAACTGATTGGCTTCCCAGAACTCGTCAAACGGCGGTATTTCAACCTGCTGATTTTCTCCACGCTGCCGCGCAACGTTATAGAACGTTTCCAGCCATTGCAGCTCACTCTTCCCTTCCGTAAACCGGGCATAGCCGCCCTTCTCCCAGCGCTCACTTAACTCAGCAAAAACATCAAAATCATTACGCGCTTCACCACGCGGTGGCACCACTTGCTTCATCGGCACCAGATGTTGATTGCTGTAATCGCCGGTCATAGTGAGATCGTTACGCTCAAACGACGTAGTCGCGGGGAGGACGATATCGGCATGTTTCGCCGCCGCCGTCCAGAAACATTCCGATATCACCACCAGCTCCGGTTTTTGCCAGGCGCGAATCAGACGATGAGTATCCTGATGATGGGTGAAGTTAGCGCCGCCCGCCCACCAGATAAAACGAATATCCGGGAAATGTCGGTTCATGCCGTTGTGTTGATACGCGCTGCCAGGGTTTTCTAATGCTTCGACAATGCGGGCTACGGGGATTTTATCTACCGCATCGGTGCCACCCGGCAAACTGCCCTGCATGGAAGGCAGCACCGCAGCGCGGCGGGTCGGGTTGCCGCCATTAGCAAAATGGTAAGAAAGACCAAAACCGCCACCGGGCGTGCCGATTTGCCCTAACATTGCCGCCAGCGTGACTATCATCCAGTGTTTTTGCTCACCAAACTGCTGGCGCTGCATTCCCCATCCAGCCATCAGCATAGTGGTATTTTGGTGGAAAATAGCTGCCAGCTCGCGGATTTTCTCTGCGCCAACACCGCAAATCTCCGCGGCCCATTCGGCATTTTTTGCAATGCCATCACTCTCGCCCAACAAATAAGAGGCGAAGACGTCATAACCTGTGGTGCAACGCGCCAGAAATGCCTCGTCGTGCCAGCCGTTTTCCACCAGCGTGTGAGCTATCCCCAGCATCAGCGCCACATCAGTCCCCATATGCGGAGAGACCCATTCCATTTTATCGCCAAAGAAATCGACGGTTTCCGATCGCATTGGATCAATGCAGATCAGCTTTTTCCCGCTGTCACGCAGTGCGGCAAAGTAAGAAAGTCCCTGCTCATCGGACGCATTCCACGCAATTTTCAGCGTGTTTAATGGGTTAGCACTCCACAGCACCACCACGTCGCTATTTTCCAGCACCAGCGGCCAGCTAGTCTGCTGCTGATAGACTTCGCTGCCACCCACGACATACGGCATGATCGCCTGTGCCGCGCCGGTTGAATAATCGCCCAGATGGCCGGTATAACCGCCTGCCAGCGCCATATAGCGTTGTAACAAGGTTGACGCTTTATGCAGCACACCGTTTGAACGCCAACCGTAGGAACCGGCAAAAATCGATGCCGGACCATAAGCCTCACGAATGCGTTTATGCTGATGGTGGATGAGATCCAGCGCCTCATCCCAACTCACACGAACAAATTCATCCTGCCCGCGAACGCCTTGTGGTTTTTCTGGCGATGCGAGGAAACCTTTGCGCACCATCGGAAATTGCACTCGCGTGTTGCTATGAACCTGGTCACGAACCGCGCTCTGCAAGGAATTTTCCATTTCTGTGGCTAACGCACCACGCGAGCTGAAGACTGTTTCACCGTCGGTTTCAACCAGCATGGGCCCCCAGTGGGCGGCAGTAAGAACGGAATAACGTGAGGATGAGATGGCCAAACCGAAGGCTCCTGAAAGGTTAGATGTATTGAGCAGTTAAATATTACTTACAAATTTCCGAGTATTCCCAGGAATAATCTTCATGTTCACACGGCATAATCTCCCGCCACGAAACCCGTGACCAAGAATAAAAAGGTTATTAAGGATTAACAATGAAGAAACGTGTTTATCTTATTGCTGCCGTAGTCAGCGGCGCTCTGGCGGTATCTGGTTGTACAACTAACCCTTACACCGGCGAACGCGAAGCAGGTAAATCTGCTATCGGTGCAGGTCTGGGCTCTCTCGTTGGCGCGGGTATTGGCGCTCTCTCTTCTTCGAAGAAAGATCGCGGTAAAGGTGCGCTGATTGGCGCAGCGGCAGGTGCGGCACTGGGTGGCGGCGTTGGCTATTACATGGATGTGCAGGAAGCGAAACTGCGCGACAAAATGCGCGGCACAGGCGTTAGCGTAACCCGTAGCGGAGATAACATTATCCTCAACATGCCGAACAACGTGACCTTCGACAGCAGCAGCGCCACTCTGAAACCAGCAGGTGCTAACACCCTGACCGGTGTTGCAATGGTGCTGAAAGAGTACCCGAAAACGGCGGTTAACGTGATTGGCTACACCGACAGCACTGGCGGTCATGACCTGAACATGCGCCTTTCGCAGCAGCGTGCTGATTCCGTTGCCAGCGCATTGATCACCCAGGGCGTGGACGCCAGCCGTATTCGTACCCAAGGTCTTGGCCCGGCTAACCCAATCGCCAGCAACAGCACCGCAGAAGGCAAAGCCCAAAACCGTCGCGTAGAAATTACGTTAAGCCCGCTGTAATCCCTTTCATGCCAGGTGACGAAGAAATCACCTGGCATTCTTCGGTTTTCCTGCTTCATTTTTCAGGCTAAGGTGATCGCCTTATCAGTGAATGGAGAGAAGAATGAAGCCGTCCGTTATCCTCTACAAAGCCTTACCTGATGATTTACTGCAACGCCTGCAAGAGCATTTCATCGTTCACCAGGTGGCAAATCTCAATCCACAGACCATCGAACAAAACGCGGCGATTTTTGCCGAAGCTGAAGGTCTACTGGGTTCAAATGAGAATGTTGATGCCACGTTGCTGGAAAAGATGCCGAAACTGCGTGCCACTTCAACTATCTCTGTCGGCTATGACAATTTCGATGTCGATGCGCTTAATGCCCGGAAAATCCTGCTGATGCATACGCCAACCGTATTAACGGAAACAGTAGCCGATACGCTGATGGCGCTGGTGCTGTGTACCGCGCGTCGGGTTGTGGAAGTCGCGGAGCGCGTAAAAGCGGGCGAATGGACCGCCAATATCGGCCCGGACTGGTACGGCACTGATGTTCACCATAAAACACTGGGGATTGTCGGGATGGGACGGATCGGAATGGCGCTGGCGCAACGTGCGCACTTTGGCTTCAACATGCCAATTCTTTATAACGCTCGTCGCCATCATAAAGAAGCTGAAGAACGCTTTAACGCCCGCTACTGTGATCTGGATACATTGTTACAAGAATCAGATTTCGTTTGCCTGATCCTGCCGCTAACTGAAGAAACTCATCACCTGTTTGGCGCTGAACAATTCGCCAAAATGAAATCTTCCGCCATCTTCATTAATGCAGGGCGTGGGCCGGTAGTTGACGAAAATGCACTGATTGCCGCATTACAGAAAGGGGAAATTCACGCCGCCGGGCTGGATGTCTTCGAACAAGAGCCATTGCCCGTAGATTCACCGTTGCTATCAATGACCAATGTCGTTGCAGTACCGCATATTGGTTCGGCCACTCATGAGACGCGTTATGGCATGGCTGCCTGTGCCGTGGATAATTTGATTAATGCGTTGCTGGGGAAGGCTGAGAAGAACTGTGTGAATCCGCACGTCGCGGGCTAAGCCGCGACTGCGTAGATAAAAGCCCGATAACTTCTCGGGCTTTTACCGTTTATTGGGTTGCAGTTACTGCTGCGGTCCAGGCCTGATTAAACGCCTGATGCTGTGCCGGTAATGGCGCGATCAGTTTGTTATATTCACTTGCCTGCTGGGAAGTCGGGAACTGAATGCCGTTCGATACAAAGCTCACCTGAGTACCTTGCTGAGCAATGTAGTCTCCAACCATCACCAGTTGTTGCGTGAAGGTTTGTGCCGCTGGAATCAGCGGTTGCAAGGCATCGGCCGGAGTAGTCACCACTTTAGTGAATGCCTGATCAAAGACCGGTTTCAGATCGTCAGCTTGTTTTAGCGCAGAGTGCGCGGCATCTGCCTGCAACTTCGCATTTTGCAATTGTTGCGCCAGTACGCCCAGAGAACCGTTCATTTCACGCAGTGGACCACTTTGCGTGACGTAATCCTGCGGTACACGAATCGCGTTAACGCTGTCTACAACCGGACGCAGACCGGAATCCATCGCCTGATTAACCTGTTGGGAATAGCCATACAGGATCGCGTAATCAGAGACAAAAGGACCAAATTGTTTTTTCTGATCGGCAGTCAGGGTTGGTAGACGTTCACCGCTACGCATCACAGTATTCTGCAGGAAGTCGATAAACGCTTTACGCTGATCGCCTTCTTTATCAAAACACCCACTCAGGCTAACTACCATTAATAACGCCGCAAGAGGCGCAAACCAGCGAGAGCAGGACTTTCCTGTCGCCATTTTCTTACTCCTTTCACCCAAAAAAAGCGCACAACGACACACGCGTGTCTGACGCAGACAAGGATAGTCCAGGACAGGCCTACAGGATACCCTTTATGTATAATCTTCCTGGGAAAATGATGGAGAAAATGAAGTAAGGTTAATTTGTTGTTTCATTGTTAAAAATTGATATTGCCATTGTGTTTTTGTTGCCAGGACTTTCCTTCTCGTTGGGAGGCCAGATTTTCGAAATCTTTACAAATCACGGCCAGTACGAGATATATCTGCATATATCAGATCGTTAGGTGACTATAAGTCACGGTGACTGACGGGCTGAATCGAATCACACTCAAAGCATGTCTAACTTCTCCCCGCTATGCCTGTTTTCCCGACTATTCTTAATAAGCTTCGATGAAATTCACGATCCCGCAGTGTGATTTGAGGAGTTTTCAATGGAATATAAAGATCCAATGCATGAGTTGTTGAGTAGCCTGGAACAGATTGTTTTTAAAGATGAAACACAGAAAATTACCCTGACACACAGACCAACACCTTGTACCGAAATTGAGCAATTACGCAAAGGGACAGGGTTAAAAATTGATGATTTCGCCCGGGTTTTGGGCGTATCTGTTGCCATGGTAAAGGAATGGGAATCCAGACGCGTGAAGCCTTCCAGTGCCGAACTAAAACTTATGCGCCTGATTCAAGCCAACCCGGCATTAAGTAAGCAGTTGATGGAATAGGTTTTTATTCCCTTTTTTGATGATGACGGTCCTGCTGACAGGGCCGCTTTCTGAACGATTAATCATAAATTTGAAAAATAAATGTTGCATCACCACCCAATGCGTGGCTTAATGCACTCAACGGTTTGACGTACAGACCATTAAAGCAGTGTAGTAAGGCAAGTCCCTTCAAGAGTTATCGTTGATACCCCTCGTAGTGCACATTTCCTTTAACGCTTCAAAAATCTGTAAAGCACGCCATAACGCCGAAAGGCACAATTAATTATTAAAGGTAATACACTATGTCCGGTAAAATGACTGGTATCGTAAAATGGTTCAACGCTGACAAAGGCTTCGGCTTCATCACTCCTGACGATGGCTCTAAAGATGTGTTCGTACACTTCTCTGCTATCCAGAACGATGGTTACAAATCTCTGGACGAAGGTCAGAAAGTGTCCTTCACCATCGAAAGCGGCGCTAAAGGCCCGGCAGCTGGTAACGTAACCAGCCTGTAATCTCTGCTTAAAAGCACAGAATCTAAGATCCCTGCCAATTGGCGGGGATTTTTTTATTTGTCCTGGACTGACCCCATAAAGTTGGACAGTTCATGTTAAGCGGCTTTCAGGGTCTGGGTTCGGTATTCTACCGGACTCAGGCCTTTTAATTTCAGGCTGCTCCGCTCGTTGTTATAATAATGGATATAGTCCTCTATCGCCTTCCTCAGTTCATTCAGTCCGGCATGCCTGTCCACTCGCTTCAGGGCATTCATATTGTGATACCACGTACTGCGGGACATACCCGCTGCACGCAGAAGATCACCGAGCGCATGCTTAAGCCTTAGCTCACTGATTATCCGGGCTTTCTGCTGTTTTTCTCGCTTTGAACTAAGGCCTTCAGCTTTTTTAGATAGGCATTCTCTGCGCGAAGGTAACGGGGTTCCGCCCACAGTTCTTCGGGAGATAACTTTTCCAGTTCTGCATCGGTAATTGGAGGTGTTTTTTGAGGTTTTGTCATGTCCTTGCTCCGACCTGGTTTTATGTTCAGAAGTCCTTCTTCACCGGTGTCTTTGTAAACCTTCACCCAGTGCCGGACCACGGATTCATTTGAGATATTAAACCGTGCGGCGGCCTCGCGCATGGTAAGTTCTTCACTCAGAGCCTTCAGAACAACCGTCAGTCGAAACTCAGGAGAGTGGCGGTCATTTTTCCATGTAATACCATCAATACCGTGGAGTTGCCAGGCTCTTACCCAGCGTCGCACAGATATTTCTTCAACACCAAAACGTTCAGCGGTACGACGTGCGCCATCGTGTCCGGCAAGATAATGATTAACGACAGCTAATCTGGTTTCGAGAGAATATTTTGGCTTTGCCATAAAAAACTGCACCTTAATCAGTTGGGTGTCCAACTTTTGGGGTGCAGTCCATCTGGCAGGCTTTTTACTAAAGGAGTTATTACTGCAACAACGAAATATCCGCAACGCGCAGGAACAATTCGCGCAGTTTTTCCAGCATGGTCAGACGGTTGATACGCAGATCTTTATCATCAACCATAACCATCACTTTATCGAAGAAGGCGTCAACCGGTTCACGCAGTTCAGCCAGTTCGACCAGCGCATCCTGGTAACGACCTTCAGCGAAGTATGGCTCCAGCTTGTCGCGCAGTACAACCACCTGCATCGCCAGCTTAATTTCTTCCGGCTCTTTCAGGGTAGATGCGTTCACACGATCGCTCAGGACTTCGTCAGATTTCGCCAGAATGTTGGATACGCGCTTATTCGCTGCCGCCAGTGCAGCCGCTGCTTCCAGAGTACGGAAGTGCGATACGGCCTTCATACGGGCATCGAAATCTGCCGGACGAGTTGGGCGGCGCGCCAGAACGGCCTGGATGGTGTCGACGGTATAACCTTCGTCCTGATACCAGGCACGGAAACGGCCAAGCATAAAGTCGATAACGTCATCGACCACATTTGCGTTGGTCAGCTTATCGCCGTACAGACGCACCGCTTCTTCGGTTAGCGTTTGCAGATCGAGGTTCAGGTTCTTCTCGACGATAATACGCAACACGCCGAGTGCCGCACGACGCAGCGCAAACGGGTCTTTATCGCCTTTCGGATGCTGACCAATACCGAAGATACCAGCCAGAGTATCCATCTTGTCAGCGATCGCCAGCGCACAGGCCACCGGGTTAGACGGCAGAGAATCACCAGCAAAGCGCGGCTGATACTGCTCGTTCAGCGCGACAGCCACATCTTCCGCTTCGCCATCGTGGCGCGCGTAGTGCATACCCATCACGCCCTGAGTGTCAGTGAACTCGAAGACCATATTGGTCATCAGGTCACACTTGGACAGCAGCCCCGCACGGGTCGCGTGGTTGACGTCAGCACCAATCTGTTCAGCAATCCAGCCAGCCAGCGCCTGAATGCGGTCAGTCTTGTCGCGCAGCGTACCTAATTGTTGCTGGAACAGCACGGTTTGCAGACGCGGCAGGTTATCTTCCAGACGTTTTTTACGGTCGGTATTAAAGAAGAACTCCGCATCCGCCAGACGCGGGCGAACGACTTTTTCATTACCGGAGATAATTTGCTGCGGATCTTTTGATTCGATGTTGGCAACGAAGATAAAGTTCGGCAGCAATTTGCCGTCGTTCGCATACACCGGGAAGTATTTCTGGTCACCTTTCATGGTGTAAACCAGTGCTTCAGACGGCACCGCGAGGAATTTCTCTTCAAATTTCGCAGTCAGAACGACAGGCCATTCCACCAGCGAAGCCACTTCTTCCAGCAGGCTTTCGCTTAAGTCAGCGTTACCGCCAATCTTACGCGCGGCTTCTTCGGCATCGGCTTTAATCTTCGCCTTACGTTCTTCGTAATCAGCGATGACTTTACCGCGCTCACGCAGAATTTCCGGATATTGATCGGCATTATCGATAGTAATTTCCGGCTCGCCCATAAAGCGGTGGCCGCGAATCACGCGATCGGACTGAATACCCAGAATGGTTGCCGGAATGACTTTATCGCCCAGCAGCAAAGTCACAGTATGAACTGGACGCACGAAGTGTACGTCGCTTGCGCCCCAGCGCATCAGTTTCGGAATCGGCAATTTCGCAAGCGAAGTAGCTACCATGTTCGGTATCAGCGCTTCGGTGCTTTCGCCCTTCACGTGAGCGCGATACAGCAACCATTCACCTTTGTCAGTAGTCAGACGCTCAGCCTGGTCAACGGAGATCCCGCAACCACGCGCCCAACCTTCTGCAGCTTTGCTCGGTTTGCCTTCGGCGTCAAATGCCTGGGCAATTGCCGGGCCACGTTTTTCGATTTCACGATCAGGTTGTGCTTCCGCAAGGTTAGCCACTTTCAGCGCCAGACGACGCGGAGCAGCAAACCATTCAACAGTACCGTGTGCGAGACCGGCGTTATCCAGCTCCGCAGTAAAGTTCGCAGCAAAGGACTCTGCCAGGCTGCGCAGTGCTTTTGGTGGCAGCTCTTCAGTGCCAATTTCCACCAGAAAAGTTTTCTCAGACATGGCCGCCTCTTACTTGTCTTTGTTGCACATCGGGAAGCCGAGGGCTTCACGGGAAGCATAGTATGCTTCTGCCACTGCTTTGGTCAGGGTGCGAATGCGCAGAATGTAACGCTGACGCTCGGTGACAGAGATGGCTTTACGCGCATCCAGCAGGTTGAAGCTGTGGGCGGCTTTCAGAATACGTTCGTAGGCTGGCAACGGCAGCGGATTTTCCAGCGCCAGCAATTGCTGTGCTTCTTTCTCATACTGCTCGAAGCAGGTGAACAGGAAGTCCACATCCGCGTATTCGAAGTTGTAGGTGGATTGCTCCACTTCGTTCTGATGGAAGACGTCACCGTAGGTGGTTTTACCCAGCGGGCCGTCGCACCAGACCAGGTCATAAACGCTATCTACGCCCTGAATATACATCGCCAGACGTTCCAGACCGTAGGTGATCTCACCGGTAACCGGTTTACACTCCAGACCACCAACCTGCTGGAAGTAAGTGAACTGCGTTACTTCCATGCCGTTCAGCCACACTTCCCAGCCCAGTCCCCAGGCACCCAGCGTCGGGTTTTCCCAGTTGTCTTCCACGAAACGGATATCGTGGATAGTCGGATCCATGCCCAGCTCTTTCAGAGAACCGAGGTACAGCTCCTGGATATTGTCCGGTGATGGCTTAATCACCACCTGGAACTGATAGTAGTGCTGTAAACGGTTGGGGTTTTCGCCGTAACGACCATCGGTCGGGCGACGAGAAGGCTGAACATAAGCAGCCGCCATCGGTTCTGGCCCCAGCGCGCGCAGACAGGTCATTGGGTGAGAGGTTCCCGCGCCGACTTCCATGTCCAATGGTTGAACAATGGTGCAGCCCTGGCGAGCCCAGTAATCCTGTAAGGTCAGGATCAAGCCCTGGAAGGTCCTGGTATCAAACTTTTGCATATTATTTCGTGCTGGATACGTGTGGATTTAAAGGAAGGGATCAGTATACCCGCTGGATGGAAGATATACAGTACGAAACGGGAAAAAGGCTGCGCTTAACGCATGGAAAGATGCAAAAAATGGCCATCCGCGTCAAAAGAACAGACAAACTGTTCTTTCCTGAAGGTATAACCACGCATTTCATAGCTCCCCTGGAACTGTTCAAACGCGATGACGTCGTTTTTTTGCTCGCCAGTGTTATAACGTTTTGCCACCTGCTCCTTGCACAAGATTTCCATATTCAACGAACGCAGCGGTTCAACCTTTACCCGTTGCGCTTTCTGTTCGGGTGGTGGTGCCGAACATCCCACTAACACAATGAGCGTCATTGCCGGAAAGAAATAGTTCATCATCGTTAAATTACCGTCTGGTTTGCAGGTGAGTCTTATTATTAATATCGGTATAGTGGCTGGATCTTATAAATTTTCTCAAGCATCTCTAAGATGTAGTGATCAAACTCAGATTATTCCAGTGCATCAGCCGAATGATTTATCGGTCAGACTTTTTTTAACCAGATACAGAGACACAGATGCAGCCCAAAATTTATTGGATTGATAACCTGCGAGGGATAGCTTGTTTAATGGTGGTGATGATTCATACCACTACCTGGTATGTGACCAATGCCCATAATGTTAGCCCTGTAACCTGGGATATCGCGAATGTTCTAAATTCGGCCTCTCGTGTCAGCGTGCCGCTATTTTTCATGATTTCCGGCTATCTCTTTTTTGGCGAACGTAGCGCCCAACCGCGTCATTTCTTGCGTATCGGCTTGTGTCTGCTGTTTTATAGCGTCGTCGCACTGCTCTACATTGCGCTGTTTACCTCCATCAATGTGGAGTTATCGCTGAAAAAACTGCTGCAAAAACCGGTGTTTTATCACTTATGGTTTTTCTTCGCGATTGCGGTGATTTATCTGGTTTCGCCACTGGTTCAGGTAAAAAACATCAGCGGTAAAATGTTGCTGGTGCTAATGGTGGTGATTGGCATCATCGCCAACCCAAACACAGTGCCCCAGAAGATCGACGGTTTTGAATGGTTACCAATTAACTTATATATCAATGGCGATACTTTTTACTACATCCTGTATGGCATGCTGGGCCGCGCCATTGGGATGATGAACACACAACATAAATCTCTATCGTGGATGAGTGCCGCACTGTTTATAGCGGGAGTATTTATTATCTCTCGTGGGACATTATATGAATTACAGTGGCGCGGAAACTTTGCCGATACCTGGTATCTTTACTGTGGACCGATGGTTTTTATCTGCGCAATCGCGTTACTGACTCTGGTAAAAAATACTCTGGATACGCACACTATTCGCGGGCTTGGGCTGATATCCCGTCATTCTTTAGGTATATACGGATTCCACGCGTTGATTATCCATGCGCTGCGTACCGGTGGTATTGAGCTTAAAAACTGGCCAATACTGGATATTATTTGGATCTTTTGCGCGACGCTGGCAGCAAGTTTGTTACTTTCTGTGCTGGTGCAACGAATCGACAAAAACAGATTAGTGAGTTAAGTAAAAACCCGGTCAGTGTGACCGGGCTTACGTGGGTTATTCGCTATATTCTTCCTGCACAGTCATCGTTTCTTTTGATGCGTTGATTCCGGCATCACGGATATTCTTCTGCACCGCTACCGTACCAAACAAGCTTAAAAAGAAGGCCAATCCATAAAAACCTTTTTCACTAAGTAATAACGTTGCATTCCACAGACCTACCATCAGTAAAGCGACAGAGATGATAAAGACCACCAGGCAGGTCATATAATAAATAGACGTAGTAGGAATGCCTTCATATTTATCCCGAACGGTCTTTTGATAGGAAGCTGCCGAAAACAGCCCTAACACCAACACGGCAAAATAATACCCTTTTTCATTTAACTGCATCTCTGCATTCCATAGCCCTAACAGATAGGTAACGATACCGCCTGCGAGAGCTATCCATGACACAATACCGAATGCTGGAGAATAGGTTGATATTTTGTTTTCCATCACAGATTTCCTTTCATTCCTGAATCATTAAGAGCTTTATGTCGATCATACCGTGCGGAACAAGCGCATTTGACCAAACAAGCAGACGAAAAAGGCGAGCGGATAGATCACCATCTCATACGCGTTAATGGGCGCATTTAAAACACCGATAAACAAAAGACCGATAGTGATTAACGCAACTAACTGGCAGACACGAATAAAGAATTCATCCAGTTGCCCAAGTTTTTCTGCGCGCAGATAGGCATAGTTGCCAAAAGTCCCCGTCATTAACACGCCAAGAAAATAGCCTTTGCCGCTTAACAATGGGCATGAGATCCATAGTCCAATCAGATAAACCAGCGCCCCGATAACAAATAATAGTTTTGCCACAGTCTTTGAGGTTTTCATAACGATCTCCATATCTACCTGCGATACATTACGAGTAACCAACAAAAGACAAAACTGAAAAACACCATTAACAAATGATTTTCAGAATAAATTCATATAAAAAATTAATAAATTATAAATATACATAGTTGTGAATTATCCCCCGTCACATAAGACAGGGGAAAATATTATGTCATCATCGGCAGAAGTTGCTGATAGAGACGACGGAAAGTTTCTCGTCGTGGCTGATAAGCAGCATAATGTTGTGCATCCGGCTGATGCGACTGTTCCAACGGCAGTTGTGGTAACAGTTCAGCGAGTGATTTATCTGGATTCATCGCAATCTGAGCCAGCCTCGCTGCGCCCAATGCAGGCCCCACATCGCCGCCTGTGCGGTAATCTAGTTGCTGACCACTGATATCCGCCAGCATCTGGCGCCAGTACTCGCTACGTGCGCCACCACCAATCAATGTAATACTTTGCGGTTGAATGCCGCAGGCATGTACGACATCCATACCATCGGCTAACGCATACCCCACGCCTTCCAGTACGGCACGCGCCAGTTCCGCGGGGCCGTGCTGATGGGTCAGACCGAAGAAAACGCCCTTTGCCTGTGGGTTATTGTGCGGCGTACGCTCGCCGGAAAGATAAGGTAAAAACCAGACAGGATCGACACTCTCATTAGCCTGCTGCGCTGCAGTAATTAAAGCGGGAACATCACCCATGCCGGTTAATTTCACCGCCCAGTCCAGACACGATGCCGCACTCAACATTACAGACATTAAATGCCAACGCTCCGGTAAAGCATGACAAAAGCTGTGTACGGCACTTTCCGGCTTGCTTAAGAACCCTTCGCTTACTGCAAAATAAACCCCCGAAGTTCCCAACGACAGCATTGCCTGATTGGCATCCACCATACCCACACCAATCGCACCTGCCGCATTATCACCGCCGCCCGCGACAACTGGCACCGCCGCCATTCCCCACGCTTTTGCAACCTCGGGTAGCAAAGTGCCAGTAATATCGCTGCCTTCGTATAATGCTGGCATCTGATCACGAGATAGCTGGCAAGCCTCCAGCATGACATCACTCCAATCTCGCTTTGCGACATCCAACCACATGGTGCCAGCCGCATCAGACATATCACTAACAAACTCCCCCGTCATACGCAGACGCAAATAATCTTTCGGTAATAATACTTTGTCGATTTGATGGAATATCTCCGGCTCATGCCGCTGAACCCACAGCAATTTAGGCGCAGTAAATCCGGGCATCATAAGGTTGCCGGTAATCGTCCGCGATTGCGGAACTCGCGATTCCAGCAAAACGCACTCCTCTGCACAGCGCCCGTCGTTCCACAAAATGGCAGGACGTAGCACCCGCTGTTGAGCATCAAGTAAAGTTGCACCGTGCATTTGCCCGGCAATACCCAATGCTTTAACGTCTCGCAGAGAATGCTGCTCACCCAAGGTTCTCATCGCGCGATCAGTCACCTGCCACCACTGTTCCGGATCTTGCTCCGACCAGAGTGGATGCGGACGCGAAACGGTCAGTTTTTCCGTTTGCGAAGCGACCACCTCACCTTGCTCGTTGAGCAAAATAACTTTTACGCCCGATGTGCCAAGATCTATCCCGATATACATAGCGATCGTTCCTTAAAAAAATGCCCGGTATCGCTACCGATAACCGGGCTTGAGACTGCGCAATTAGCCGTTATCTGTCGAACAGATAATGATTTACCAGGTTTTCCAACTGCTCCTGGCGTCCACTCTGATGCACCGGAGCCAGATTATGTTCCTGAGCATATTTTGCTAAATCCACCAGTGACATTTGGCCTTGCAGGATTTGCTGACCCAGTTCGCTATTCCAACCGGAATAACGTTGCGCTACGCGTTTATCCAATTCGCCGTCTTCAATCATGCGTGCTGCAATTTTCAATGCCAACGCCATCGTATCCATCGCCCCAATATGACCGTAGAACAGATCATACTTATCAGTACTCTGACGACGTACTTTGGCATCAAAGTTCAGACCGCCGGTCGTGAAACCGCCTGCTTTAAGGATTTCATACATTACCAGCGCGTTCTCTTCCACACTGTTCGGGAACTGGTCAGTATCCCAGCCAAGCTGCGCGTCGCCGCGGTTAGCATCGACTGAGCCGAACAGACCAAGCGCAATGGCGGTGGCAATTTCATGGTGGAAAGAGTGACCCGCCAGCGTCGCGTGGTTAGCTTCAATATTCAGTTTAATTTCTTTTTCGAGACCAAACTGTTCCAGGAAGCCATAGACCGTCGCGGCATCGTAGTCATATTGATGTTTAGTCGGCTCTTGCGGTTTCGGTTCGATAAGTAATGTGCCCTGGAAGCCTATTTTATGTTTATGTTCAACAACCATCTGCATAAAGCGACCAAGCTGTTCACGTTCCTGACGCAGGTCAGTATTCAGTAAAGTTTCATAACCTTCACGACCGCCCCACAATACATAGTTTTCACCGCCCAACTTATGCGTCGCTTCCATCGCGGTAACAACCTGAGTTGCCGCCCAGCTAAAGACTTCGGGATCTGGATTCGTCGCCGCGCCCGCGCCATAGCGAGGATGAGTAAAGCAGTTAGCGGTTCCCCACAACAATTTCACACCGCTCTCTTCTTGTTTGCCAGCCAGCACATCAACCATTTGCGCAAAGTTATTGATGTACTCTTTTAACGACGCGCCTTCCGGAGAAACATCCACGTCATGGAAGCAATAAAATGGCACATGTAATTTGTGGAAGAACTCGAATGCGACATCAGCTTTACGCTTCGCCAGTGCCAATGCCTCGCCAGGTTGCTGCCACGGACGGTTAAACGCGCCTACACCAAACATATCCGCTCCGTTCCAGCAGAAGGTATGCCAGTAGCAGGCGGCAAAACGCAAGTGGTCTTCCATACGCTTGCCCAGCACCAGTTCGTCGGGGTTGTAATGACGGAATGCTAACGGGTTAGAGGATTTTGGACCTTCGTAACGAACGCGATCGAGCTGGTCAAAATAGGCTTGCATAATGAACTCCATAATCAGGTAATGCCGCGTGTGATGGTTGATGTCGTAATATTGGGCACTCCCTTTCAGTTGCTCAATTATGTTATTTCACACTGCTATTGAGATAATTCACAAGTGTGCGCTAGCTCGCAAAATAATATGGAATTATGAAACTGGGTAATTCCTCGAAGAGAAAAATGCAACAAGTACAATTAAGCAATAAAAGTAAGATCTCTGTCATAAATCAAGAAATAAACCAAAAATCGTAATCGAAAGATAAAAATCTGTAATTGTTTTCCCCTGTTTAGTTGCTAAAAATTGATTACGTTTATCGCGGTGATTGTTACTTATTAAAGCTGTCCTCTAACAAAAGAAGGCCTCTACACCATGAAAATAAAGAATATTTTACTCACCCTTTGCACCTCACTCCTGCTTACAAACGTCGCGGCGCACGCCAAAGAAGTCAAAATAGGAATGGCAATTGATGATCTCCGTCTTGAGCGCTGGCAAAAAGATCGTGATATCTTTGTGAAAAAAGCGGAATCTCTCGGTGCGAAAGTATTCGTGCAATCTGCAAATGGCAATGAAGAAACCCAAATGTCGCAGATTGAAAACATGATTAACCGGGGCGTCGATGTTCTCGTCATTATTCCATATAACGGTCAGGTATTAAGTAACGTTGTAAAAGAAGCCAAACAAGAAGGTATTAAAGTATTAGCTTACGATCGCATGATTAACGACGCGGATATCGATTTTTATATTTCTTTCGATAACGAAAAAGTCGGTGAACTGCAAGCAAAAGCCCTGGTCGATATCGTCCCGCAAGGAAATTATTTCCTGATGGGCGGCTCCCCGGTCGATAACAACGCCAAACTGTTCCGCGCCGGGCAAATGAAAGTATTAAAACCTTATGTTGATTCAGGAAAAATTAAAGTCGTTGGCGACCAATGGGTTGATGGCTGGTTACCAGAAAATGCGCTAAAAATTATGGAAAACGCGCTGACAGCTAACAATAACAAAATTGATGCAGTTGTCGCTTCAAACGATGCTACCGCCGGTGGGGCAATTCAGGCATTAAGCGCGCAAGGTTTATCAGGGAAAGTGGCTATTTCCGGCCAGGATGCGGATCTCGCGGGAGTTAAACGTATTGCCGCGGGAACGCAAACCATGACGGTGTATAAACCTATTACTTTGTTGGCAAATACCGCGGCAGAAATTGCCGTTGAGTTGGGCAATGGTCAGGAACCGAAAGCAGATACTACGTTAAATAATGGCTTGAAAGATGTTCCATCCCGCCTGCTGACACCTATCGATGTGAATAAAAACAACATCAAGGATACGGTAATTAAAGACGGATTCCACAAAGAGAGCGAGCTTTAAGCGTTACCTCCCCGGCGCTGGCCGGGGGTGTGATTTCTCTCCATGCCGCGTGAATTGATTGGCTTAGGTGGAGTCGTTATGTCTTATCTACTTGAAATGAAGAACATTACCAAAACCTTTGGCACGGTGAAGGCAATTGATAACGTCAGTTTGCGGTTGAGCGTTGGCGAAATCGTCTCACTCTGTGGTGAGAACGGTTCGGGTAAATCAACATTAATGAAAGTGCTGTGCGGAATTTATCCTTTTGGTAGTTATGAAGGTGAAATTATTTTTGCAGGTGAAGTAATCCAGGCGAGCCATATTCGCGATACCGAACAAAAAGGTATCGCCATCATTCACCAGGAATTAGCGCTGGTGAAAGAATTGACCGTGCTGGAAAATATCTTTCTGGGCAATGAAATAACCCATAATGGTATTATGGATTATGACCTGATGACGCTACGCTGCCAGAAGCTATTAGCACAAGTCAGTTTATCCATTTCACCAGATACCCGCGTTGGCGACTTAGGGCTTGGGCAACAACAACTGGTTGAAATTGCCAAGGCGCTAAATAAACAGGTACGTTTGTTAATTCTCGATGAACCGACAGCCTCATTAACCGAGCTGGAAACTACGGTTTTACTGGATATTATTCGCGATCTGCAACAACACGGCATAGCCTGCATCTATATCTCGCACAAACTCAACGAAGTCAAAGCAATTTCCGACACGATTTGCGTTATTCGCGATGGTCAGCATATAGGAACCCGCGATGCAACCGGAATGAGCGAAGACGATATTATCACTATGATGGTAGGGCGAGAATTAACAGCACTTTACCCTAACGAACCACATACCACTGGTGATGAAATATTACGCATTGAGCACTTGACGGCATGGCATCCGGTTAATCGTCATATTAAACGGGTTAACGATGTTTCTTTTTCTCTGAAACGCGGTGAAATACTGGGTATTGCAGGGTTAGTCGGCGCCGGGCGCACCGAGACCATCCAATGTCTGTTTGGCGTCTGGCCCGGACAGTGGGAAGGGAAAATATTTATCGATGGTGAACAGGTAGATATTCGTAATTGCCAACAAGCCATCGCTCAGGGTATTTCGATGGTGCCGGAAGACAGAAAGCGCGATGGCATCGTTCCGGTAATGGCAGTTGGCAAAAATATTACCCTCGCCGCACTCAACAAATTTACCAGTGGTATTAGCCAACTTGATGATGCTGCAGAACAAAAATGCATTCTGGAATCAATCCAGCAACTCAAAGTGAAAACGTCGTCACCGGAACTTGCTATTGGACGTTTGAGCGGCGGCAATCAACAAAAAGCGATCCTCGCACGCTGTCTGTTACTCAACCCGCGTATTCTCATTCTTGATGAACCCACCAGGGGTATCGATATTGGCGCGAAATACGAGATCTACAAATTAATTAACCAACTCGTCCAGCAAGGCATCGCCGTTATTGTCATCTCTTCTGAATTACCTGAAGTGCTTGGTCTTAGCGATCGTGTACTGGTGATGCATGAAGGAAAACTAAAAGCCAACCTGATAAATCATAACCTGACTCAGGAACAGGTGATGGAAGCCGCATTGAGGAGCGAACATCATGTCGAAAAGCAATCCGTCTGAAGTGAAATTAGCCGTACCGACATCCGGTGGCTTCTCTGTGCTGAAATCACTGAATTTACAAGTCTTCGTGATGATTGCTGCAATCATCGCCATCATGCTGTTCTTTACCTGGACTACTGACGGTGCCTATTTAAGCGCCCGTAACGTATCCAACTTGCTCCGTCAGACCGCGATTACTGGCATCCTCGCAGTAGGGATGGTGTTCGTCATTATTTCCGCTGAAATCGACCTCTCGGTCGGTTCCATGATGGGGTTGCTAGGTGGCGTCGCCGCTATCTGTGACGTCTGGTTAGGCTGGCCGCTGCCACTCACCATCATTGTTACGTTAGTACTGGGGCTGCTTCTCGGTGCCTGGAATGGTTGGTGGGTAGCTTATCGCAAAGTACCTTCTTTTATTGTCACCCTGGCGGGCATGTTGGCATTTCGCGGCATCCTTATTGGCATCACCAATGGTACGACCGTTTCACCCACCAGCGCCGCGATGTCACAAATTGGGCAAAGCTATCTACCAGCCAGCACCGGTTTCATCATCGGCGCGCTTGGCTTAATGGCTTTTGTCGGCTGGCAGTGGCGCGGAAGAATGCGCCGTCAGGCTTTGGGTTTGCAGTCCCCGGCATCTACAGCAGTAGTCGGTCGCCAGGCATTAACCGCCATTATCGTTTTAGGTGCAATCTGGCTGCTGAATGATTACCGTGGCGTTCCTACACCTGTTCTGCTGCTGACGTTGCTGTTGCTCGGAGGAATGTTTATGGCAACACGAACAGCTTTTGGGAGACGCATTTACGCTATCGGTGGCAATCTGGAAGCCGCGCGACTCTCTGGAATTAACGTTGAACGCACCAAACTTGCCGTATTTGCTATCAACGGTTTGATGGTGGCCATCGCCGGGTTAATTCTTAGTTCGCGGCTTGGCGCTGGTTCACCTTCTGCGGGTAATATCGCTGAGCTGGACGCGATTGCAGCCTGCGTGATTGGCGGTACTAGTCTGGCAGGTGGTGTGGGGAGTGTTGCCGGAGCAGTAATGGGGGCATTCATCATGGCTTCACTGGATAACGGTATGAGTATGATGGATGTACCAACCTTCTGGCAGTATATCGTCAAAGGTGCGATTCTGTTGCTGGCAGTATGGATGGACTCCGCAACCAAACGCCGTTCCTGATTTTGATAAAAATTTTCTCAAAGCCGGTAACTTATTGCCGGTTTTGAGTTTTTTGCATGATTCAGCAGGAAAAGAACCATGTTTACTAAACGTCACCGCATCACATTACTGTTCAATGCTAATAAAGCCTATGATCGTCAGGTAGTAGAAGGCGTAGGGGAATATTTACAGGCGTCACAATCGGAATGGGATATTTTCATTGAAGAAGATTTCCGCGCCCGCATTGACAAAATCAAGGACTGGTTAGGAGATGGCGTCATAGCCGACTTCGATGATACACAAATCGAGCAGGCGCTGGCTGATGTCGACGTCCCTATTGTCGGAGTTGGTGGTTCGTATCACCTGGCAGAAAGTTACCCGCCCGTACATTACATTGCCACCGATAACTATGCGCTGGTTGAAAGCGCATTTTTGCATTTAAAAGAGAAAGGCGTTAACCGCTTTGCTTTTTACGGTTTGCCGGAATCTAGCGGCAAACGTTGGGCAGCCGAACGCGAATATGCGTTTCGCCAGCTTGTTGCTGAGGAAAAGTACCGCGGAGTCGTTTATCAGGGGCTGGAAACCGCACCAGAGAACTGGCAGCACGCGCAAAACCGACTGGCCGACTGGCTACAAACGCTACCACCGCAAACAGGGATTATTGCCGTCACTGACGCCAGAGCGCGGCATATTCTGCAAGTATGCGAGCATTTGCATATTCCCGTACCGGAAAAATTATGCGTGATTGGCATCGATAACGAAGAACTGACCCGTTATCTTTCGCGTGTCGCCCTCTCTTCTGTCGCCCAGGGCGCGCGGCAAATGGGCTATCAGGCGGCAAAACTTCTGCATCGGTTATTAGATAAAGAAAAGATGCCGTTGCAGCGGATTCTGGTTCCGCCTGTACGCGTTATTGAACGGCGTTCTACGGATTACCGTTCGCTGACCGACCCCGCTGTTATTCAGGCCATGCATTACATCCGCAATCACGCCTGCAAAGGCATAAAAGTGGATCAGGTACTCGATGCAGTTGGCATATCGCGCTCCAATCTTGAGAAGCGTTTTAAAGAAGAGGTGGGGGAAACCATTCACGCCATGATTCATGCCGAGAAGCTAGAGAAAGCGCGCAGCCTGCTGATTTCTACTACCTTGTCGATCAACGAGATATCGCAAATGTGCGGTTATCCATCGCTGCAATATTTCTACTCTGTATTTAAAAAAGCGTATGACACGACGCCTAAAGAGTATCGCGATGTAAATAGCGAGGTAATGCTGTAGCGAGAGTGAAAAAGCGGTCAGGCATCATGAGAAGCGTTAACGTCGCATCAGGCAATGTTGCACAGCCACCTGACGCAGAGCAAAAGCCTTATCCGACCAACAAGTCGGATAAGGCTGAAAGGAATGCAATTACATATGTGCGGCGATTAACCGCTGGTTATCCTGGTACATCGCGAACAGGTAGTTGTTATAACTCTGCCCTTTCGTTGAATAACCTTTCAGCTTATGAATCATCGCTGTAGCGGTAACTTCCTGATCCGCTTTACGCAATTGCGCACGCGATTTACGGAACGAAGCGTAAGCCGGGTGCGTATTCAGGTTAGTGACATAGGCGCTCACCGATTCTTTGACAGAACTAAATTGTGAGTATCCCTTCACTTTACCCGGTGCATTGGTGCAACGCCCTTTCATGCATTTCATGCCGAACAGGTTGTTGTTGCTACGCGCCAGTTTTGACGTACCCCAACCGCTTTCTGCCGCAGCCATCGTCGCCACCATGCTGGTAGGAATAATATCTACACGTTCAAGCAGCGTATTCCACGGGATTTTTCGCGTATTACCAGACCACTTCACCTTGTAGCGTTTGGCGATATCTTGCAAACGCGCACGCTCTGCAGGTGACCATTGTCCCTGGTATTGTTTTGAAATCAGCCAGTTACGTTCCGCCGTAATGGCAGCATTTTGGCTGGTAATATAGGGCATCACGGTCCGGAGAAACGCTTTTTTTCTTGGTGTTCCGGAAGGGTATTTTCGCAAATCAGGAAGTGAACTGCTCTTTGCACTATTGCGAGAATACTCTTGTTTACTGCTTACCTGTTTATTACTAGCTTTAGTTAAATGGGACTTCTGACTCGCTGTTGTTGTATGCGTCTTCGCTAACACCTCACTCGAAAACACCAGAGTGAGTAACATAAGAATCATCGCCCCATATCGTCGTATGGGAGTCAAAATCATCAGGTCTCCTGATCGGATTTAATCATTCAAACACCTTATACTCGTCATAGTTCAAGTTGCATGTACTGCGCAAACGCTGTTCAAAACACCATCGGTGTTTTGTCCTGCAACTCGAATTATTTAGAGCAATATTTTTCCCAAATTTGAGAGTTGAATCTCAAATCATATCAAAAATAGCGGCCAAGAGCACCCCAAGGAATAGTCCAAATCTGAAACTATGTCATGCGGTAATGGTTCAGATTGGTGCTAAATCGCAGAAAATGTGGGGGTTATCGCAAAAAATAAGCTTAAATCTCAGGTGAAATACTCCCCCTTTCGTCTCATCCTGGCGCAATCCTCATCAGGGAGGAGTTTTACCAGTATTATCACTGGCAAACTGGTGAAATTCGCAGCAACAAGGACTCATCCGTTATGAAACTTGCCGTCTGTTTTCTGACACTCATTCCCGGCTTTGCCGTTGCCGCTGGCTGGACTTCTCAGGGATTTCCCACCTTTACTGAAGAGAGCACAGGAACATTTGTCAGCCACGCACCGCTGACCAAAGGTACGCGTTCGTTGACGCTGAATTTTAATCAACAATGCTGGCAGCCTGCGAATGCAATAAAACTCAATCAGATGCTTTCTCTGCAACCTTGTAACAACACACCGCCACAATGGCGATTGTTCAGAGATGGTGAATATAAGCTGCAAATAGACACCCGCTCCGGCACGCCAACATTGATGATTTCGATCCAAAACACTGCCGAACCAATAGCAAACCAGATCCATGAATGCCCAAAATGGGATGGACAGCCATTGACGCTTAATGTCAGCGCTACCTTCCCGGAAGGTACGGTAATCCGTGATTATTACAGCCAACAAATCGCGACGGTGAAGAACGGTCAAATAACGTTACAACCTGCCGCCACCAGTAATGGCTTGCTGCTGCTGGAACGGGCAGAAACCGACACGTCCGCCCCCTTCAACTGGCATAACGCCACGGTTTACTTTGTGCTGACAGACCGTTTCGAAAACGGTGATCCCAGCAACGACCAGAGCTATGGTCGTCATAAAGATGGCATGGAGGAAATTGGTACTTTTCACGGCGGAGATTTACGTGGCCTGACCAACAGACTGGATTATCTCCAGCAACTGGGCGTCAATGCCCTGTGGATCAGCGCCCCCTTTGAGCAAATTCATGGCTGGGTTGGCGGCGGTACAAAAGGCGATTTCCCACATTATGCCTACCACGGTTACTACACCCAGGACTGGACGAATCTTGATGCCAATATGGGCAACGAAGCCGATCTGCAAGCATTGGTTGATGGCGCGCACCAGCGAGGTATCCGTATTCTCTTTGATGTGGTGATGAACCATACCGGCTATGCCACGCTGGCGGATATGCAGGAGTATCAGTTTGGCGCATTGTATCTTTCCGGCGACGAGTTACAAAAAACGCTGGGCAACCGCTGGAGCGACTGGAAACCCGCAGCCGGGCAAACCTGGCATAGCTTCAACGATTACATTAATTTCAGCGACAAAGCCGGCTGGGATAAATGGTGGGGAAAAAACTGGATCAGAACGGATATCGGTGATTACGACAATCCAGGATTCGACGATCTCACCATGTCGTTGGCCTTTTTGCCGGATATCAAAACAGAATCTACCACTGCTTCTGGTCTGCCGGTGTTCTATAAAAACAAACCGGATACTCACGCAAAATCTGTCGACGGCTTTACCCCTCGCGATTATTTAACCCACTGGTTAAGCCAATGGGTTCACGACTACGGTATTGATGGTTTTCGGGTCGATACCGCCAAACATGTTGAGTTGCCAGCCTGGCAGCAACTGAAAACCCAGGCCAGCGCCGCCCTGAAAGAGTGGAAGAGCGCTACCCCTGGAAAAGCGTTAGATGACAATCCTTTCTGGATGACTGGCGAAGCCTGGGGTCACGGCGTGATGAAAAGTGACTACTATCACCACGGCTTCGACGCGATGATCAATTTCGATTATCAGGAGCAGGCAGCGAAAGTGGTCGGTTGCCTGGCGCAGATGGATACTACCTGGCAGCAAATGGCAGAGAAACTACAGGATTTCAACGTGCTGAGCTACCTCTCCTCACACGATACCCGCTTGTTCCGCGAAGGGGGCGATAAAGCCGCAGAGTTATTGTTACTGGCGCCAGGTGCGGTACAAATCTTTTATGGCGATGAGTCCTCGCGTCCATTCGGTGCCACTGGTTCTGATCCGCTGCAAGGCACACGTTCGGATATGAACTGGCAGGATGTTAGCGGTAAATCTGCCGCCAGCGTTGCGCACTGGCAACGCATCGGCCAGTTCCGCGCACGGCATCCAGCCATTGGTGCGGGTAAACACACCGCATTGTCACTGAAACAAGGTTATGGATTCGTCCGTGAATACGGCGACGATAAAGTGATGGTCGTCTGGGCGGGGCAACCGTAACTTTTCCGGCTTCCCGCTTGCAGTATACCGGGAAGCCACCTTTTAGTATAAAATGCCAGCATAAATAAAAAACTCAGCATAACACGCCAACCTCTTGCAGAAGCCCGATTTGCACCCTGGCAAATGTAGCGTTATTGTTACTTTCCTTGCTTCAGAGTTCGAATGATATCCCGCTATGACATTCTCCCTTTTTGGTGACAAATTTACCCGCCACTCCGGCATTACACTGCTGATGGAAGATCTAAACGACGGTTTACGCACACCCGGCGCAATTATGCTCGGCGGCGGAAACCCGGCGCAGATCCCGGAAATGCAGGACTACTTCCAGACACTGCTGTCCGACATGCTGGAAAGCGGTAAAGCAACGGATGCGCTATGCAATTACGACGGCCCACAAGGAAAGACGGAGCTACTGTCGCTACTTGCCGGGATGCTACGTGAGAAACTAAGTTGGGATATCGAACCACAGAATATTGCACTAACAAATGGCAGCCAGAGCGCGTTTTTCTACTTATTTAATCTGTTTGCCGGACGCCGTGCCGATGGACGGATCAAAAAAGTGCTGTTCCCGCTGGCTCCGGAATACATTGGCTACGCGGACGCCGGACTGGAAGAAGATCTGTTCGTTTCTGCGCGCCCAAATATTGAACTGCTGCCAGAAGGTCAGTTTAAATATCACGTCGATTTTGAGCATCTGCACATTGGCGAAGAAACGGGGATGATTTGCGTCTCCCGACCGACGAACCCAACAGGCAATGTAATAACCGATGAAGAGTTGCTGAAACTAGATGCGCTGGCAAATCAGCACGGCATTCCGCTGGTGATTGATAACGCTTATGGCGTCCCGTTCCCTGGCATCATCTTCAGCGAAGCGCGCCCGCTGTGGAATCCGAATATCGTGCTGTGCATGAGCCTTTCCAAGCTGGGTCTGCCAGGTTCGCGCTGCGGCATTATCATCGCCAATGAAAAAATCATTACCGCCATCACCAATATGAACGGCATTATCAGCCTCGCACCTGGCGGTATTGGCCCGGCAATGATGTGTGAAATGATTAAGCGTAACGACCTGCTGCGCCTGTCAGAAACGGTGATTAAACCGTTTTACTACCAGCGTGTTCAGGAAACTATCGCCATCATTCGCCGCTATTTACCGGAAGATCGCTGCCTGATTCATAAACCTGAAGGGGCAATCTTCCTCTGGCTATGGTTTAAGGATTTGCCGATTACCACCGAGCAGCTTTATCAGCGCCTGAAAGCGCGCGGTGTACTGATGGTGCCGGGGCATAATTTCTTCCCCGGGCTGGATAAACCGTGGCCACACACGCATCAATGTATGCGCATGAATTACGTGCCGGAACCGGAAAAAATTGAGGCGGGTGTGAAGATTCTGGCGGAAGAGATTGAACGCGCCTGGGGTGAAAGCCATTAATGAGACTGATGGCAAACGCAAAATAGCCTGATTCGCTACGCTTATCAGGCCCACACGAATTATACAACATATTGAATTTGTGTGATTTTGTAGGCCGAGTAAGGTGTTCAGGCTGTATCCGGCATAAACAAAGCGCGCTTTGCCAACCCTCTGATTAATACGTTATTCCGGCGTTGAGAAGCGCCGGAATAACGTCTCAAACAGGTTGCTGCTGTAGTCGTTGACGCTGGATTTTCTCGACATCCATACATTGCAACGCCTGTGTCGGGCAGGCTTCAACACAAGCCGGTCCCGTCGCCCGATGCCAGCAGAGATCGCACTTAATCGCCCTCGCCTTTGCGCGCGATGAAACGACTTCCATCGCACCAAACGGACATGCCAGCATACAGCTTTTACAGCCAATACAACGTGATTGTTCCACGAAGATATGTCCATGTTCGCGGCGAATCGCGTCCACAGGGCAGACATTCGCGCACGGCGCATCTTCACACTGATGACAGGCTACTGCCGTGGTACAGGTATGGTCTTTGATGACACGAATACGCGAAATAAACTCGCCTGGTGACAACGCAGCGCAATCCTGATTCTCCTGATGCGACACTGCGCAGGCCACTTCACAGGTACGGCAACCGATACATTTCGTCGCATCCGCAATAATAAACCGGTTCATGATCACTCCTTTGCACTAAAACCGCAGCGTGCCAGAAAGCGCGCCATTATTGCTTTGATCCAACAAAGGGATTGTTACAGTTTTGTCACTTATCCCGGATATTATGTGATCACGCCCTGCTCCCGGACGGTAAATCCCAGCTCATTGGAGATAGCCTGGGCAGTTTCACGCAGTGGTTTCAGGAGATTCTTCTCCCCCACCTGTTTCAGACGCGACGTAGAAAGAGAGATAGATACGGCATACGGCACCCGTCCGTGAATATCAAATACTGGTGCAGCAACACAGGAAACACCGAGTTCATTCTCTTCTCTGTCCATCGCCACTCCACTTTCACGAATCTGCGCCAGTTCGTCAAACATCGCGGGCAAATCGGTAATGGTATTGCGGGTTAGCGGCTGGATCTCATTCAGATGGCTTTCCCAATACGATTTCACGTAATCCTGGTGACCAAATGCCATATAGATCTTACCCATCGCAGAGCAGTAGAGCGGCATATGCTGACCGATATAGGCGCGGGTTCGCAGCATACCGGTGGTAGGTTCGAGTTTATAAATCAAGATCGCGTGATCATCTTCGCGGCTGGAGAAGTTAATCGTTTCACCGGTGGCGATGTTCAGCGTCTCAAGATGCGGCGCAGCAATATGAATGATATTTAGCGATGACAGCGCCTTTTGCCCGACAGCAATAAATTTGGTCGTCAGGCGATAGCTGCCTGCTGCGGGCGCGGTGGTCACATAGCCACAGGACTGTAACCCCTGCAATAAGCGATGGACGGTGCTTTTATTCAGTCCAGCCAGTTCCGAGAGATGCGCCAGCGGACAACCGTTTGGGTAGTTGCTCAGGATCTCAATCAACATCAACCCCCGAAACAAGCTCTGACTTCCGGCAGGCCGCTCTTTATCCTGCGCTATCTCGTGCTCTTTTTTTCCCATCGCTTACCTCCCCTTTTTGGCGCGCCCTGATGGTAGCGCAAAGTGTGTCGCAGTTCACGATCTCAACAGATAAATTATAACTTTTTGATTTTTATGATTTTTGAAAATCATCAATCAGATTGCTTTGTTAAAAAGTGATCGATATATTTGAAATCAAATTTCGCATAGTGGAATTTTAAGCTAAAAAAGCGTTCAAAAAAACAAGGAAACCAGGGATGAAAGTGACATTTGAGCAGTTAAAAGCAGCCTTTAACCGGGTATTAGTTTCACGCGGCGTTGACAGCGAAACCGCCGATGCCTGTGCAGAAATGTTTGCCCGCACCACCGAATCCGGCGTTTATTCTCACGGCGTTAACCGTTTCCCGCGTTTTATCCAACAACTGGATAATGGCGATATCATCCCTGACGCCGGGGCCAAACGTATCACCAGCCTTGGGGCAATTGAGCAGTGGGATGCCCAGCGCTCAATCGGTAACCTGACGGCGAAAAAGATGATGGATCGCGCCATTGAACTGGCTGCACATCATGGGATTGGTCTGGTGGCGTTACGCAATGCCAACCACTGGATGCGCGGAGGCAGCTACGGCTGGCAGGCAGCGGAAAAAGGCTATATCGGCATCTGCTGGACCAACTCTATCGCGGTGATGCCACCGTGGGGTGCGAAAGAGTGTCGTATTGGCACCAACCCATTAATCGTCGCCATTCCTTCCACGCCGATCACCATGGTCGATATGTCGATGTCGATGTTCTCCTACGGCATGTTAGAGGTTAACCGTCTGGCGGGTCGTCAGTTACCGGTTGATGGTGGCTTTGACGATGAAGGCAATCTGACTAAAGAACCTGGCATAATCGAGAAAAATCGCCGCATTTTACCGATGGGTTACTGGAAAGGGTCCGGTATGTCGATTGTGCTGGATATGATCGCCACTCTGCTTTCCGACGGTGCCTCCGTTGCCGAAGTAACCGAAGATAACAGCGACGAATACGGTATCTCACAAATCTTCATCGCCATCGAAGTGGACAAACTGATCGACGGCACCACCCGCGACGCCAAATTGCAACGCATCATGGATTACGTTACCACCGCCGAGCGTGCTGACGAAAACCAGGCAATTCGTTTACCAGGCCACGAATTTACCACCCTGCTGGCAGAAAACCGCCGTAACGGCATCACGGTTGATGACAGCGTGTGGGCAAAAATCCAGGCGTTATAAGGAGACAGACCATGATATTTGGACATATCACGCAGCCTAATCCGTGCCTTTTACCCGCTGCCATCGAAAAGGCACTCGGTTTTCTGCGCACCACCGATTTCAATGCTCTGGAACCGGGCGTTGTTGAAATCGACGGTAAAAATATTTATGCGCAGATTATCGATTTAACCACTCGCGAAGCAGTAGAAAACCGCCCTGAAGTTCATCGTCGCTATTTGGACATTCAGTTCCTGGCGCGGGGCGAAGAGAAAATAGGTGTAGCCATTGATACCGGAAATAATAAAGTCAGCGAATATCTATTAGAACAGCGCGATATTATTTTTTATCACGACAGTGAGCATGAGTCATTTATCGAAATGATACCGGGTAGTTACGCTATTTTCTTCCCGCAGGATGTTCACCGCCCGGCATGTAATAAAAATGCCCCAGCGGCAATACGGAAAATCGTGGTTAAAGTAGCCCTCTCTGCTTTATAAAAAAGTTATTACTGGAGCACAAAATGAAAGCGAATAATGCCGGTTATATTATCGGCGCGTATCCCTGTGCACCTTCTTTTCACCAAAGAAGTGAAGAGGAAGAGAAGGAATTCTGGCGACAATTATCAGAGACCCCTGATATTCGCGGTCTGGAACAACCCTGCCTGGAAAATTTCCATTCTCTTGGCGATCAATGGTTACTCCGTCATACGCCAGAGAGTTGGCAATTTGTCGTCACCGCAGTAATGGAAACCATGCGTCGCCGCAGCGAAAACAACGGTTTTGGTCTCGCCTCCAGCGACGAAGAACAACGCAAGGCGTGCGTGGCGTACTACCGCCACCTGTTCAATAAAATCAACTCATTACCGGCTAATAAAGTGCTCGCACTTGAGATCCAGGCTGCACCATTAGCAACCAATCCCAATGTTATGCAAGCGACAGACGCTTTTGCCCGCTCGTTGAAAGAAATCGCCAACTGGGACTGGCCGTGCAAACTGGTGCTGGAACACTGCGACGCCATGACCTCCCCCGCTCCGCGTAAAGGTTTTTTGCCGTTAGAAAATGTTCTGGATGTCATTGCTGATTATGACATCAGCGTCTGTATCAACTGGGCACGTTCGGCCATTGAAGGACGCAATACCACATTACCGCTTACCCATGCCCTGATGGCAAAACAGGCCGGGAAACTCGGTGCGCTGATGTTCTCAGGAACCACACTCAACGGAGAATATGGTGAATGGCAAGACTTACACGCGCCATTCGCTCCTTTCTGCCCGCAAAGCCTGATGACCACAAAACATGTTAGCGAGTTATTTAATGTGGCAGAACCATCAACATTGCAATTTTCTGGCATCAAGTTATTAGAAATCCATGCTACTGCTGATGTTCATCACCGTATCGAAATATTACGTAACGGCATTCACTCTATGAATGAATGTCGTTAAATCGTTTCACTCATATATCGCATTAAATCTCTAATTAGTCGTTTCCAATAATTATTACGAATACCTACAACATTAATTAATGAAAACATATGACATAACAAGAAGGACTCGTTATGAAACGGATACTCGAAGGCATTCTTGCGGTCATCATCGCAATACTGTCTTGTATTATTTTTATTAATATAATTCTTCGATATGGATTTCACACAAGCATATTATCGATTGATGAATTATCCCGACTTTTATTTGTCTGGTTAACATTTATTGGCGCTATCGTGGCGTTTATGGACAACAGCCATGTACAGGTTACTTTCTTAGTCGAAAAACTCTCACCCACTAATCAAAAACGTGTTTCGCTGCTAACCCATACGCTTATTTTATTGCTTTGCCTGGGCCTGGCCTGGGGGGCAATAGAAAAAACAGCGCAAGACTGGAGTAACTTATCGCCCATTCTCGGCGTACCTGTTGGCTTAATGTATGCCGCCGCAATCCCCACTAGCCTGATTATCGCATTGCTGGAATTGCGCCATTTATACCGGCAGTTAACAAGTGCCCCCAGCCGAAACCAACAAGGAGCCTGACGATGACAATCCTTATATTTATTGTCAGTCTGTTAGGGGCTATCGCCATTGGTATTCCCATCGCCTGGGCATTATTACTGTGTGGCATTTCATTGATGTTCTGGATGGATATCTTTGATGTGCAAATTCTGGCGCAAACACTGGTCAATGGTGCAGACAGCTTCTCCCTGTTAGCCATCCCCTTCTTTGTACTGGCGGGTGAGATCATGAACGCGGGCGGCCTGTCGCAACGTATTGTCGACTTGCCGATGAAACTGGTAGGCCACAGACCGGGAGGTCTGGGTTACGTCGGCGTTCTTGCTGCGATGATCATGGCAAGCCTTTCTGGTTCTGCGGTTGCCGATACCGCTGCCGTCGCGGCACTGTTGGTGCCGATGATGCGTCAAGCCAACTATCCGGTAAACCGCGCCGCCGGGCTTATCGGATCGGGCGGTATTATCGCGGCCATTATTCCGCCATCTATTCCACTCATTATCTTCGGTGTCTCCAGTGGGTTATCCATCAGCAAACTGTTTATGGCTGGCATTGCGCCGGGCATCATGATGGGCATCACGCTGATGATTACCTGGTGGTGGCAGGCAAAACGGCTAAACCTGCCTTGCCAGCCGAAAGCCTCGCTGCGGGAAGTCTGGCAATCTTTAGTTTCCGGTATTTGGGCGCTCTTTTTGCCAATAATTATTATTGGCGGTTTCCGTTCGGGATTATTCACACCAACAGAAGCTGGCGCGGTTGCGGCATTCTACGCCTTGTTTGTCTCGGTGGTGGTCTATCGCGAAATGACGTTCGCCACGCTTTACCATGTTTTGGTTAACGCGGCGAAAACCACTTCCGTGGTGATGTTCCTGGTGGCTTCCGCTGCGGTATCCGCATGGCTAATCACCATTGCTGAACTGCCGATGATGGTATCGGAGTTATTACAACCGTTGGTTGACTCGCCTCGCTTATTATTCATCGTAATTATGCTCGCCATTATGGTGATCAGTACAGTCATGGATTTAACTCCTACCGTATTAATTCTTACGCCGGTATTAATGCCATTAGTAAAAGAAGCGGGAATAGATCCTGTCTATTTTGGCATTATGTTTATTATTAACTGCTCAATTTCGCTAATTACGCCCCCGGTTGGTAACGTACTTAACGTCATATGCGGTGTTGCGAAGCTTAAATTTGACGATGCTGTAAAAGGCGTTGCGCCTTACGTCATGGTTTTATTCATGTTGTTAGCATTATTTATTTTTATCCCAGAATTAATTACCGCCCCACTAAAATGGATGAGCTAAAAGGAAAATATTATGAAATTACGTTCTGTAACCTACGCTTTATTAATTGCCGGAGTGGCTACATTCAGTACATCTTCTCTGGCGGCACAATCATTACGTTTCGGTTATGAAACATCACAAACCGATTCGCAACATATTGCGGCAAAAAAATTCAATGAATTATTGCAAGAGAAAACCAAAGGTGAGCTGAAATTAAAACTGTTCCCGGACAGTACCCTCGGCAATGCACAGGCGATGATCAGTGGTGTGCGCGGTGGCACCATTGATATGGAGATGTCCGGCTCGAATAACTTTGCGGGACTCTCACCCGTGATAAACCTGCTGGATGTACCTTTCCTGTTCCGCGATACCGCCCACGCGCATAAAACCCTCGATGGCAAAGTGGGCGACGAGTTGAAAGCCTCCCTCGAAGGCAAAGGACTGAAAGTACTGGCGTACTGGGAAAACGGCTGGCGTGATGTGACTAACTCTCGCGCGCCGGTAAAAACCCCTGCAGACCTGAAAGGACTGAAGATTCGCACCAACAACAGCCCGATGAATATCGCCGCATTTAAAGTGTTCGGTGCCAACCCAATCCCGATGCCATTTGCTGAAGTCTATACCGGCCTGGAAACTCGCACCATCGACGCGCAAGAGCATCCGATCAACGTCGTCTGGTCAGCAAAATTTTACGAAGTACAAAAGCACCTTTCTCTGACACATCACGCTTATTCACCGCTTCTGGTGGTGATCAACAAAGCGAAGTTTGATGGCTTAAGCCCGCAGATGCAGGAAGCTCTGGTCTCCTCCGCGCAAGAAGCGGGTAGCTACCAGCGCAAACTGGTTGCTGAAGATCAGCAAAAAATCATCGACGGTATGAAAGACGCCGGTGTAGAAGTCATCACCGATCTTGACCGCAAAGCCTTTAGCGACGCCCTGGGTACTCAGATCCGCGACATGTTTGTTAAAGATGTTCCGCAGGGTGCTGATCTGCTGAAAGCCGTGGATGAGGTGCAATAAACCATGACGCAATACTGGCTGGGGTTAGATTGTGGCGGTAGCTGGCTAAAAGCCGGACTGTATGACCGCGAAGGCCGGGAGGCGGGCGTGCAGCGCCTGCCGCTGTGCGCATTAAGCCCGCAGCCAGGTTGGGTAGAGCGCGATATGGCAGAACTGTGGCAATGCTGCACTTCCGTCATTCGCGATCTGCTTGCAAATACCGGTGTCAGTGGTGCTCAAATTGTCGGCATCGGCATTTCGGCACAAGGTAAGGGATTGTTTCTACTAAATAAAAATAACAACCCGCTCGGTAACGCCATTTTATCCTCTGACCGCCGGGCGATGGCAATCGTTCGTCGCTGGCAGGAAGAAGACGTACCGGAAAAGCTCTACCCACTGACCCGACAAACGCTGTGGACCGGGCATCCTGTGTCGCTGCTACGTTGGCTGAAAGAGCACGAACCAGAACGCTATGCACAAATTGGCTGCGTGATGATGACACATGACTACCTGCGCTGGTGTTTAACCGGCGTAAAAGGCTGCGAAGAGAGCAATATTTCGGAGTCCAATCTCTACAACATGAGCAGCGGGCAATATGACCCACGCCTCACCGACTGGCTGGGGATCAGTGAAATCAATCACGCCCTGCCGCCTGTTGTCGGTTCAGCCGAAATTTGCGGGGAAATCACCGCTCAGACAGCCGAATTGACCGGTCTGGAAGCGGGTACGCCCGTTGTCGGCGGTCTGTTTGATGTGGTTTCCACCGCGCTCTGCGCCGGGATCGACGACGAATTTACCCTCAACGCAGTGATGGGCACCTGGGCGGTGACCAGCGGTATTACATCAGGTCTGCGTGACGGCGAAGCGCATCCGTATGTCTATGGCCGCTACGTCAACGACGGTGAGTTCATCGTTCACGAAGCCAGCCCGACCTCCTCCGGCAATCTCGAATGGTTTACCGCGCAGTGGGGAGGAATCTCATTTGATGAAATCAACCAGGCCGTTGCCAGCTTGCCAAAAGCCGATGGCACTCTCTTTTTTCTGCCATTCCTGTACGGCAGCAACGCCGGACTCGAGATGACCAGCGGTTTCTACGGTATGCAGGCGATACACACCCGCGCACATCTGTTGCAGGCCATTTATGAAGGTGTGGTGTTCAGTCACATGACGCATCTCAACCGGATGCGTGAACGTTTTACCGATGTGCATACCCTTCGCGTCACTGGTGGCCCTGCGCATTCTGATGTCTGGATGCAAATGCTGGCAGATGTCAGCGGCTTACGCATTGAACTGCCGCAGGTAGAAGAAACCGGATGTTTTGGCGCGGCGCTTGCCGCCCGCGTCGGTACGGGGGTTTATCGCAATTTCAATGAAGCCCAGCGCAGCTTGCAGCATCCGGTACGCACACTGCTACCGGACATGACCGCACATCAGCATTACCAACAAAAATATCAACACTATCAACATTTAATTGCCGCAATTCAGGGCTATCACGTCCGTATCAAGGAGCATCATTTATGAGCCAACCTTTTCTACAACTGGCCCTCGACCACTCATCGCTTGAAGCCGCACAGCGCGACGTGACGCTGTTAAAAGACAGCGTCGATATCGTCGAAGCGGGCACCATTCTCTGCTTAAACGAAGGGCTTGGCGCGGTGAGAGCCTTGCGTGAACAGTGCCCGAACAAAATCATCGTCGCTGACTGGAAAGTTGCCGACGCCGGTGAAACGCTCGCTCAACAGGCGTTTAGCGCGGGAGCCAACTGGATGACCATTATCTGCGCCGCACCGCTCGCCACGGTAGAAAAAGGCCATGCGATGGCGCAACGCTACGGCGGTGAAATTCAGATTGAACTATTCGGCAACTGGACGCTGGACGACGCCTGCGACTGGTATCGAATTGGCGTGCGACAAGCGATTTATCATCGTGGTCGCGACGCGCAGGCCAGCGGGCAGCAGTGGGGCGAGACCGATCTGGCACGTATGAAGGCACTTTCTGATATCGGCCTCGAACTTTCTATTACCGGCGGAATTACCCCTGCCGACCTGCCGCTATTTAAAGATATCCGCGTGAAGGCGTTTATTGCCGGGCGAGCGCTGACGGGCGCAGCAAATCCGACACAGGTTGCTGCCGATTTCCATGCGCAAATCGATACTATCTGGGGAGGCGCGCGTGCGTAATCATCCGTTAGGTATTTATGAAAAAGCACTGGCAAAAAATCTCTCCTGGCCAGAGCGGTTGGTGCTGACAAAAAGCTGCGGTTTTGATTTTGTCGAAATGTCGGTGGATGAAACTGATGAGCGTCTGGCGCGCCTTGACTGGAGCGCCGCACAAAGGGCTTCGCTGGTCACCGCGATGATCGAAACAGGCGTTGCCATTCCATCAATGTGCCTTTCTGCCCATCGCCGTTTTCCTTTTGGCAGCCGTGACGAGGCGGTACGCCAGCGAGCACGGGAGATCATGAGCAAAGCGATTCGTCTGGCACGCGATCTCGGTATTCGTACCATTCAACTGGCGGGCTACGACGTCTATTACGAAGACCATGACGAAGGCACGCAGCAACGTTTTGCTGAAGGGCTGGCGTGGGCGGTTGAACAGGCGGCGGCATCGCAAGTGATGCTGGCGGTGGAGATTATGGACACCGCGTTTATGAACTCCATCAGCAAGTGGAAAAAATGGGATGAAATGCTCGCCTCGCCGTGGTTCACCGTCTACCCGGACGTCGGCAACCTTAGCGCCTGGGGCAATGATGTTCCCGCTGAACTGAAATTGGGGATTGACCGTATCGCGGCTATTCACCTGAAAGACACTCAACCAGTCACAGAGCAAAGCCCTGGTCAGTTTCGTGATGTGCCGTTTGGCGAAGGCTGCGTTGATTTCGTTGGCATCTTTAAAACGCTGCATGAACTGAATTATCGCGGTTCATTCCTGATTGAGATGTGGACAGAAAAAGCCAATGAGCCGGTGCTGGAAATTATTCAGGCGCGGCGCTGGATTGAAGCACGTATGCAGGAGGCCGGATTTATATGTTAGAGCAACTAAAAGCCGAAGTGTTGGCGGCGAACCTGGCGCTTCCCGCTCATCATCTGGTGACGTTCACCTGGGGCAATGTCAGCGCGGTAGACGAAACGCGACAATGGATGGTGATCAAGCCTTCCGGTGTCGAGTACGACGTGATGACCGCCGATGATATGGTGGTGATTGAAATAGCCAGCGGTAAGGTGGTGGAAGGCAGCAAAAAGCCCTCTTCCGACACGCCAACGCATCTGGCACTCTACCGTCGCTATGCAGAAATCAGCGGTATTGTGCATACCCACTCGCGCCACGCCACTATCTGGTCGCAGGCCGGGCTGGATCTCCCCGCCTGGGGCACCACGCACGCCGATTACTTCTATGGTGCCATCCCCTGCACGCGCCTGATGACCGCAGAGGAGATCAACGGCGAGTATGAATACCAGACCGGCGAAGTGATCATTGAAACTTTCGAAGAACGCGGCAGGAGTCCAGCGCAAATTCCGGCGGTGCTGGTGCATTCTCACGGCCCGTTCGCCTGGGGAAAAAATGCCGCCGATGCGGTGCATAATGCCGTAGTACTGGAAGAATGCGCCTATATGGGCCTGTTCTCACGCCAACTCGCGCCGCAGCTTCCTGCCATGCAAAACGAACTGCTGGATAAACACTACCTGCGTAAGCATGGGGCCAATGCCTATTACGGACAATAATCTCTCACGCCGGGGCTTCATCGCCCCGGAACGATGAATTGATATGCTTCCGATTACATTGCGCACAAAAATCAGAAACGTTTAACGCAGGCGATTATAGTTACCGACCAGTTCATTATAAGCTTGTAATGATTTCGGATATGAGTCCTCGACCATCCAGCTTGTGTTTGCGTCCTGAAGTTTCTTTTTATCCCAGTCAGAATACGGGACTTTATCTCTGATACGACGAACATATTTTTTAGATGCAATTTGATATCGGTCTGCTGCCCCTGTGAAGAGAGAATTCATACTGTCTTTACTCACTTCTTTGGCTTGCGCCACCAGCGTTTCAAGTTCAGCCACTTTCTTCATTGCCGCTTCTGCATCAAACTTCTCTTGCGATATCAGGTTATTAATTTGTTTCGCTGAAATCATGGCAGCCAGAGAGTAGTAGTGGAATGTTTTCCCTTCTCTTTGTTCAATATTTTTCAGTTCTACAAGCTGACGCTTATCATTAATTTCCTGAATTGCCGCATGATAAGATTCTGCTACAGGTTCAAAGGCTTCAAGATTTTTTAAGAATGTCTGGTGCAGCGTTTTCCCTTTGGCAAACGCATCGTCTTTATAATTTTCCTGGGTGTAATATTTATCCATTTCATTAATAGTATTCCCCAGCGCGACTGCGGTATTAATATAATTCAACGCTACGCCATCAATAGGTTGCAGCTCAGGCGTTAACGCCACAACACTTTTCACGCCTTTTTCGCACTCAGAAAGACTGGATTCACTAATGCCGTAGATGCCATAAACATGACTCTCTTTGCCCGTTGGTCCCTGTTTAAAATCTTTCAGCCAGTCGGCATAACGCGCCAGACTGCGCTGTACCGGGATCTGTAACTTGTTGTAGCACTTGATATAGATATCCATTTTTTCGTCGAAAACCGCTTGTTCATCGACCACCGGTTGCGCAGGTGTTTCAGGTTTAGCTTCTGCTTTTGCAACGGGGGCTTCTGTAGGTTTCGCTTCAGGAGCAGGTGCGGCAGGTTGACTATTGGCGGGCGGGGGAGTTTCTGTTTCGGCTTTTTTATCATCACAGCCAGTGATACCGAGGGCCATTATGCCGATAATAATAGCTGAAGATAATAAATTCCTTTTCATTTAATTGCCTTATAAATAGATAAATAAGAGAGTGAATATAATAAAGGAAAAAAGAAAGCGTCACTACACGCGTTTTGTTTATAAATAAATAGATACAATTCACTGAATGAATAAGTCCTGTAATTTCATATATAAATTACAGGACTTAATTCAATTAACAGTTTAACCGCTGCGGGAGAGAAGTTTCTGCCCCCGTTATTTAAATCTGCATTACATCCCATAACGTTCAGAAATAGCAGCATGTTTCTCTTCATTTGCTCCGGCTTCTTTGGCAAGACGCCACCAGCACAACGGATGTTCCCAGTCAGCGGTCAATTCACTCAGGCTCTTATCGATATCACCTTTAGAAACTGAACGCGGTGCACTGATGACAAAGTAGAACGCAGACAGCGGCTGTGCATCTTCTCCCTGATGACTGTCCGTTAACGTATAGTCATCATTACTGTTGCTCCAGTAGTACCAGTTTCGTTCACGGAGCGCCTCACGGAAGGTATTAAACTGTTCTTCACCAGGCATAACACCTTCGCAGAACCAGGACTCGCCGTACCCGGTCGGGATAATGGTTTGCAGGCACCCATAGAGCGGAGTGAAATTCTTCTGCTCTTCTTCGTCTTCTGGTCGGGTATTCAACATTTCCGCATCGAAAACGACAATTTCATCAACATGTTGTGGGAAATCGGTCCGGTAAGTCGGCTCTATAATCCTTGCCGTTACCGGCCCAATCCGCTGGGCATAGTAATAGCGGTATTCGAAGTTTTCCCGGAAACGGATGTTCAATAACCCCCATTTTTCGTCGATAAAACCTTCGCCTTCCGTAAGTTCTATTTCCAGCTCGGCTGCAATAGCACGCACCAGATCCCATTGTTGTAAGATGCTGGCGGTCGCCATGATATCCCACTGGAGATTGCGAATATCTTCTTCACGGCTAATCAAAAGCTGCTGTAATTGCTGTAAATAATCCAGTTGCCGATCCCAGGCATCCTGTTTTTGCGCCGCCCAGGAGCACATACGATAAGCGCCTGGCCACTCACGCCCTTTTGCGTTTTTCAGCAATTGTTGACCAATTGTCTCCAGTTCACTCCAGTCTTCCTGTTGGTTGATCACTCGCGCGCGGAACCACAGCGCCATATGTAGCAGCCCCGCCTGTTCATACAGCTTCGCCAGGTGCTCAATGGTTTGCTGATCGCCACGGTTAAGCAACAAATCCAGCAGGTCGAAACAGAGACCGTTATCTTCCTCAATATGACTTTCAACGTAACATTGCAAAAGTTCGATCGACTCATTGATCGCATTACAGGCGTTTAATGCATTGACCAGTTTGCCCAGCAATTCCGCATCATCTGGCGTGTTCAGGTAAGCACGACGGAATACCTCTACGTCTTTTTCTGGATCTGGCTGCGTTTCTTCATCGCTATTTTCAGATGCTTCCACTATCGGGCGAGCAAGCAACTCCGCCTCTTTGGCGGCGATTTTTTCGCTGAGTTCGAGAAATTCACGATCGACACCTAATAACGCGCGTAATTTCGGCATGTGCCGCTGGGCCAGTTTCATCGCCATTTTAGCAACCCAGACAGATTCACGTTCCAGCGCGAGGGTGATTTGCAGTTTTGCCAGATCAACCACTTTGCGGTGCGCCCCAGCCTGCGAACGATGCTCCAGCATTTGTTGGATAATGCGCGCCAGTTGCCAGTGGTTTCTCTGCGGATGGCGAGGAAGCAGTACGGTAATAATCTTTACCCACATGCCCCATGAATAGGGAGTCAGATCTGACCAACGCGGCAATTCCTTCCAGACTTCTTCGTCCTGTCCGCATAACGCCATGATGTACAGTTTTTTCAACTGATAACTGATACGGTCGCGTCCCCAGTAATCATTTTCTTCTGCCAGTTCATCAATCAATTTGCGTGCTTCATCGTAACGCTGAAGGGCAACCAAAATATCGGCACGGGTCGCCAGCAGCGCTTCTAAATATTCACTCCCCGCTGCGTTTACCGCGTCGATTTGCCTGTCGATATAAACCAACGCCTCTTCTGTTTTGTTGGAGTCCACCAGTGCGCTGGCATATTCGCAGGATAAACACATAAAACAGCTCCAGGTCGGATCAATGCGCGCGATGGTCTCTTCACATACCGCCATGCGTTCATTAGCCCAGCCTGGGGCATCTATATTCTCGTAGCAGGCGGATAAATCCTGCGTAACGCAGATAGATTGCGGGCAATCTTTCGCCTCTTCCCGATGTGCTTTTTCAAACAGCGCCACCACATCAGGCAGCACTTTTTCGCCTTCTTCGTGGTTAGTCAGACGATGGCGCATTTCCCAGTGTCCGATAAATATTTCCAGCCACGGATTTTTTGCCACCTGATTAAGTGCTTTCATTTCCGGTAATAATGAATCGCACTTTTCCATTTGCAGATGCAAAACACCTTCTGAAAAATCATCAATAAGTTGCGGAATATATTCTTGCCCGGCATCGCGCAACTCCTGACTATATTTATTGTACCACTCCCATGTATCCATTTTATTTTCCTTGATTAATTAAAACAGGAATAACCTGAGTAAAATCTTCCAGTGCCTGGTGTAAATCCCACTGCTGCTCTTTATTACCGCTGGAACACAAAATCACTTTTAGCGATTTTAATAACCGTAATGCCGCCGCTGGTTGCTGTTGATGTTGTAATGCTGTCACCAGTTGCATGACGCAGGGATTATTAAGGTTGATATACAGACTTGATGTTTTGGTCTTTTGGATTTGCGAAGTAAATTGCCGCGCCAGCATTAACGCCGCGGTGCTGATGCGCTTATCGGCATCATCCTGCTCAAAAATTTGTTTTAATTCCGCTTCCCGGTCTGGCGTGACGACTAACGGTAAAACGGCCGGTTCGAAGCGGGAAATAATTAATTGCTCACCATCGCAGAGCTGCTCTTCCAGATACGCAACCTGCTCTTCGGGCAACTCCGCCAGGCTGAACAACTGCTCATTACCCGTTTGCGTACCGACTTCGATAATCCGGCAGTGATATAACAGCGCCCAACGGCGTAAAAATGGCACCACGGCATAGCGATCGCCACGCGCAACGGGTCGTTGCAGAATGTGGAACAACATCTCTTCAAAACCGCCGTCGCGGCTTAACAGAATATGAATGCTGTTATTGATGCGTAAATCTTTCGCCAGCAACGCTCCTTTTGAGGTTGGCACCTGCAAACGGTCTTTCAGCAAATCAAACAGACGATCATCACACAATGCCGCACCCAGTAACGCCTCGTTATGGCGCATTAATACCCGTCGCCATATTTCTGGCTGGTTTTGTGCGAGATCGGACAAACCAGAGATCAGCGACTCTTTTAACGCCTCCTGCACCGCAACCCAGGTTTCATCTCGCTGAAGATCTTCCCGGCTCGCCGTCGGCGTCAGTTTCGATGATTCAATCACACCGCCAATAAAACCGGCCCAGGGCGGTAACAGCTCACGCGCTTCGTCATCGAGTAACATGCCGCGCAAAAACAACGACAGGTTGCGGTTATCGCTGGTGCCATAAGTTGCACCATCCTGAATCCATAAAATCCCGACGGCATCGCTCATCCCCGCCGGTACTACCGGAATGGTACAAATCGGTTCGAAGGAGGATTCAAACTGGGCGGCAAAGGCGAGATTTTTACGCTGCACCAACGCGCGGTGCATGGTTACGCCTTCGGGGGCAACTTCACGCCACGGCGGCTGGAGTTTATTCACCGGCTCGCTGGCATCGCCCACATAGACCGGCTCGTGCAGCAATATGCAGTAGCGGGAAAGAACGCGGTTCAGCAAATTGTTACTCGCCAGATGGCTGTACTCTTCTTTGAGCGTCAGAATGACCTGCGTACCCGGAGCCGAGTTTTGATGCGGGGTAACGGTGTATTTTTGCCCGTCGGTAGAGTGGTATTTCCAGCTCTGATCCGGCGTTTGCCAGGATGTGGTCAACACCGTGACCTCTTTTGCCAGCACAAAGGCCGACAAAAAGCCGAGGCCGAACATGCCAATGAGTCCCGTATCGTCATCCTGCTGGCGTAACATTCGGGTATAACCCACACCAACCGTTGCCAGAAAGCCATGAATTTCACTTTCCGTCAGGCCTGCGCCGGTATCGCTAATGGTGATGGTGGACTTCGCCACGTCAGCTACCACACGGATTAGATTGTCCTTTGGTGCATCAGGTTGCTCAATCCTGCGACGCACAATTGCATCATGCCCGTTCTGCACCAGTTCGCGCACGGCAACCACAGGTGTGGAGTAAAGATGCTTGCTGAGCACCTCAATTAAGCCGTTTAAATTAACTTCTGTTGAATATGAACTGCCTGGTAACTGTAATGTACTCATTTTTCAATACTCATAATCCATCACCCACTATTGAAAATACATTGAGGTTGACAACAAACACGAAATTGCCTGATGCGCTGCGCTTATCAGGCCTACGGAATTCATTAAATCTGTACGATTTACAGGTCGGATGAGGCGTTTTCGCCGCATCCGACAAAAATATTTTGCATTTTGTCAGTAATACTTATTGCTGTTTTTAATGCTGGAATAAAATTGTTGTTTCCCTTTACTCATTAGTTACACGTTTTTATTTATTGATACGATGATTAGTTCAAAACGTCCATATAAATAAAATCATTAATTCATCACGTAACGTGAGAGAAGTATATCTTTAACCGCCGGAGTTAACGAGTATATTTACTACAAATAAACAGTAATTATATTTAAATGCTGAATAATATGTTGAGGATTATTTAATAAAAAAAATAAAACCGCAACCCGTAATCAGAATTGCGGTATTTTTTAATGATGAATTAAACGCTGAGGATGGGTATAAACCGTTGCCCTGCCTGGCTTACAAAAGCCCACTAATGTCAGGTTACAACGCTCAGCAACTTCCACCGCCAACGTTGTCGCGGCAGACACCGCAAACAAAATCTCTACGCCGCACATCGCTGACTTTTGTACCATTTCATAACTGGCACGACTGGAAACCAGCACCGCACCTTGCAGCCAGCTTTCGCCTTCCCGCGCCCGGCGACCCAGCAGTTTATCCAACGCTACATGGCGACCCACGTCTTCATGTCCGCCCACCAGTTCACCAGAAGGCAGCATCCAGGCGGCGGCGTGCGTACAACCGGTCAATTGCCCCACGGGCTGGAAGTCATTGAGATGACGTAATGCGTCATCCAGTTTGTTGAGATCAAAGGTCTGGGTGAACGGCAGTGGCTGCACCGGTTTACCAATGTCATTAAGTTGCTCTACGCCACAGACACCACAGCCCGTGCGCCCGGCCAGCGCCCGGCGGCGCTCTTTCAGCCCCATAAAGCGGCGGCTGGAAAGCTCGATTTGCACTTCAAGACCGTTACAGGAAGGAACAACGTCCATACCGAAGATATCACGCGGGTTTTCGATAATTCCTTCTGAAAGCGAAAAACCGAGCGCAAAGAGCTCAAGGTCTTTTGGCGAGGCCATCATCACCACATGCGAAATACCGTTGTAGACCAACGCAACGGGAACTTCTTCCGCGACTTCATCAAGCCGGGAATGTTGTAAATCATCACGCCGCCATAACTCAATTTGACGCATCCCTGTGATATTTGTCACATTTTCGATTTCTTTTTGCTGTGTTTTTTTCACTTTCTCTTAACCAGATAAGAACACACACACCAAGATTATGGTATTCTGTTACAAACCCTTCCTGGATGGAGGGAAATTGAGCCAATTCTGGACCTTTGCGGCCTCTTCCGCAAAGAAAAATAACTCCCACTCCCTGCACGCGCAGCAAGCGAATGTAAATGGGACGTGACAATGTCGAAACAAGGAGCAATCCATGCAGGTCAGCAGAAGGCAGTTCTTTAAGATCTGCGCTGGCGGTATGGCAGGCACCACGGCAGCGGCACTGGGTTTTGCACCCAGCGTAGCACTCGCGGAGACAAGGCAGTATAAACTGCTGCGCACCCGCGAAACCCGTAATACCTGCACCTATTGTTCTGTTGGTTGTGGGCTGCTGATGTACAGCCTCGGTGACGGAGCAAAAAACGCCAAAGCATCTATCTTCCATATCGAAGGTGACCCGGATCACCCGGTCAACCGCGGTGCGCTTTGTCCGAAAGGCGCTGGCCTGGTGGATTTCATCCACTCCGAAAGCCGTCTGAAGTTCCCGGAATACCGTGCACCTGGTTCTGATAAATGGCAGCAAATCAGTTGGGAAGAGGCGTTTGATCGCATCGCCAAACTGATGAAAGAAGACCGCGATGCTAACTACATTGCGCAAAACGCCGAAGGCGTGACTGTTAACCGCTGGCTCTCCACCGGGATGCTGTGTGCTTCCGCGTCGAGTAACGAAACCGGCTATTTAACGCAAAAATTCTCGCGCGCGCTGGGTATGCTCGCGGTCGACAACCAGGCGCGTGTCTGACACGGACCAACGGTAGCAAGTCTTGCTCCAACATTTGGTCGCGGTGCGATGACCAACCACTGGGTCGACATCAAGAACGCCAACCTTGTTGTGGTGATGGGCGGTAATGCCGCTGAAGCTCACCCGGTCGGATTCCGCTGGGCGATGGAAGCCAAAATTCACAACGGCGCGAAGCTGATTGTGATCGATCCTCGCTTTACGCGTACGGCAGCGGTGGCTGACTACTATGCCCCTATTCGTTCCGGTACTGACATTGCTTTCCTGTCAGGCGTATTGCTGTACCTGCTGAACAATGAAAAATTCAACCGCGAATACACCGAAGCCTATACCAACGCCAGCCTGATCGTGCGTGAGGATTACGGCTTTGAAGATGGCCTGTTCACCGGCTACGACGCGGAAAAACGCAAGTACGATAAGTCTAGCTGGACTTATGAACTGGACGAAAACGGCTTTGCCAAACGCGATACCACGTTGCAACACCCACGTTGCGTATGGAACCTGCTGAAACAGCACGTTTCCCGTTATACGCCAGATGTGGTTGAAAACATTTGTGGTACGCCAAAAGACGCGTTCCTGAAAGTCTGCGAATACATCGCAGAAACCAGTGCTCACGATAAAACCGCCTCGTTCCTCTACGCGCTCGGCTGGACGCAACACTCCGTTGGTGCACAGAACATCCGCACGATGGCGATGATCCAGTTGCTGCTCGGCAATATGGGGATGGCAGGCGGTGGCGTTAACGCCCTGCGCGGTCACTCCAACATTCAGGGGCTGACGGATCTGGGGCTGCTGTCGCAGAGCCTGCCGGGTTACATGACGCTACCGAGCGAGAAGCAAACCGATTTGCAAACCTACCTCGCCGCCAGCACGCCGAAACCGCTGCTGGAAGGTCAGGTCAACTACTGGAGCAACTACCCGAAATTCTTCGTCTCGATGATGAAAGCATTCTTTGGCGATAAAGCAACGGCGGAAAATAGCTGGGGCTTTGACTGGTTGCCGAAGTGGGATAAAGGCTACGACGTCCTGCAATACTTCGAGATGATGAAAGAGGGCAAGGTCAATGGCTATATCTGCCAGGGCTTTAACCCGGTTGCCTCATTCCCGAACAAAAACAAAGTGATCGGTTGTCTGTCGAAACTGAAGTTCCTCGTGACCATCGACCCGCTGAACACTGAAACCTCTAACTTCTGGCAGAACCACGGTGAGCTGAACGAAGTCGATTCTTCGAAGATCCAGACCGAAGTGTTCCGTCTGCCATCGACCTGCTTCGCGGAAGAAAACGGTTCTATCGTTAACTCCGGTCGCTGGTTGCAGTGGCACTGGAAAGGCGCGGACGCCCCGGGGATTGCGCTGACTGATGGCGAAATCCTTTCCGGTATCTTCCTGCGCTTGCGCAAGATGTATGCCGAACAGGGCGGCGCAAATCCGGATCAGGTGCTGAACATGACCTGGAACTACGCCATTCCGCATGAGCCATCTTCAGAAGAAGTGGCGATGGAGAGCAACGGTAAGGCGCTGGCCGATATTACCGACCCGGCAACCGGAGCGGTCATTGTTAAAAAAGGCCAACAACTTAGCTCGTTTGCCCAACTGCGTGATGACGGAACAACCTCCTGTGGCTGCTGGATTTTCGCCGGTAGCTGGACGCCGGAAGGCAACCAGATGGCGCGTCGTGATAACGCCGATCCGTCTGGCCTCGGTAACACGTTGGGCTGGGCATGGGCATGGCCGCTTAACCGCCGCATTCTGTATAACCGCGCCTCCGCAGACCCGCAGGGTAACCCGTGGGATCCGAAGCGTCAGTTGCTGAAATGGGACGGCACCAAGTGGACCGGCTGGGATATTCCAGACTACAGCGCAGCGCCTCCGGGCAGCGGCGTCGGGCCGTTTATCATGCAGCAGGAAGGCATGGGTCGTCTGTTTGCCCTCGATAAAATGGCGGAGGGTCCGTTCCCGGAACACTACGAGCCGTTTGAAACGCCGCTGGGGACTAACCCGCTGCATCCAAACGTTATCTCAAACCCGGCTGCGCGTATCTTTAAAGATGACGCTGAAGCATTAGGTAAAGCCGATAAGTTCCCGTATGTCGGAACCACCTATCGTCTGACCGAGCATTTCCACTACTGGACTAAACACGCGCTGTTGAACGCGATTTTGCAGCCAGAGCAGTTTGTGGAAATCGGTGAGTCGCTGGCGAACAAACTTGGCATTGCCCAGGGCGATACCGTGAAAGTCTCCTCCAACCGCGGCTATATCAAAGCCAAAGCAGTGGTGACCAAACGTATTCGCACGCTGAAAGCGAACGGCAAAGATATCGATACCATCGGTATTCCGATTCACTGGGGCTATGAAGGCGTAGCGAAAAAAGGCTTTATTGCCAATACGTTGACGCCATTCGTCGGTGATGCGAACACGCAGACGCCGGAGTTTAAATCCTTCCTCGTGAATGTGGAAAAGGTGGATACCTAATAGATTTCAGATTGCAGGGAGCTGGCAACGCCATGAAGACCGGGAGCAGAAACACTATGTGACCGGGATGAATAAGGAAGCCAGCGAACCTGCAAGCTGAAAGATGAAGGGTACGGAGACGAAATATGGCTTACCAATCTCAAGATATCATTCGTCGTTCCGCGACTAACGGTCTGACCCCCGCCCCTCAGGCGCGGGATTTCCAGGAAGAAGTGGCGAAACTCATCGACGTCACCACCTGTATCGGCTGTAAAGCCTGTCAGGTGGCGTGTTCAGAGTGGAACGACATTCGCGATACCGTCGGCAATAACATTGGGGTGTATGACAACCCTAATGATTTAAGCGCCAAATCGTGGACGGTGATGCGCTTCTCGGAAGTGGAGCAAAACGACAAACTGGAATGGCTGATCCGCAAAGACGGCTGTATGCACTGTTCCGATCCAGGCTGCCTGAAAGCGTGCCCGGCGGAAGGGGCAATTATTCAGTATGCCAACGGTATCGTCGACTTCCAGTCCGAGCAGTGCATTGGCTGCGGTTATTGTATCGCGGGCTGTCCGTTCGATATTCCTCGCCTCAATCCGGAAGACAACCGCGTCTACAAATGTACGCTGTGCGTAGACCGTGTAGTGGTTGGGCAAGAACCGGCCTGCGTGAAGACCTGCCCGACAGGCGCGATTCACTTCGGTACGAAAGAGTCGATGAAAACGCTGGCGAGCGAGCGCGTGGCTGAGCTGAAAACCCGCGGTTACGACAATGCAGGTCTGTACGATCCGGCTGGCGTCGGTGGTACACACGTGATGTATGTGTTGCACCATGCTGACAAGCCGAATCTGTATCATGGCTTGCCGGAAAATCCGGAAATCAGCCAAACCGTAAAATTCTGGAAAGGCATCTGGAAACCGCTCGCGGCTGTTGGCTTTGCGGCTACCTTTGCGGCCAGTATCTTCCACTACGTGGGTGTCGGTCCGAACCGTGCGGATGAGGAAGAGAATAATCTGCACGAAGAGAAAGACGAGGAGCGCAAATGAAACGACGTGACACCATCGTGCGCTACACCGCACCGGAACGTATCAACCACTGGATCACCGCCTTCTGCTTCATCCTGGCGGCGGTAAGCGGGATGGGATTTTTGTTCCCCTCTTTCAACTGGTTGATGCAAATCATGGGCACGCCGCAACTGGCGCGAATTCTGCACCCGTTTGTTGGCGTGGTTATGTTTGCCTCGTTCATCATCATGTTTTTCCGTTACTGGCATCACAACCTAATCAATCGGGATGATATCTTTTGGGCGAAGAATATTCGTAAGATCGTCGTCAACGAGGAAGTAGGTGACACCGGGCGTTATAACTTCGGTCAGAAATGCGTTTTCTGGGCGGCAATTATTTTCCTGGTCCTGCTGCTGGTGAGCGGTGTGATTATCTGGCGTCCTTATTTTGCGCCTGCTTTCTCAATCCCGGTGATCCGATTCGCGTTAATGCTGCATTCATTTGCCGCAGTGGCGTTAATTGTGGTTATCATGGTGCATATCTACGCCGCCCTTTGGGTGAAAGGCACGATTACCGCCATGGTGGAAGGATGGGTTACCAGCGCATGGGCGAAGAAACACCATCCACGCTGGTATCGTGAAGTCCGCAAGACAACGGAAAAGAAAGCTGAATGAGTATTCGCATAATCCCGCAAGATGAGCTGGGTTCGAGCGAGAAACGTACGGCGGATATGATTCCGCCGTTATTGTTCCCTCGGCTCAAAAATTTATACAACCGCCGCGCCGAGCGTCTGCGCGAGCTGGCAGAAAATAATCCGCTGGGTGATTACCTGCGCTTTGCTGCGCTTATCGCCCACGCCCAGGAAGTGGTGCTGTACGACCATCCGCTGGAGATGGATCTGACCACACGCATTAAAGAAGCAAGCGCACAGGGCAAGCCACCGCTGGATATTCACGTACTGCCGCGTGACAAGCACTGGCAAAAACTGCTGATGGCGCTGATTGCTGAACTGAAACCTGAAATGAGCGGTCCGGCGCTGGCTGTGATTGAGAATCTGGAGAAGGCATCGACCCAGGAACTGGAAGATATGGCCAACGCGCTGTTTACCTCTGATTTCTCGTCAGTCAGCAGTGATAAAGCGCCGTTTATCTGGGCCGCGTTGTCGCTCTATTGGGCACAGATGGCTAATCTGATCCCTGGCAAAGCCCGTGCAGAATATGGCGAACAACGTCAGTACTGCCCGGTTTGTGGTTCGATGCCGGTTTCCAGCATGGTGCAAATCGGCACGACTCAGGGCCTGCGTTATCTGCACTGCAACCTGTGCGAAACCGAATGGCACGTGGTGCGCGTAAAATGCAGCAACTGCGAACAGAGCGGCAAACTGCACTACTGGTCGCTGGATGACGAACAGGCTGCAATTAAAGCCGAAAGCTGTGATGACTGCGGCACTTACCTGAAGATTCTTTATCAGGAAAAAGATCCAAAAGTTGAAGCTGTGGCGGATGACCTCGCCTCTCTGGTACTGGACGCGCGAATGGAGCAAGAAGGCTACGCCCGCAGTTCCATCAACCCGTTCCTGTTCCCGGGTGAAGGGGAGTAATCTCTGACGTTTTCCGGGGGGCACAGGTCGCCCGGATTACAGTTCATAGGGTGTGACAACACCTGCTATTCCCGCAAAATCTCTCGTATTTCGCGTTACCAGTTCGCAGCCATAAATCTGTGCCGTTGCCAGAATAATGGCATCTGGCTTTTTGATTTTATATTCAAGAATGAAAAAGTCTTTTTGTCATTCCTCATGCACCTTACACGGATTCTTCAACACCTGGCGCCTCCCCCTTTTGCCTGCCTCCCTTTGCCTTACGTACCGGAAATTGCTGCCGCTCCAGATATTGCTCCACCGCTTCGCGTAAAATTGCAGATCGTGAAACTTTACGCCAGCCCCTGAGTTTGTTCAGTCTTTTAATTGCCTCTTCTGACAAATGAAGAAAAACCGTATTCATCGCCATCGTTACCACCTAACATATACTGTTAATTAATGTATGAAACTTACACTGGAAAATTAATTAACGAAAGCTGGTTTCCGCATGTGGTTTTGTTTTTGCGAGACACTTTCCAGAAACAATGCAACAGTTACAGTTATTTTAATTATTATTAAAAAATCGTTTAGCATCGCCCATGATTGTTTATTACTCTTAATTAGGTCGGATCGCATCCACAGAAAAGCGACAACAAATAATAAGGACGAGTTATGGTGCTATGAATATATTATATTCAAGGATATTTGTTTTTTGACTGGGTCTTCATTTACATCATCAGGATAGTGTACCCGAAAAAGTCAGCGTATTTACCGCATCAGGCTTAAGATAAAATTTATCGCCCATCGCAGACCGGTCAGTGCCGCCACCAACCGGTATTTAATTAAAACGGCCGCCCTACTCTTCTTCGTTCCCGCCCTCTTCATACGGGCCAAATGGCTTCGCGGGCAGAACGATATATGTGCCTTCAAACACCGCGCCTGGCGTATCGTCGCCAAAGATTTCGACCTGCATTTGCACCCGCGCTTTACGCCCGCGCGCCAGACGGTCGAGATCGCCGCTTAACGCACCGAGGTCGGCCACCGCATGAGGTTTGCCGCTAATCGGCTTGCTGTAGCGGATATGCGCATCGGCAAGAATAATCGTTCCGCCGAGGTGGCGTTCGCGCAGCATCAGCCAGATAAGCCCCCAACCGGTGAGCGTTGCCAGAGAGAATAAACTCCCGGCAAACAACGTGTGGTGCGGATTCTGATTGCCGGTTTCCGGCATGGTGGTGATAAATTTTTGCCCGGTATATTGCTGAATGCGCACGCCCATTTTTTCGCTTAACGGGATGTGTTCATACCACGCCTGCTGGAGCTGGGCGCACCAGTCGCCGCGATGCAAAATGTCATCCAGAGTAGCGACGGGTTTAATCATCAGAAAATGGCGAATCGGCGTGGTGGTTGGGGTGGTGATCTCCCCCTGATTCACAAACCCCAGCTTAGCGAAAAACTCCACCGCGTCTTCACGGGCGCTACAGGTCACGCGCTTAACGCCTTCCTGACGCGCTACCGACTCCAGGGTCATCGCCATCAGCGTGCCCAGGCCTTTGTCCTGCACGTCGGGATGAACGGCCATAAAACGAATGGAGGCTTCGTTATCGGCATTGATATACAGCCGCCCTACTGCCACCAGATTACCCTGCTCGTCGACGACCATCTGGTGATGCGCCATCGCATCCCAGGCGTCGCGTTCAGAACCTTTCGGTTGATGCAGGGGTTTACGCAACATCTCCCAGCGGAATTGATAGTAGCGCTCTAATTCTTCTTCTGTTTGTGGAACCCGAAGGTGATACATAGCGATACTCTCTCTTGTTTCCCGTGACACACCTGGAAGCTGGCTCATACCTGCAACCAGAATGTCACGGGACCATCATTGACCAGCGATACCTGCATATCGGCAGCGAAGCGTCCTGTTTGCGTGTTCATTTCCTGCTGACGGCAGCGTTCGACGAAATAGTCATATAACGCCTCTGCGCGATCCGGTGAAGCGCCTTTGGAGAAGCTGGGGCGCATCCCCCGTTCGGTATCTGCGGCAAGGGTAAACTGGGAAACAACCAGCACACTGCCGCCCGCCTGTTGCACGTTGAGATTCATCTTGCCTTCAGCATCGCTAAAAATGCGATAACCGAGCACACGCTCGCACAGACGGTTTGCTTTCTGTTCGTCATCATCCTTTTCGACACCCAATAACACCAAAAGTCCCGCGCCAATTTCGCCCGTCACTTCTCCCTCCACGGTGACGCTGGCTCGGGTTACGCGTTGAATTAATGCAATCATGGTTCGTCGTCTTCTTCTTGTTCAGCAGCTTGTTTAAGTTTGCGGTATTCCCCGAGAGTGACAGTAATTTCTGCACCAAGCAAGACAATACACCATGTCCAGTAGACCCAGACAAAGAGGATGGGGATCACCGCCAGCACACCGTAAATGAGCTGATATGACGGGAACATGGTGATATAAAGCGCGAAACCTTTCTTTCCTGCTTCGAACAGGAGTGCGGCGACAAACGCGCCGACAATCGCGTCGCGGTTAGGTACGCGAATGGTAGGAACAATGCTGTACAGCAGCCAGAAGGAGATCCACGACAACAACAGCGGAAAAATACGCAGCACATTGTCGATGACAGTATTGAGATCGCTCGCCCAGCGCAGGGAGAGTAGATAGGAGCTGATCGCCAGACTGGCCCCCGCCAGCAGCGGCCCCAGCGTCAGGATCATCCAGTACACAGCAAACGAATAAATTTTGGGGCGAACCCGTTTACTGCGCCAGATGGCATTCAGCGCGCTATCGATGGAGTACATCAACAATAATGCCGTGACGATCAGACCACACGCCCCGACGGCGGTCATCTTGTTGGAGTTGGCAACAAACTGTTCGATATATTGCTGGATAACATCGCCTGTGGCAGGAAGAAAGTTGGCGAAGATAAAATGACGCAACTGAATGCTGACGTCAGAAAACATGGGAAACGCGGCGAAAAGTGCAAAAACAACGGCAACCAGCGGCACTAATGAGAGCAATGACACGTAGGCAAGGTTACCTGCCAGGGTTGTCATGTTGTCCTCATTAATGCGTTGCCAGAGTAGTTTCAGCCAGGCCCATAGCGGACGGGTACGATGCCTGGCTTTTTCATGGATGGTTTTTAGCATAACACCTTCGCGAAATAGTCCGGAATGGTGGTTTTATCTTTCACCAGAATGCTGGTAATACCTAGCTGATTAGCTCCTTCTATATTATCGGCGTTATCGTCGAAAAAGACCGTCTCGTCTGGTGAAAAACCTTCTGCCCGCAAAACATGCTGGTAAATTCGCGCTTCCGGTTTGCGCATACCTAAATCTTGCGACAAGTAGATATGGTCGGCAGCGCTACGGATTTCCGGGTATTCCTCTGGCCAAAAGGTAGTATGCAGGCGGTTAGTATTGGAAAGCACCACCACGCGATGCCCCTGCTCACGCAGTTTATGCATAATGGCGATCACTTCCGGGCGTAGCGCGACAAACACCGCCTGCCAGCCGTGGGAGAACTGTTCGTAACTTAACGGTAAGGCCATCTCATGACACAGCGCCTCAGCGAACTCTTCATCACTAATTTCCCCACGCTCATGCTGATGAAACGCCTCACCCATATGAAAACTCTTCTTAAGCGACGCCAGCGGAATACGCGTTAAATCGCTCCAGGTTCCCAGCACACGGTTAAAGTCGATATCGACAATCACATTACCTAAATCAAAGATATAGAGCATTTTTGCCTCCTTTCACACCACAGGAAATTAACTGTAGCGGGAAAGGATGGGTTTGGCTATGTGGCAATAAGGGTAATCTTGTGACGCTGATTGCGAAAAAGCAGAGTAATTTCACTGACTTTTTCGCATTAGATGAATGGTTAAGATTCAGGCGTAAATTGCCAACGGGTTTCGATGACCAGCGGCTTATCTGGTGTCACAAATTCCGGCGTTAGATTTATTGCGTTAGGTGCCTGAGTAAGCGGGTTAACACAGGTGGCATCAGGCTGTTTATCAAATACAACCAGACTGTTTGCTGAAGAAGTCATGGTCATCGCGAGTTTACCTGGCCACAGTAACTTAACCTTTAACCCGTCATAAAAACCAAAACAGTCATCCCAGGGGCCGACTTGAGGAGAGATGCGATTTCCTGTTGGCAGTTCATCACTACCCGCTTCTTCTTGCCAGTCCGCATCAAAAAGTACCTGCAACGACGCTGTACTTTGCGGAGCCAGCTTTTTCGCAAACCACGGATGCCAGCCCGCAGAGGCCGGGAATGTATCGGCATGTGAATGGATTTCCAGTTGTAAAACCAGCGCATCGTTCTCCAGCAAAAAAGTCTGAATCACTTCCCCTTGCCATGGCCACGGTGAAGCCAGAGGCATACGTAAAGTCAGGGAATCTGTTGTTTTGGCGATAATTTCCCATGTTGAATAGCACGCCATACCATGTAACGCATGTGGTGGTTTATTGGCGGGTAAAGAATAACATTGCCCACCAGCATTCAGCGTCGCGTTCCCCAATCGCCCTGCCCACGGCACCATTGGGAAACAGCCGTACTGAAAAGCTCTGCGTTGCGGCTGCCATTGGCGTAATACTTCACAACCAAATGCCTGTAATGAGGTGATCCTGGCACCATCATGCGGATAAATCTGCAGGCGAATACTGCCTTTTTCCAGCGTCACAGACTCTCCCACAGGCCCAGGCCAGGGCGCGTCAAACGCCTGTTGTAGCGCCAGATAATGCTCGTTATTCCGTTCAGTTTTCATGAGATTGTTCCCTGATGTAGCGGTAAGAAGCGGTTTCTTGTTCATCGGTCGGCTCAATCAGCCAGACGCAAACAAAGGAAAGAACTGAGACAGCAAATAAAAACAGAGCGACATACCACGGTTTTCCCCCTCCCAGCGCCAGCAAACTTGAGGCGATAAGGGGGCTTAGTCCGCCAAGTATTGCGGAAAATTGATAGGCAAAAGAAAGACCGGTATATCGTACTTTGGTGCCGAACATGCGGGTGAAAAGTGTCGGCTGCACGGCAAACATCATCGTCGGGCCTAAGTTATAGCCGAGGATCATACTGCACCAGATGATGAGCGTACTTTTACTATCCAGTAATAAGAAGAAAGGAAACGCGAACAGGACACAAAATCCCGCACCTGACAAATACAGACATTTTTGACCTATACGGTCTGATAACCACCCGACCAACGGACAACTGAAAATACCGATCGCCGAGGCAATCAACATGCCCGTCAGAGGAATATCTCGCGATAATGCTAATTGGCTGGAAATATAAACGATACCAAAGGCGTTAATAATATTGGAGGAGACACTCTCTGCCAGCCTCGCGCCCAGCGCTAATAAAATATTTCGCGGATGTTTTTTGAATAATTCAATCAACGGAGGAACGGACTTTTCTTTATTATTCGTCGTTTTTTGCTTTTGAAAATCCAGTGTCTCCTCAGTATGCAGGCGGATAAATAACCCAACGATCAACATCACCGCAGAAAGCCAGAACGGAATACGCCATCCCCAGGAGAGAAACTGTTCCTGAGTCAGTAAATGGTTACAGAGCGCAAAAATACCGGTTGCCAGCATAATCCCCACTGATGCAGCCGTTTGTGGGAGCGAACCTAAAAAACCGCGCCGGGATTCGGGCGCAGATTCAATGGTCATCAATGCCGCTCCGCCATACTCGCCACCAAGACCAAAGCCCTGAATTAAGCGCAGCGCCATTAATATGAGCGGTGCCCAGATCCCAATTTCCTGATACGTCGGAATAAAACCAATCAAAAATGTGGAGCAACCGACAATAGCCAGTGTCCAGATAAGCGTTATTTTTCGCCCAATTTTATCGCCAAAATGGCCAAAGACGATGCCACCTAAGGGACGAGTCAAAAAACCGACACCAAAGGTAGCAAAGGCGGCTATAAGACCTATAAAAGGATCGCTGTTCGGGAAAAAAAGCGGAGCAAATACCAGCCCTGCTGCCGTGCCAAAAATAAAGAAGTCATACCATTCCATCAACGCGCCCGCGAAACTGCCCATTACGACACGTCTCATGGCTTTACCGGAAAGTCCTTCTTGCGGTGTAGGTAACGTTTCAGACATCATTTTCCTCTCCTGGTCGGCGAGAAATTGGGGAATAACCCACTACAAAGTGGGCAGTCTGATAAATACGCGCATCGACCTGATGCCGATACGCGTTATGTTTATTTGTTCAATTCCGCCAGAACTTCCGCGTCTTCGGCATCCACATTCGCCCCCAACGGTTCCCAATTAATCAATACGCAGGTCAGGAATCCCAGGAATGGCACAATTGCCAACCAGTAAAACGCTTCAGTTTTCAACGCACCCCACAGCATCGGCCAGAAAATAAGCCCGGCAATCGCACCGGTGCGCATAATCGCACGGGCAAATCCCACCCCAGTAGGGCGAATAGCAGGAGGATATGAGAGTGTGGCAATGGTCATGCCCAACCCACCAGGCCCCGCTGAATGGAAGAAAATAATTGATCCCAACAACCCTAAAGACAGCCAGGGATTAGTCGTCGCCAGTGCGCCTAACGACAGCAATGCTAAGGTCACAACGGCAAATCCATACATGGACTGTCGGCGGGTACCTAATCGTTGGAGAATAAACGAGCCGATCATCCCGCCGGTTACCCCACAAAGGGCATTCACGACGGCAGAACCCGTCAACGCGCCAGTAAGCCCGCCACTTATTATTCCCGCCAGGGTAAGAGGAAGATAAACACCTACAGCGTTATATTGCCACGCCTGCATGGTTGCCACGACACAGCCGAGGATGGTGCGTTTGCGGTAACGATCATTAAATAAGATGCCATATCCACCTCTGTATTTATTCTCTACCTTTTCCGCGGATCTGGCTTCTGCTGTACCCGATGTCGCAACGCGAGCCTGAACACCGTAACGTTTTCCCAGGATGTCGCATGCTTCCTGGTAACGCCCGACGCGTGCGGCCCACATTGCGGATTCACCGATAAAGACGTAACGCAAAATCATGAAGATGACTGCGAAAATAGCCCCGATGAATATTCCGTAACGCCACAACTGTTCTTCAGCAATACCAGACAGAAGCAGAGGCAAAAGCACCAGATAGACAACGGTAGTTGAAACATACCAGGCCATTTGCCAGAGATTGACCGACGTTCCGGTTTTCTTCGACGTTGAACCACGAAGCTCTGCCACGGCATTGGTTGCCAAAGGGAAGTCGATGCCTAAGCCAAAGCCCATGATGACGCGACACACCAGCACCCACCAGATACTGGGCGCAATAGCCACCGCAGCAGCACCGATGGTGCATAACCCCATGCCAATAATAAATGCTCGCTTTTGCCCAAAGCGGTTGATGACCCGATTCGCTAATAAACCACCTATTAATGCGGCGATTAATACTGAAGCATTAACGGTTGCGGCAAGCCCAGGAGAAATACCAAATTGAGCGGCAATATATTTATTACCAAACCCCACCATCGCCGCCTGATAGGCATCAATCAATATGCCGCCCAAAGCAATAAAAATAACGCCGATACTGGTGTTGATCGCAGAGTTCTTATTAACAATATCAATTACGTCCTGTGGACGACTAATTGAATAAATTGCAGGACTGGTGATTTGACTCATCGCAGTGTCCTTTTTAATTGTTGTAGGGTGGCGCTGACGTAGCGCAGCGCCAGACAGAGATTTAGAAAATCATTCCGGCGCAAATTGCAGCATGACTTTTATGGAGTCATTTTGCTGCGCGCGTTCGAATGCTGCCGCTGCGTCATCAATGGCAAATAAATCGGTAACCAGCTCACTGGTATCAAACCGCCCATCCGCCAGCCATTCGATAACGGCATCGAAATCTTCAGGGATGTACATGCCAGAGTTGAGCAAGTCACGCTCGAAACGTTGCATCATCGGTAGTGGTATTTCACGCGGCCCACTCGGTACGCCCATACACACAACGGTGCCTCCGGCATACACACGGGTACAGGCATCATTAAGCGTGGCCTGCGCTGCAACGACATCAATCGCTCCCGTAAATCGCACATCTGCGGCCAGTTCTCCCGGTGCCCAAACCTCTGCAGCACCCAATTTTAACGCCAGTGCACGTTTGGCCGCGTCAGGTTCAATCACGGTAATCTTTCCTGCCCCCATAATGCGCAGTGCCTGCACAATGGATAAGCCAATTGTTCCAGCACCAATCACCAGTACGCTCTCCAGAGAAGCCTTCGGCATTCGGTTAACACAGTGACGAGCACACGCTGCCGGTTCGGCAAAGGCCAACACTTTTAGCGGTAAAGAGGCTGGTGCGACATGGCAATTACGCGCAGGAACAATGTGCTGTGAGCGAGCAAAGCCCGGCGCGCGAAAACCGGCAACCTGCGGTGGTTCACAAAGATTAAAACGCCCTGCTTTGCAGGCCCGGCATTCCATGCAAGCCATGATGGGATCGACAACCACATGATCGCCCGGCTGTACATGTTTGACGTCGCTACCCACTTCCGTAACACGCGCTGCAATTTCATGACCGGGAACGACTGGCGGTTTGGCAAACGGATGACCGCCTTTCAAAACATGCAGATCCGATCCGCATATCCCGTAGAACACAGGCGCAATCCGTACTTCGTGCGGTTTAAGTTGCTGGTGTGGTACTTCAACATATTGAGTGGTGACTTTCCCAATATCTGAAAATAAAACCTGGGTAATTTTATCCATCATTATTCTCCAGAATCGTTATCCATAGGGAATTAGCGTTGCGCGATACCTTCATCGACAATTTCAGCCAATCGTTGTAAGCGTGGAACGGAGACATCGCGCAGCATAGTTTGTGGATCTTGTGCACCAACAACCGACGCCCAAACCGCTCGTCCTGCCAGGAAGCCAGACGCGCCGCTTTTCATCGCAATACTTACCGCGCGTCCAAAAATATCGGCATCGACGCCAGAAGAAAGAATTACCCACGGCATCTTCATCTGATCGTTAAGTTTCTGGCAGGCGGAAAGTAAGGTTTTTTCATCGCCTTTGCCTCCTAATGGCATCTCGGCTTTGTAAAGATCAGCCTCTGTTCCACCAAGCTCTGCGGCGGCGGCAACAATGGCGCTTTCACGATCAAAGTCCCAACCACGACGAGGTGGACGCACCACAGGCTCAATAATGCTGACCAGCCCGGCACTACGGCAGCGACGAACAAACTTATCGACCATTGCCAGACGTTCCTCTGCAGGTTCATCTTCACGCCAGAGCACAAGTAATTTCATCGCCTTCGCCCCCATTTCACGGGCTTTATGCGGGTCGACGGACATATCTATTTCAACGCTATCAACCGGGATGCCATTACCTGGGATAAAAAGATCGGCAGCGACAATCAGACCGCAAGAATTAGCAACAGCGCCCTGCTCGACAATTTGATCAAGACAAAATTGTTTATCCGCCAGAACGGCAGAAGCATAAGGAGAAAGGATGCGGGTCGCGGCGACTTTAAAATCGGTGAGTACACTGTCGGAGACGGGTTTTGGCTGTCCTGCTGCCGCAAACATCAGACGCATAGCTTCACGCTGATCGACAGCTAACATGGCAAATCCACCACCTGGGCGGGAGATATCTTTCAGCGTAAATGGGGTGAAGTGGGATGACATAGAAACTCCTGTTAATAGATAAAATTAAAGACCAGCCTGCTGACGAACCTGATTTAGCAGGGCGCTCCAGTCCTGCCGCCCTTTACCGTCTTGACTTGCTGCGGCGTAATAACTTTCTGCTGCAATCCCCATATTGAGCGGCGCCCCCGTCTCCTGAGCGACATCAACAGCAATACGCAGATCTTTCAACGCCAGATCCACCATGAAGGCGGGAGAAAGATCTCCTTTCAGCACTTTGCCAGGCCAGGTGGTCGTAAAATGCCCTTTCCCTGCTGCCGTACCACTCATCACCTTAATTGCGATATCAAGATTTAATCCCAGTGACTCACATAACACAGCGGCTTCGGAGGACAGCGCATTAAGCGCAATGCTCATATAGTTGTTAATTAGCTTCACGCGGATCCCCATTCCCGGGCCGCCAGCTTCGACCAGCTCATTACCCATGCACATGAGAATCGGGCGTGCGCGCACAATCTGCTCATCAGTGCCACCCGCTAAAATCAGCAATGTGCCATCAATCGCATTCACAGACGTTCTGCCCACGGGGGCGTCCATCATACTGATGCCTTTTTCTTGTAATTCCCGTATTAATGCATCGGTCTGTAAGGGATGAATAGTCGACATATCAATCACTAACGCGTCAGATGAAACAGTTTCACAGACACCTTTTTCCCCCAACAACACCTGCCGAACAATGTCACCATTGGGAAGCATAGTGATGATAAATTCAGCGCCTACTGCCGCTTCCGCTGGGGTTTGTGCCGCAGTGGCCCCCTGCGTGACTAGCGCATCGACAGCCTGTGTATTGACATCAAATACCTGCAATAAATGCCCTTTTTGCAATAGATTGTTAGCCATTGGGCTACCCATCTGCCCCAGCCCGAGAAATGCAATGGTTGCCATGAACGCTCTCCTGTCTGACATTGACAAAATAATGACAATTGAAAATTCGTTTTCGTCTGTTTTTGAGCATATTTGTAATTTATGTTCAAAAACACGACACACATCACTAATTTGATCATTTGCGTCATTTAAATTGACCAAAGACGACAAAATTAAACAGGACAAGACAAATATGACCAGAATTGCATGTGTAGGTATCACTGTTCAGGACAGGATTTATTCTTTGCCCTGTCTGCCAGAGGGCGGCGGGAAATATCAGGCAAATCATTATCTTGAGATTGGTGGTGGCCCGGCGGCAACAGCCGCTGTTGCAATAGCAAAACTCGGCGTGGAGGTTGATTTCATTGGTCGCGTCGGCGATGACAGTTGTGGAAATACCTTACTTGCAGAACTTGAGAGTTGGGGCGTCAATACGGCATTTTGCCGCCGATATCTTAATGCCCGTTCGTCGCAATCAGCGATCCTCGTTGATCAGCATGGCGAACGGATTATCGTTAATTATCCAAGCCCCGATCTCGATACAGATGCCGAATGGTTAGAAGCGATCGATTTCTCTCGTTATGATCTGGTTCTGGCCGATGTTCGCTGGCATAGCGGCACTGAAAAAGCATTCTCGCAAGCGCGCCTTGCGGGCGTGACAACGCTTTTAGACGCCGATATGACACCGCAGGATATTTCTCCACTTGTCGCGCTTGCCGACCATGCTGTGTTCTCAACGCCAGGGCTGAAACGCATGACCGGCCTTCAGTCACCTGAAGAAGGCTTGTACCAGGCAGCCACACAAACAGCAGGTAAAGTGTATGTCACGCTGGGTTCTGAAGGATCGTTGTGGATTGAAGATGATCATTTGTGTCAACAGGAGGCATTTTCTGTCAATGTGGTTGATACCACTGGAGCAGGCGATGTTTTTCACGGCGCACTCGCGGTAGCGTTAGCAGAAAAAATGCCCACAAAAGAGGCTATTCGTTTTGCCAGTGCGGTTGCCGCGATGAAATGTACCCAGGCTGGCGGTCGGGCTGGCATTCCTAATCGTGAGCAAACCGAATCATTTTTGTCACTTTATGCGTAAAATGGTAAACATCTACCGAGGAGGGGCAAGGGAGTATTCATGAGTATCATCGAAGTGACAGGTAATCCACGCCATGACCAACTCGTTCATCTAATCGCAGAACGCGGTTATATGAATATTGAAGAACTGGCACAACTGCTGGATGTTTCAACGCAAACCGTGCGCCGGGATATCCGAAAACTAAGCGAGCAGGGGTTGATCACCCGTCATCATGGAGGGGCTGGGCGCGTCTCCAGCGTCATGAATACCGCTTTTGAGCAACGGGAACTTTCGCTCACCGCCGAGAAACGGGCGATCGCTGAGGCGGTCGCTGATTACCTTCCCGAACGCTGTACCGTCTTTATCACCATCGGTACTACGGTCGAAGCCGTTGCTAGGGCATTACTCAACCGCCGTGATTTACGCATTATCACTAACAGCCTACGTGTAGCACAGATTCTTTATAAGAATCAGGATATTGAAGTGATGGTGCCGGGAGGCACTTTACGCGCCCATAACGGCGGGATCATCGGCCCCGGAGCTGTGGATTTTATTGAAGGTTTCCGCGCAGACTATTTAATCACCAGTATTGGTGCCATTGAGCATGATGGCACCCTGCTGGAATTTGATGTCAATGAAGCGTTAGTCGCGAGAACGATGATTAAACATGCGCGGAATACATTGCTAGTGGCAGATCATACTAAGTTTGCCGCGTCTGCTGCCGTTTCAATTGGCAATGCACGAAATGTCAGAGCATTTTTTACTGATGCTCCACCGCCCAATTCTTTCTGCCAGTTATTAAGCGAAGAGAATGTCGAACTGGTGGTTGCCGAGCAAGAAGTATCCTGAAATTGAAATTTCGAAAAATCCGCTGGAGATTTCAGCGGATTTTGTTTTGCCGGATGCGATGGTTGATACGGTTTTCATTGGCCGGATTAAACACATCCGGCCATTAATTAAGCTTCAGCCGCCTGCATCTCTTTCTTACATTGGCTAATACGCTTAACCAGCATTACGGAAACCACCGCACCACAGAATGCGAAGCAGGCCATAATGCCAAACACGATTTTGTAGCCAATAATCCCCGGATTTAAATCCAGAATGTAGCCATACAGACTGAAGCAGAACATCGCCGGGGCGTAACCAATAAAGCTACCCAACGCCATCGCCGCGCCTGTTTTATTTTCAGCAATTTTTGCTTCGCCGATAGGTGCAAAAAATACGGCTCGCTGTGTAAAGACTATCGCACCAAAGCCCAGCGTACATGCCATCCCTAAATATACCGGCATACTTTCGTGCGGCAGCATAATCAACATTATGAGTGCCGCGGTGCTGATGATAAAGGTGTAGCACAGATATTTACTCGGTGATTTCAGGATCTTATCTGAAATCATGCCGCCAATAGGCCCACCGATCATCTTCAGACAATATTGATTTATGATGCCGTAAGCCCCCACCAGCGCAACGGGCAGCAGATAGATGTTTTTCAGGAATGGGATGAAGAACGTCAGGCCACAGTAAACCGCGTAAACGAAGAAGACGTTGAAAGCGATAAGCCAGATTGTTTTGTCTTTCAGCACCGAGCTCATACTGGTATTTTGCGATGCTTCGTCTTCTTTTTTCACCTCAACGGAAGGTGCCTCTTCTTTGTCATTCAGTACAAAGAAAATGATAATGCCCACGGCAATCACAATAAGGGAATAAAACCAGATACCCGCTTTAAAGCCCAATAAGCCACTACCAAACCAGGTAAATACTGCCAGCGCAGAAAATGCCACCACGGTATCGACAATGCCACGTCCTGTTTCGAAGAAACCAAACAACCGGCCTTGTTGTTCGCTATTGCCCAGCCGACTTACCGACTTGAGCAAAACAGGCCAGTTCATCATGTCGCAAGTAACGCCAAATAGCGCCCAGACAAAGAGGATGCCCCAATACCCCGGCATTGTCGTCAAATAAACTCCCAGTAATCCCGTAGCAATGAGTGAGAATGACATGGTGTATCTGCGCGGTAGTTTATCGGCAAAATAAATAGACAGAAAAAAACCCACTGTCGTGACAAATGAGTTTACTGACATGGCATTACCAATTTGGCCATTGGTCAAATTGAAATACTCCTGCATCGGGATATAAAACGCATCTTTTAACGACGGTAATTTATAAATTGTACCGCCACACAGTGTTAATAGACTAAATAACGCCCATTTCTTTTTTGTGAGCATAACATCCCCTAAGCGATTTTTAAAATCACTGTTTTAAAGGCAATAAGATACCGACCATTCTTATAGAATGGTTTTTATTAACTGCGGATGAGTTAAAACTTATTAGTGGTTCAGAAGATAGCTTGCCTCTTGCTTGATTTGTTGTAGTACGTTACGCACATGATATATCTGATTAATTGCATCTTCTTTTTCTTTACGTAACCGCGCATCCAGCAAATGCTTTTCTGGCAATGGTGTTTCACTCATCTGGCGATATGGGATCCACGGATTATCATCTTCGTCTTCAAAGCGGAACGCCGGAGCATAATAATCAACCTCTTCTTCCAGGCCATATGCCGTCACCTGCGGTTCATCATCACCCAGGCAGATAAGGTGCGTTAATAACTCTTTGAACGGCATATCTCCCTGACCTGAAATACAGGCTTTATGCCCCAGACCACTCTGTTCTTTAACGATCAATGCATCTTTGATATGCACCTGAGTAATATGCGGTGCCATCGTTTTTAAGGCGTCCATGGGATGCTCATTTGCATTGATCATGTTCGCAAAATCAAACAGTAAGGAAAGAGACTCCATCTCACTTTCTTTGACCAACGATACCAGCTCATGGCTTTTCAAATCTTCATGCTGTTCGATCGTAAAGGTCAGGCCGCTGTCCTGATACGCTTCCCGCACATAAGCAATATCGTTAGCGATGATCGATAATACATCGCGCAAATTACCTTCATAACGCGGATAAAAACGCACGGACGATGCCCCGGTTTTCAGTGCGATGGCGACGGCTTCGTCAATAGATGCTTTATCTGAGGCACTGGTTTCAATATGAATATCAAGGTTCAGACGGCGAGCTTTATCGCCAAAGGCAGAGAGTTCTTTATCTGCCATATTACCCAGAGAAAAACGTTCTCCATCCAGAACATGAATTTTGACGCCTCGCAGATTATTTTCACTCGCTATATCAAGTAAATCAGTCGGCAATACTCTTTCCAGCCGCATATTTAAATGAAAAGCATAGGCATGTAAATAAAGAGGAAGAGTATCGACACGTTGTAGAATCTTTCTTGCGTTATTTATTGTCACCATAAAACACCTACAGATTAATGATGAGGTCTACAGCCTCAAATCGCCAATATTCAATATCTATCTGGACAATATTCCCTTGCTGGTCGGCACGATGTTTTTCAATTAAGATCGCTGGCATACCCGCAGAACCGCCAAGATATTTGCTGATATCGCCAGGCATTCTGACGGGTTTGAAAATCAATTTTTTTACTACCGTCTCTTTTTGGTAGCATTTTTCCCAGACTGAAGAAAATGAATGGTTTTCAAGTTGCTCAATAAAACCAGGGGCAACTTCAGGATTAATATACGTCTCGTGATAGAAAACTTTATGCCCTTCCAGCGCCCCCCAACCGGTAATGCGATAGAGTTCGGTTGACGGCGTTACTGTAATCAGTGGCATGAGCGTCTCGGGAATATCGCTGATACGACTTTTCTCGGTAAATCCCCAGGAAGGTTCCCGCCCTTGTTCAATTGCAGCCCGTTGAAAGCTAGCCGACAGTTCCGGGCTGTAATTAAAACGCGGCTGAGTAACGAACCAACCTTTACGATCCTTACGGAAGATTTTGGATTCTGCCTCGAGGTTCAGCAACGCCTGGCGCAGCGTCATACGTTTAATACCCAGCAACTCTCCCAACTCTCTTTCTGAAGGGAGTTTTCCACCCGGCGTGGTGATGCCATCTTTTAACCACCGATCCAGTTTCTCTTTTGCATTTTCTACGATGGATTGGTTTCCGGCCATTGTTTAATCCTTTTGGTTTAAACCAGATGAAGCATCTTACGCTTACGCCAAAAAAGAAAGCAATTAACGGCGTGTGACTTTGCAGATAATTGTGACAAAGCTCTCTATTGCTGTAGTCACAGACTTACAAGGGAGATACTCGCACTGGTGAGAACTTACAACAGGCAAAAAAAAACCTGCCATCGCTGGCAGGTTTTTCACGACTAAAAAGAGAAATTAATCTTCTTTCGGACCACGGTTAGCGCGGCGACGATCGTTTTCCGTCAGGTGACGTTTACGAATACGGATAGAGGTCGGAGTGACTTCTACCAGTTCGTCATCATCGATGAACTCCAGTGCTTGTTCCAGAGTCATGCGGATAGGCGGAACCAGAACAACGGCTTCATCAGTACCGGAAGCACGCATGTTGGTCAGTTTCTTACCGGTCAGGCAGTTTACAGTCAGGTCGTTAGAGCGGCTGTGAATACCGATAATCTGACCTTCATAAACTTCTGCACCGTGACCGAGGAACAGCTTACCGCGATCCTGCAGACCGAACAGCGCGAACGCTACCGCTTTACCCTGACCGTTAGAGATCAGTACGCCGTTCTGACGCTGACCCACTTCACCCGGACGCACATCGTCGTAGTGGCTGAAGGTGGAGTACAGCAGACCAGTACCGGAAGTCATGGTCATGAACTCTGAACGGAAGCCAATCAGACCACGGCTTGGGATCACGTAGTCGAGACGTACGCGGCCTTTACCGTCTGGATTCATGTTTTTCAGCTCGCCTTTACGTTCGCCCAGCGCCTGCATTACAGAACCCTGATGCTGTTCTTCAACGTCCAGAGTCACGTTTTCGAACGGCTCTTGTTTACGACCGTCGATTTCACGGAAGATGACTTTCGGACGGGATACCGCCAGTTCGAAACCTTCACGACGCATGTTTTCGATAAGAACAGACAGGTGCAGTTCGCCACGACCAGAAACGCGGAACGCATCGGCGTCTTCGGTTTCTTCTACGCGCAGCGCAACGTTGTGTACCAGTTCTTTGTTCAGACGATCCAGAATCTGACGAGACGTTACGAACTTACCTTCTTTACCGCAGAACGGAGAGGTGTTAACGCAGAAGAACATAGAAACGGTCGGCTCATCAACGGAGAGTGCCGGCAGCGCTTCAACGTTTTGCGTGTCGCAAACGGTGTCAGAAATGTTCAGTTCACCAAGGCCAGTGATTGCCACGATATCGCCAGCTTCCGCCAGATCGGTTTCGATACGTTCCAGACCAAGGTGGCCCAGCACTTTACCAACTTTCGCGTTACGGGTTTTGCCTTCACTATCGATGATAGTAACCTGCTGGTTCGGCTTCACTTTACCGCGCTTGATGCGACCAATGCCGATAACACCAACATAGCTGTTGTAATCGAGCTGAGAAATCTGCATCTGGAACGGACCGTCAAGGTCTACGTCCGGTGCAGGAACGTGGTCGATAATCGCCTGATACAGCGGGGTCATGTCTTCCGCCATATTTTCGTGGTCCAGACCCGCGATACCGTTCAGCGCAGAAGCATAAACGATCGGGAAGTCCAGTTGCTCGTCGGTCGCATCGAGGTTAACGAACAGGTCGAATACCTGATCAACAACCCAGTCAGGACGCGCGCCAGGGCGGTCAACTTTGTTGATTACCACAATCGGCTTCAGGCCGTAAGCAAACGCTTTTTTGGTTACGAAGCGCGTTTGCGGCATCGGGCCGTCAAATGCGTCAACCACCAGCAGCACTGAATCTACCATGGACATTACACGTTCAACTTCACCACCGAAGTCGGCGTGCCCCGGGGTATCAACGATGTTGATACGGTAATCATTCCATTTGATAGCGGTGTTTTTCGCGAGGATGGTAATCCCACGCTCTTTCTCCAAATCGTTGGAGTCCATCACGCGCTCTTGGGTTTCGGCACGAGAGTCGAACGTACCGGATTGTTGGAGCAGCTTATCTACCAGGGTGGTTTTACCATGGTCGACGTGCGCGATGATGGCGATGTTACGCAATTTTTCGATCACAACTTTGCCTCAGGCATTAGAAATAGCGCGTTATTGTACACGGATTAATCGCACTACAAAACAGGATCACAAACATCCTCCGCAAACAAGTATTGCAGAGTCCCTTTGTGATCGCTTTCACGGAGCATAAAAAGGGTTATCCAAAGGTCATTGCACCAACATGGTGCTTAATGTTTCCATTGAAGCACTATATTGGTGCAACATTCGCATCATGGTGCAGCCCTTTTGCACGATGGTAAGCATGATAACGCCTTTTAGGGGCAATTTAAAAGTTGGCACAGATTTCGCTTTATCTTTTTTACGGCGACACGGCCCAATTAATTGCAGATTTCGTTACCACGACGACAATGACCAATCCAGGAGAGTTAAAGTATGTCCGCTGAACACGTACTGACGATGCTGAACGAGCACGAAGTGAAGTTTGTTGATTTGCGCTTCACCGACACCAAAGGTAAAGAACAGCACGTCACTATCCCTGCTCATCAGGTGAATGCTGAATTCTTCGAAGAAGGCAAAATGTTTGACGGCTCCTCGATTGGCGGCTGGAAAGGCATTAACGAATCCGACATGGTGCTGATGCCAGACGCATCCACCGCAGTGATTGACCCGTTCTTCGCGGACTCTACCCTGATTATCCGTTGCGATATCCTCGAACCAGGCACTCTGCAAGGCTATGACCGTGACCCTCGCTCTATTGCTAAGCGCGCTGAAGATTACCTGCGTTCCACTGGCATTGCCGACACTGTACTGTTCGGGCCAGAGCCAGAATTCTTCCTGTTCGATGATATTCGTTTCGGCTCTTCTATCTCCGGTTCTCACGTCGCTATCGACGATATCGAAGGCGCATGGAACTCTTCCACCCAATATGAAGGTGGTAACAAAGGTCACCGTCCTGCAGTGAAAGGCGGTTACTTCCCGGTTCCGCCGGTAGACTCTGCTCAGGACATCCGTTCTGAAATGTGTCTGGTAATGGAGCAGATGGGCCTGGTGGTTGAAGCACATCACCACGAAGTGGCAACCGCAGGTCAGAACGAAGTGGCAACCCGCTTCAATACCATGACCAAAAAAGCCGACGAAATTCAGATCTACAAATATGTCGTCCACAACGTGGCGCATCGTTTCGGTAAAACGGCGACCTTTATGCCGAAACCGATGTTCGGTGATAACGGCTCCGGTATGCACTGCCACATGTCACTGTCTAAAAACGGCGTCAACCTGTTCGCGGGCGACAAATACGCTGGTCTGTCTGAGCAGGCGTTGTACTACATTGGCGGTGTAATCAAACACGCGAAAGCGATTAACGCGCTGGCAAACCCGACCACCAACTCTTACAAGCGACTGGTCCCGGGCTACGAAGCACCGGTAATGCTGGCTTACTCTGCGCGTAACCGGTCTGCATCTATCCGTATTCCGGTGGTATCTTCTCCGAAAGCGCGTCGTATCGAAGTGCGTTTCCCGGACCCGGCAGCTAACCCGTACCTGTGCTTTGCTGCCCTGCTGATGGCGGGTCTGGATGGCATCAAGAACAAGATCCACCCGGGCGAAGCAATGGACAAAAACCTGTATGACCTGCCGCCAGAAGAAGCGAAAGAGATCCCGCAGGTTGCAGGCTCTCTGGAAGAAGCACTGAACGAGCTGGATCTGGACCGCGAATTCCTGAAAGCCGGTGGCGTGTTCACTGATGAAGCGATCGATGCGTACATCGCTCTGCGTCGCGAAGAAGATGACCGCGTACGTATGACTCCGCACCCGGTAGAGTTTGAGCTGTACTACAGCGTCTAATAGTTGAAGTAGTCATACCCGGCGCACAAACGCCGGGGTTTTAGTTGCCGTGGAAATTTCAGCCCATCTCTGCATGGGCTTTTTTCTCCGTAACTTCTCTGATGCTTCGCGCTTTTTATCCGTAAAAAGCTATAATGCACTAAAATGGTGCAACCTGTTCAGGAGACTGCTTTATGGCAACAGGCACGCAGCCCGATGCTGGGCAGATCCTCAACTCTCTGATTAACAGTATTTTGTTAATTGACGACAACCTGGCGATCCATTACGCCAACCCCGCCGCGCAACAACTGCTCGCCCAAAGTTCCCGTAAATTGTTTGGTACGCCGTTACCGGAACTGTTGAGCTACTTCTCGCTAAATATCGGTCTGATGCAAGAAAGTCTGGAGGCGGGGCAAGGTTTTACCGATAACGAAGTGACGCTGGTGATTGACGGGCGCTCGCATATTCTTTCTGTGACGGCCCAGCGTATGCCGGACGGCATGATCCTGCTGGAGATGACACCGATGGATAACCAGCGTCGCTTAAGCCAGGAGCAGCTACAGCACGCCCAGCAAGTTGCTGCCCGCGATTTGGTCCGCGGCCTGGCACATGAGATCAAAAATCCACTTGGCGGCTTACGAGGTGCGGCGCAGTTACTCAGCAAAGCGTTGCCCGATCCGTCTCTGCTGGAATATACCAAAGTGATTATCGAGCAGGCGGACAGACTGCGAAATCTGGTCGACCGTCTGTTGGGGCCGCAACTACCAGGCACACACGTCACCGAAAGCATTCACAAAGTGGCAGAGCGCGTGGTGACGCTGGTGTCGATGGAATTACCGAACAATGTACGGTTGATTCGTGATTACGACCCCAGCCTGCCAGAACTGGCGCACGATCCGGATCAGATTGAGCAAGTACTGCTGAATATTGTGCGCAATGCGTTACAAGCGCTGGGGCCGGAGGGCGGTGAAATTATTCTGCGTACCCGCACCGCGTTTCAACTGACCTTGCATGGCGAACGCTATCGGCTGGCAGCACGAATTGATGTGGAAGATAACGGGCCTGGTATTCCGCCCCATTTGCAGGATACGCTGTTTTATCCGATGGTCAGCGGTCGCGAAGGCGGCACCGGGCTTGGTTTATCCATCGCCCGTAACTTGATTGATCAGCATTCAGGCAAAATTGAATTTACCAGTTGGCCGGGTCATACCGAGTTCTCGGTTTACCTGCCTATCAGGAAATAAAGGTGACGTTTATGCAACGAGGGATAGTCTGGGTAGTCGATGACGATAGTTCCATCCGTTGGGTGCTTGAACGTGCGCTCGCTGGAGCGGGTTTAACCTGCACGGCATTTGAGAACGGTGCCGAAGTGCTGGAGGCGCTGGCAAGCAAAACGCCGGATGTACTGCTTTCAGATATCCGTATGCCCGGAATGGACGGGCTGGCGTTGCTCAAGCAAATTAAACAGCGTCATCCGATGCTTCCGGTCATCATTATGACCGCACATTCCGATCTGGATGCCGCCGTTAGCGCCTATCAACAAGGGGCGTTTGATTATCTGCCCAAACCGTTTGATATCGACGAAGCCGTGGCGCTGGTTGAGCGAGCCATCAGCCATTACCAGGAACAGCAGCAACCGCGCAATATTCAGCTTAACGGACCAACAACCGATATTATTGGCGAAGCGCCTGCCATGCAGGATGTGTTCCGTATTATTGGCCGTCTCTCACGTTCTTCTATTAGCGTGTTGATCAATGGCGAATCCGGCACAGGTAAAGAGCTGGTCGCTCATGCCCTGCATCGCCATAGCCCGCGCGCCAAAGCGCCGTTTATCGCGCTGAATATGGCGGCTATCCCGAAAGATTTGATCGAATCAGAACTGTTTGGTCACGAGAAAGGCGCGTTTACCGGTGCCAATACCGTTCGTCAGGGCCGTTTTGAACAGGCCGATGGGGGCACGTTATTCCTTGATGAAATTGGCGATATGCCGCTGGATGTGCAGACACGGTTACTGCGCGTGCTGGCAGACGGTCAGTTTTACCGCGTTGGCGGCTATGCGCCGGTGAAAGTGGATGTGCGTATTATCGCTGCGACTCACCAGAACCTGGAACTGCGTGTGCAGGAAGGCAAGTTCCGTGAGGATCTGTTCCACCGCCTGAACGTTATCCGTGTTCATCTGCCGCCACTGCGCGAGCGTCGGGAGGATATTCCCCGTCTGGCACGTCATTTTCTGCAAGTTGCCGCGCGTGAGCTGGGTGTAGAAGCGAAGTTACTGCACCCGGAGACAGAAGCCGCCCTGACGCGTCTTGCATGGCCGGGGAACGTGCGTCAGCTAGAAAATACCTGCCGCTGGCTAACGGTGATGGCCGCCGGACAGGAAGTGTTGATTCAGGATTTGCCTGGCGAACTGTTTGAATCAACCGTAGCGGAAAGCCCTTCCACAATGCAGCCGGACAGTTGGGCAACGCTGTTAGCGCAATGGGCCGATCGGGCGCTGCGTTCCGGTCATCAAAACTTACTTTCTGAAGCGCAACCTGAGCTGGAGCGGACATTGCTGACCACCGCGTTGCGACATACGCAGGGGCATAAACAAGAAGCGGCGAGACTGCTTGGTTGGGGACGTAACACACTGACACGTAAGTTAAAAGAGTTGGGAATGGAGTGACTCAGGCTTGCTGTGTAAAGATTGATTATTGAGCGCAAATTGCTGTTATTTTGCGCTTTACTGTTCCGATAAGTTCAGTATGATCTTGCCCGGAAAACGGGGAGAGTCATTATGTTAGAATCAATAATTAATCTGCTATCGAGTGGCGCAGTTAGCAGTCACGCGCCGCAAACTGCCGTTGCTGCCGTGCTGTGTGCCGCGATGATTGGGCTGTTTAGCTGAAACTCGTTGTTCATGCCGGATGCGGCGTGAACGCTTTATCCGGCATACAAAAACAGGTTTTGTTGGCCTGATAAGCGTAGCGCATCAGGCAGTTTTGTTCTCAGTCAATTGATGGCGCTTTCGTTTATCACCGTTGTAAACGAAGCGCCATTCAACATTTAAATCACCCGCGAGAACTGCTGCATTCGCGCTTTCTGGCGCAAATAAGTATCAAAGCACATGCAAATGTTGCGGATCAGCAAACGACCTTTCGCTGTCACCTGAATTCCCTTCTCATCGACATCCACCAGCCCGTCTTTTGCTAATGGGGCGAGCAGCTTGAGGTCTTCCGCAAAATAATCAGCGAAGTTTAAATCCCACTGCTGTTCAACGGGGGCGTAATCCAGACGGAAGTTGCAGATCAGCGACTTAATTACATCACGGCGAATACAGTCATCGCGCGTTAACGCAATACCGCGCCACAGCGCATTGCCTTGCTCATCTACCTGCTGATAGTAACGCTTCAGCTCTTTCTGGTTTTGCGCATAGCAATCGCCAATCATACTGATGGCAGAGACGCCCATTCCCAACAGATCGGTATCGCCCTGGGTGGTGTAACCCTGGAAGTTGCGATGCAGCACGCCTTCACGCTGGGCCTCCGCCAGCTCATCATCCGGGCGGGCAAAGTGATCCATACCAATGAACTGATAGCCCGATTGCGTCAGGAAGGCGATGGTTTCCTGCAGGATATCCAGTTTTTGCTGCGGACTCGGCAGGTCAGCATCTTTGATTTTACGTTGAGCAGCAAAAATGGTCGGCAGATGCGCGTAGTTAAAGACGCTCAGACGATCAGGGTTCAGTTCCGCCACGCGTTTCAGGGTAAAAGCGAAACTCTCCGGCGTCTGTTTCGGCAGGCCGTAAATGAGGTCAATGTTGGTGGAGGTAAAGCCGATCTCACGCGCATGGTTAAGCAGAGCAAAGATGAGCTCTTCATCCTGCTCACGGTTGACCAGACGTTGCACTTCTTTGTTGAAGTCCTGCACACCCATGCTCAGGCGGTTAAAGCCTTCGGCACGTAAATGATCGAGGACATCCAGTTCAATTTCACGCGGATCAACTTCGATCGAGATTTCCGCATCAGTATTAAACTGGAAGTTTTCCCGCAACAGATTCATCAGACGGCTAATTTGCGCTTTGTTCAGGTACGTCGGCGTACCGCCACCCCAGTGCAACTGGCTGACTTTACGTCCGGCAAACAGTGGCGCACGATGAACGATTTCTTGCTCCAGCGCGTCCAGGTATTGGTCGGCTTTATGCTGCTGGCGAGTCACAATTTTATTGCAGCCACAGAAATAGCAAAGCTTGTGGCAGAACGGGATATGCACGTAGAGAGATAAGGGACGCTCAGGGTAGCGCGCCACGGCTTGTAAAAACGCCTGTTCACCGAAGTCTTCTGAAAACTCCAGCGCGGTCGGGTACGAGGTGTATCGTGGCCCGGAATAGTTATATTTCTGGATCAGGGCCAGGTCCCAGTCGATTTGCTGTACAGACATGCTCACTCCTTCCGATGGCGTCTCTGGCGGCTACGGCGTACCGGCTGATGTCCGTTTTGGGTCATCAACCGGTTGCGCAGCCACTTTTGTCGCCGCGACAACCGCTGTAGTTTAACGAATAACCACACCAGATAACATATAACCGGAAGGGTTATCAGCAGAACGGGAAGGCCCACAGTGGCAACCCGTTAGTTGCCTCGCAACAGACGCATCATGTCTTCTTGCTTCTCGTCTTCTTCCTCTTCTTCATCGTCGTCATAAGAGAGGCCGAGTTTCTGCATCAGCTCATCAATTCGATCCAGTTTAGCATCAACCCAGGATTGCTCTTCGGCACTCAGGGTTTCGCCCGCTTCCAGACGTTCCAGCAGCGCATCCAGACGCTCATCCGTTTCCAGTAACTCCAACTCCGCCTGCGGTGAAAGCATAGGTTTCTCACTCTTCGGTTTGTGCTGTTTGGTGACTTTTTCAGTCACACCCAATGGAATAGGGGTTTTACTGCCAATGCGTGGATCTTTCGGTGCGTTCTGGCCTTTACTGCCCGATGTAGAGCTACCGCCCGCTGCACGACTGCCTGGCGCATGACCACGACGTTTTTTCTGACGCTTGCGGTCACGAGCTTCCTGATCCAGCTCTTCGCGTGTTTTTCGACGCGCTTTTGCGTGACCTTTGCTGCGTGAGTTTGAAGATGATGGTTTCATAATAGTTCGTCTTTTAGCCGTTTTATTCAGTATAGATTTGCGGCGGAATCTAACAGAAAGCAAGCAAAGAAAAAAGGCGACAGATTACTCTGTCGCCTTTTTTCCTGACTCATAACCCTTAACGGGTCTTACAATCCTTGCAGGCCGCCAACACACCCTGTTTTTCCATTAGCCAGAACATTCCGTGTTGATTCCATTTCCGTTTAATTACGTCTCCGGACGTTTGTCTTCCTGACAATCCTCTGTCTTCGCCTCCTGGCGCTCCTGACCCTCATCCTGAGTCATCTTCCTGTTAGCGTCCTCGCTCTATGGGTGCTACTTTACGCTTCTGCACCAAACAAACAATAAACTATCATCAGTATTTACTCATTTTCAGATTATTGTATAAAACTAATCACCTGATTTCTTTGACCTATTTGACATGCATCGCAGAATTTTCTCTACGATTTCGCATAAAAATGATCGGCAATATCTCACAAAGCATATGGTTTTTACTTACACCACTCCCCCGAAAAATCCGTCTTTTATTGTGGTTCAGGTATAATCGCCGCAACGCTTTGACTGATGGAGACGACCGCTTTGACTAATTTGAATTACCAACAGACGCATTTTGTGATGAGTGCGCCTGATATTCGCCACTTACCTTCCGATACCGGAATCGAAGTGGCTTTTGCAGGCCGTTCCAACGCAGGGAAATCCAGCGCGCTGAACACGCTGACTAACCAGAAAAGCCTGGCGCGTACCTCGAAAACGCCAGGACGCACCCAGCTTATCAACCTGTTTGAAGTGGCTGACGGCAAACGTCTGGTCGATTTGCCGGGCTATGGCTACGCAGAAGTTCCGGAAGAGATGAAGCGTAAATGGCAGCGCGCATTAGGGGAATACCTGGAAAAACGTCAGAGCCTGCAAGGCCTGGTGGTACTGATGGATATTCGCCATCCGCTGAAAGATCTGGATCAGCAGATGATTGAGTGGGCGGTAGACAGCAATATCGCCGTGTTGGTGCTACTGACCAAAGCGGACAAACTGGCAAGCGGTGCACGTAAAGCGCAATTGAATATGGTGCGTGAAGCGGTGCTGGCGTTTAACGGTGATGTGCAGGTAGAGACATTCTCTTCTCTGAAGAAGCAAGGTGTGGATAAGCTGCGTCAGAAGCTGGATACCTGGTTTAGCGAGATGCAGCCTGTCGAAGAGGCGCAGAGCGGCGAATAATTTTCTTGCCCTTGTGCTGGTGCCGGATGCGGTATAAACGCCTTATCCGGCCTTTAAAGTGAAGAAAATTCAATAAGTTGTTATTCACAATAAACCTGATAAGCATAGCGAATCAGACAATACAGATATTTTCTTTCGTGCAATAAAAAACGCCCCAGTCATTACTGACTGGGGCGGCTAAAAAATTCAGCCAAATCCGATTACGTGAAGTAAAAGGTCTGAAAGATAGAACATCTTACCTCTGTACCCTACGCGAGTAACTTTACTCTTTTTTGTTCAGTTCAGAAAGCACTTTTTGTAATTTTTTTTCAGTTGTTGCATAGGAATTTCTAATAGTCATCACAAAATGTGGCGAGTTATGTTGCTTACTTACGAAAAAAAGGCTTGCTCAGGCGAATCTTAGTGCGCCTGATCCCAGTTTTCGCCACTTCCCACTTCCACCAGCAACGGCACATCCAGACGGGTACAGTTTTCCATCAACTGATGGATTTTCTTCGCTACCACATCGAGATCATCTTTATGAACTTCAAACACCAGTTCATCGTGTACCTGCATAATCATACGCACACGCGGTTGCTCGGCCTGGAGCCATGCATCAACGGCAATCATCGCCCGCTTGATGATATCGGCCGCGGTGCCCTGCATTGGCGCGTTAATTGCTGCACGTTCTGCCGCGGCACGGCGCGCACCATTGCTGGACTTAATATCCGGCAAATAGAGGCGGCGTCCGTCCAGCGTTTCAACGTAACCCTGTTCTTTCGCCTGGGCGCGGGTGCGTTCCATATACTCCAACACGCCTGGATAGCGTTCAAAGTAGAGATCCATGTACTTCTGCGCTTCTTTACGCGGAATGTTCAACTGGCGCGCCAGACCGAAAGCACTCATGCCGTAAATCAGGCCAAAGTTGATCGCTTTCGCGCTACGACGTTGTTCGCTGGTGACGGTTTCCAGTGGCAAACCAAACACTTCTGCAGCCGTTGCCCGGTGGATATCTTTTCCTTCTGCGAAGGCGGTCAGCAAGCCTTTATCACGTGAGAGATGCGCCATAATGCGCAGTTCAATCTGCGAGTAGTCCGCAGAAACAATCACGTAATCCTCTGGCGCAATAAACGCCTGACGAATACGGCGACCTTCTTCGTTACGCACCGGAATGTTTTGCAAGTTAGGATCGGTTGACGACAAGCGCCCTGTCGCAGTCACCGCCTGGTGATAAGAAGTATGCACGCGCCCGGTTTTCGGGTTGATCATCAGCGGCAGCTTGTCGGTGTAAGTCGATTTCAACTTCGCCAGACCGCGGTACTCCAGAATCACTTTCGGCAATGGATAGTCCAGTGCCAGCTCTTCCAGCACCTCTTCCGACGTTGACGGCGCACCGCCCGGTGTTTTCTTCAGCGGTTTAATCCCCTGTTTTTCAAACAGAATGGTTTGTAACTGCTTGGTGGAAGAAAGATTAAATTCTTCACCAGCAATTTCATGCGCTTTCTTTTCCAGCTCCGCGAGACGCAGAGTGAGTTCTTCTGAATGATTGTGCAGAACTTTCGGATCGATCTTCACACCGTTACGTTCAATGCGCGAAAGCACCGGCACCAAAGGCATTTCGATGTTTTCAAAGACGTTCAACGGTCCTTTTTGTTTTTGCAGATCCGGCCACATTTTCAGATGCAACTGCAAGGTGACATCCGCATCTTCGGCGGCATAGCGTCCGGCCTCTTCCAGGGCAATCTGGTTAAAAGTCAGTTGATTTTTACCTTTACCGGCAATCTCTTCAAAAGTAATGGTTTTGTGCTTCAGCCAACGGTCCGCAAGGCTGTCCATGTCGTGACGCCCGGCAACACTGTTGAGAATGTAGGACTCCAGCATGGTATCAAAGGCAATTCCACGCAGCTCAATACCGTAGTTCGCCAGAATGCCGCGATCGTATTTCAGATTTTGCCCAACCTTCAGCGCCTTCTCATCTTCCAGCAGTGGTTTCAGCAGTTCGAGGGCGCGCTCGCGAGAGATCTGGTCGGGAGCATCGAGATAATCATGAGCAACCGGTACATACGCCGCCACACCTGGCTCGATGGCGAAAGATAGCCCCACCAGGTTGGCAGAGACGTTATCGAGGCTGTCGGTTTCGGTGTCAAAAGCAAATACCGGCGCTTTTTCCAGCTTCGTAATCCATTCTTTCAGCGTATTTTCATCAAGGATGGTGACGTAATTGTCGTAAGAAATCACCGTCGCAGTCACTTCCGGCATTTCGTCGACAACAATGGTTTCCTGCGACTTTGTGGCCGGTTTCGCCCCTTTGGCCTGTAACCACTTGCCTGCTTCAACATCGGCAACCCAGCGTTTGAATTCATACTTTTTAAACAGCCCTAACAACTCTTCAGCCGCCGGTTGCTGCACTTCCAGTTGTTCACAGGTCAGCTCCAGCTCAACATCAGTTTTAATCGTCGCTAACTGGTAAGAAAGATATGCTACCTCTTTATTTTGCTCGAGCTTCGCCGCCATTGTTTTCGCACCGCGGAAGCTTAGGCCAGCAATTTTTTCCGGCTCAGCATACAGCGTATCCAGCCCACCAAGACCTTGCAGCAGTGCCTGCGCGGTTTTTTCACCCACGCCCGGTACGCCAGGGATGTTATCTGAAGAGTCGCCCATCAGCGCGAGGAAGTCGATAATCAGTTCCGGCGGTACACCGTACTTATTCACGACCTCTTCCGGGCCAAGGATCGTATTCGTCATGGTATTGATGAGTGTGATATTTGGCGTTACCAGTTGCGCCATATCTTTATCACCGGTGCTGATCAGTACCGGGCGACCGGCTTTTTCTGCTTCGCGTGCCAGAGTGCCGATAACATCGTCTGCTTCTACGCCAGAAACGGCCAGCAGCGGCAAGCCCATCGCTTTAACCATCGCATGCAGAGGCTCGATTTGCACTCGTAGATCATCCGGCATTGGCGGGCGATGTGATTTGTAATGTTCAAACAGTTCATCACGAAAGGTTTTTCCCTTGGCGTCAAAGACCACCGCTGCATGCGTCGGTTTATATTGCAAGATCAGACTGCGCAGCATGTTGAGGACACCATACATCGCACCGGTCGGCTCGCCTGCGCTGTTGGTCAGCGGCGGAAACGCGTGATATGCGCGATAAAGATAAGATGAACCATCTACAAGGATAAGTGGGTTTTGGGGGATCTGAACCATAATGTCCGTGCCTGTTTATCAGATTATGGGTAAAGGATGCCACAGACGGGATAAAAACATGAGTTTTTCACCGCTTTTCGTGAAAATCTTTTGTAGATCTTCTGGATCGCTCGCTAATCCCCATGTGGATAACTTTGTGCATAAATTATTTACATCGCTTTTAATTTATTCTCATGCTTTTTACAGCATAATATTTATCGTTTACTTTCATGAAGTTAAAAATATCCCCTCAACGAACAATTGAGAAAAAGGGATTTTTTATAATGTGGATAGATATGATTTATTTTTCTATTTAAGGATCATCCGTTATTTGGATCGTTTTCTGCTAAAATCTGCGCCTTGCGCTTCTTTCGCGCACTGTCTATGGCTAACTTTTTGAATAAATTAATTATGACGAGAATACTCGCTACGATAACCCTTTTGCTGAGTATCGTATTGACCATTTTGGTCACCATTTTTTGTTCTGTCCCGATCATCATTGCCGGGATCGTAAAACTGTTGTTACCTGTACCAGTAATTTGGCGAAAGGTTTCACGCTTTTGTGATTTTATGATGTATTGCTGGTGTGAAGGATTGGCGTGTTTGCTGCACCTTAACCCACACCTGCAATGGGAAGTTCACGGGCTGGAGGGGTTAAGTAAAAAGAACTGGTATCTACTTATTTGTAATCATCGTAGCTGGGCAGATATTGTCGTACTGTGCGTGCTGTTTCGTAAGCACATTCCGATGAATAAATATTTCCTCAAACAGCAACTTGCCTGGGTGCCTTTTCTTGGCCTGGCGTGTTGGGCACTGGATATGCCGTTTATGAAGCGTTATTCCCGCGCTTATTTATTACGTCATCCGGAGCGGCGTGGTAAAGATGTTGAAACCACTCGGCGCTCATGCGAGAAGTTTCGTCGGCATCCCACCACTATTGTGAATTTTGTTGAAGGCTCCCGTTTCACGCAAGAGAAACATCAAAAAACCCATTCGGCATTTCAAAATCTTCTGCCGCCAAAAGCTGCCGGTATTGCGATGGCACTGAATGTGCTGGGTAAACAATTCGATAAATTACTCAACGTTACGCTGTGTTATCCGGACAATAATCGCCAACCATTCTTCGATATGTTAAGTGGCAAACTGACACGAATTGTCGTGCATGTGGATTTACAGCCCATTGCTGAAGAGTTGCATGGCGACTATATCAATGACAAAGGTTTTAAACGCCATTTTCAGCAGTGGCTGAACTCACTGTGGCAGGAAAAAGACCGGCTTCTGACATCTCTGATGTCATCACAGCATCAGAATAAGTAAGTTTTACTCGCCTCTGAATTAGCAGAGGCGAGGCATCATTTTAATGAATAAAACGCCCTGCACGAGACATAAATTCTTCTTCACTCATCTCCTGCCCATTGAAAACAACTTTACCTGGCATATAACGCAGTTGCAGTGAGGCGATATTGTTATCAATGGTGATTAACTGAAACATCTTACCTAACGCCATCATTCCGCTAATTTGTTTATCAGCCCGCCTCTGGGCTTTTTCAGCATCCATTCCTTCAGATAAATTAATTTGCTTTGATATTTCAGTGACGACATTAAGCGGTAAAGTCACGTCAAAATTGAGTGATTTAATATCTTTATTTGTGGCCGATGATGATTTAGCAGGATCAGCAATACTGATATCCAGATTAGCGTTAAGTTCTCCGACTGTATTTTTCCAACTAATCGGTAATTTAATAACCGGTTCACTTTTTTGTAATAGCGGTAAAGACTCTTTGAACAACGCAGCATTCACTTCTTCTTGCGCATTTTGATCGTTAGCTAACTCAGGGTGTGCTGCATACTGCTTCTTCATCGCAATATTGTACTGAATGATAAATTGACGAACTGCCGTTGGGTCGATAGATTCAGCAATCAGCGACCATTGACCACTACCTAGCGCCTGATTTCCTTTGGTTAATTTCTCAATACCATAAGTCAGATTAGCATTGATAAAGTCTTTATCTTTAACACGCTCAAGCGTTGTCCTGGCTATGAATGCATCAATTTTGGCAACCTCTTCACCACGATTGATAATGCCGACCTGATTAAATTTTGACTCATTTTCACCAATCGGAAATTTATTTCCTTCCAGTCTTGTCAGGGAGTTCACAGTAAAGGTTTTTGCTATTACTTTATTCATCGGCGATAAGTTCAGAGTGATATCTTCGACTTTTCCTTCAATATTCAGGTTAGACAATGAACTATTATCGCCGCTAAAAGTAAACTGGCCTTCACCAAAGGATACCTGACCATACTCTGCAGGAGCAACATCTAATATCGTAGAGAATGAGCCACCAAATGCGAATCGCAATGATGCTTCGACGGGCGATTTATCTTTCGCAGCGATAAATAGCGACTGTGTCAGTTCATTATTCACTAATTTCACTTTTGCAGCCGCCAGAGCAGGGATGACATTACCATGCATTAACATCGTGATGGGAAACGGGCCGTGCTCAACATCCACATCAAATGCAACTTTCTGGCCTGGTTTGATATTGAGATCTGGAGCTCCGTTATCAAATGTAATTAGCATTTGAAAATGGGAATTAAAAAAACCTTTTTCAAAGTTTTCATAGCTTGCCGTCATCTCGTAGGCATGTTCACCTTTCTTTTTCCCATCGTTAAAATCTTTAATAAATTTTTCGACACCCGGCTGAATTTGCGTGCCAGTGTACCATGTACCACCACTCCAGATAACGGCTAACGCAATAATTACACCCGTAGCTGACTTACGTATCATATAGATATTCCCTGATAAAACAGCAAAAGTTTGAATATCCACTTATGATGAAATAATGTCCAGCAACTGGACGCATTATCAGAAAGTATTTATATTTATTTAAAAATAAAAAAGCCCGCGAGTATTCACGGGCCTTATGTAATTCACAATGAATTATTTTTTCTCAGACAGATATTTCACTGTGTCAGCATATTGCTGAACGAAAACATCCATATTGCTGGTATCCATACCCTGCGGGTTCAACTGATATTTACCGTTAACAAACATCGCCGGAACGCCACGCAATTGCACATCTGCGGCCGCTTTTTCTTGCTGTGCGACCAGAGATTTAACAACAAAACTGTTCCACGCCGCGTCGTACTCTTCACCTTTAATACCTGCGTTGATAAATACATCGCGGATATCAGATGCAGAGCGAATAGTCTGAGTTTTCTGTACGCCTTCAAACAGCGGAACAGTAACTTTGTCTTCTACACCCAGCGCCATCGCCACTGCCCAGGCCTGAGTCAGATCTTTGCCCAGGTCTCCACCCATGAAGTTGACGTGGTATTTGGTCATCTTCACGCCTTCCGGCAGTTTTTTCTTCACGTTATCAGAAATATGCAGAACTTCTTCAAACTGATAGCAGTGCGGGCAGAAGAAAGAGAAAAACTCCAGCACTTGCGGCGCGCCAGCAACCGGTTTTTCCAGGGTGGTGTACTGTTTACCATCTTCATACTGCGCCGCCGATGCGCTAAACGCTAAAACCAAACCAGCCAGCGCCAGCCAAATCTTTTTCATTGTCTACTCTCTCCGATTAATACATAGGTGTTAATTGTAAAGGGGGTTCTTGTAGAACTTTTACCTGTTCTATAAAAGTCGCCATCTGTCGCAGCCAGTAATCTTCCCCGGTTAACCACGGGAAATTTTTCGGGAACGCGGGATCAGCCCAACGCCGCATCAGCCAGGCAAGATAATAAACCAAACGCATGGCGCGTAAAGGTTCAATCAGTCCGATTTCAGCGGTGTCGAACTCGCTAAATTCCTCATAAGCTTCAATAATAGTTTCCAATTGCATCCGCTGCTCGGCTTTATCGCCATTGAGTAACATCCACAGATCCTGTACCGCTGGGCCATTGCGCGCATCATCCAGATCGACAAACATCGGACCATCGCGCCAAAGAATATTTCCAGCGTGGCAGTCTCCATGTAGCCGCAGAACGGTGAAATCTTCCCGCCAATGCGCTGTAACAGCGGCAATCAGTTGATCTGTCGCTTCCAGGAATGCGGTCTTCAACCCGGAAGGTATTAGTGTGGCGTCCTCAAACAGCTTACGTGGCTCAGTAAGATATTCATTCAGGCCAATAGTCGGACGATGGATAAAAAGCTGTTTATGCCCCGTCTGGTGCATCCGCCCCAAATAGCGCCCCACCGCTTCCATCTGATCAATATTGTCGGCTTCGAATTGACGACCACCGACGCTTGGAAAAACAGCGTAATAAAATCCCTGATGATTCAATAAAGTTTGACCGTTATAGGCTAACGGCGCGGCGACTGGAACTTCGTCGTTTACCAGTTGTAACGCAAATTGATGTTCTTCGAGGATTTGGTCGGCTGTCCAACGTTCAGGACGATAAAATTTAACGACGAAGCGTCGACGCTCTTCGTCCTGAAATTGATAGACTCGGTTTTCATAGCTGTTAAGTGGGGTAAGACCGGAATCCACCCGGATCCCTTGCTCAAACAGAGCGTCCATGATGGTGTCCGGGTGTAGTGTCTGGAAAGTAAAAGCGCTGTTGTTCATCCCATCATCCGGAAAACATTACGAATGATGAAGGATATCATTTCACGATGATTTTGTTGGTGCCGCTTACAAGCTTTTACTCTTTAATTACGCCACGTGCGCGTAACAGCGCCGTTTTGAAATCTTCTTCATAATCTTTCTGCAAACCCGGGATCACCGCATCTTTTGCGGAATCGCGCATTTTCAGGTGGTAGATTAGAATGTCATCCGTCAAATCCGCCAGTTCGCCGTCAAAACCTGACTCTTTCGCCAATTTCTGCAAAAATTGCAGCAGGTTAAGGTCTGGCTCTTTTTGCCAGGCTGGCTGGAGGAGTTCAATAACTTCATTCAGACGTTTACATTTCATAGTGATGCTCCTTACTCTTGAGACAGACACGTTAGCAGGGTCAATCCCACAATAAAAGAGGCGATATCGGTGAATCTGATGACGACGATAACAGGCGTGGTGCTGGCAGGCGGTAAAGCCCGACGCATGGGCGGCGTAGATAAAGGATTACTTGAATTAAACGGCAAACCGCTGTGGCGGCATGTCGCTGACGCGCTAATGACGCAGTTATCTCACGTTGTGGTTAATGCCAATCGCCATCAGGAAATCTACCGATTAAGCGGTCTGAAAGTAATTGAGGATTCACTGGCAGATTACCCAGGCCCTCTGGCGGGAATGCTTTCAGTAATGCAGCAAGAAGCTGATGAGTGGTTTCTGTTTTGTCCGTGTGATACGCCTTATATCCCCCAGGATTTAGCCTCCCGACTTTATCATCAGCGAAAAGATGCATCTGTAGTGTGGGTCCATGACGGCGAGCGGGATCATCCAACTATTGCCCTGGTAAATCGCACTATTGAGCCATTATTGCAGGAATATCTGCATTCCGGAGAGCGCCGGGTGATGGCCTTTATGAATCTTGCTGGCGGTCATGCTGTTGATTTCAGCGATCGTAAAGAGGCATTTGTTAACGTAAATACGCCAGAGGAGCTTGCCCGATGGCAGGAAAGACAATAATCCCTTTACTCGCCTTTGCCGCATGGAGTGGCACCGGCAAAACCACACTGTTAAAAAAACTTATTCCGGCATTGTGCGCACGAGGGATCCGTCCGGGTCTTATTAAGCATACGCATCATGATATGGATGTTGATAAGCCGGGAAAAGATAGCTATGAGCTACGCAAGGCCGGTGCGGCACAAACCATCGTTGCCAGCCAGCAGCGTTGGGCTTTGATGACAGAAACCCCAGACGCAGAAGAACTGGATTTGCATTTTCTCGCAAGCCGGATGGATGACTCAAAGCTGGATTTGATTCTGGTTGAAGGGTTCAAACATGAAGAGATCGCGAAGATTGTGCTGTTTCGCGATGGGGCCGGACATCGACCGGAAGAGTTGGTGATAGACAGGCATGTCATTGCTGTGGCCAGCGATATACCGCTTAATGTTGATGTCGCGTTACTGGACATTAATGATATTGAGGGGCTGGCTGATTTTGTTGTTGGGTGGATGAGTCAGCAGGCTGAATAAGCAGGAGTAGGTCGGATAAGACGTGGCAAACGTTGCATCCGGCATTTTTTCCGCACCAGCGCAAAAAGGCCATCCTTACGGATGGCCTTTCGCTTTATTTGATGCCTGGCAGTTCCCTACTCTCGCATGGGGAGACCCCACACTACCATCGGCGCTACGGC
>NZ_PYQM01000132.1:0-499 GCF_003027595.1 Escherichia sp. 20412-1 | reverse complement strand
CAGATTTTCCCGGAGTTTCATCATGAGTTTTAACGCAAAGGATATGACCCAGGGCGGTCAGATTGCCTCCATGCGTATCCGCATGTTCAGTCAGATCGCCAATATTATTTTCTACTGTCTGTTTATTTTATTCTGGCTTCTCGTTGGCCTGGTCCTGTGGATGAAAATAAGCTGGCAGACCTTCATCAATGGCTGTATTTACTGGTGGTGCACCACGCTGGAAGGCATGCGGGATTTAATCAAATCCCAGCCGGTCTATGAGATCCAGTATTACGGTAAAACCTTCCGCATGAACGCGGCTCAGGTACTGCATGACAAATATATGATCTGGTGCAGTGAGCAGTTATGGTCCGCCTTCGTGCTGGCTGCTGTTGTGGCCCTGGTTATTTGCCTGATTACCTTTTTTGTCACGACCTGGATTCTGGGGCATCAGGGTAAACAGCAGAGTGAAAATGAAGTCACAGGTGGTCGTCAGCTGACAGACAACCCGAAAGAGGTT
>NZ_PYQM01000131.1:0-525 GCF_003027595.1 Escherichia sp. 20412-1 | reverse complement strand
CACAGGGGCCAAAGGGAGATAAAGGCGAGAAGGGGGAGCAGGGGCCAAAGGGTGATAAGGGAGACACCGGTGCACAGGGGCCGAAGGGAGAAACCGGCGCTAAGGGTGACAAAGGTGATACAGGCCCAGCAGGTCCGAAAGGTGAGCGGGGCGACCCTGGCGGCCCACAGGGGCCAAAAGGGGATACGGGGGCCGCAGGCCCGGCAGGCCCACAGGGACCGAAAGGGGATACCGGAGCCACAGGCCCGGCAGGCCCACAGGGACCGAAAGGGGATACCGGAGCCACCGGTCCGGCAGGCCCGCAGGGGCCGAAAGGGGATACCGGAGCCGCAGGCCCGGCAGGCCCACAGGGACCGAAAGGAGATACCGGAGCCACCGGTCCGGCAGGCCCACAGGGACCGAAAGGCGATACCGGAGCCACAGGTCCTGCAGGTCCGCAGGGTCCGGCGGGAAGTTCTGACAGCGGGTTGTTTGGCGTCGGTTCTTTTGTTCTTGCAGCGTATTACACGACGAATTACTCGGGGG
>NZ_PYQM01000130.1:0-534 GCF_003027595.1 Escherichia sp. 20412-1 | reverse complement strand
CACAGGGGCCAAAGGGAGATAAAGGCGAGAAGGGGGAGCAGGGGCCAAAGGGTGATAAGGGAGACACCGGTGCACAGGGGCCGAAGGGAGAAACCGGCGCTAAGGGTGACAAAGGTGATACAGGCCCCGCAGGTCCGAAAGGTGAGCGGGGCGACCCTGGCGGCCCACAGGGGCCAAAAGGGGATACGGGAGCCGCAGGTCCGGCAGGTCCGGCAGGCCCACAGGGGCCGAAAGGGGATACCGGAGCCACAGGCCCGGCAGGCCCACAGGGACCGAAAGGGGATACCGGAGCCACAGGCCCGGCAGGCCCACAGGGACCGAAAGGGGATACCGGAGCCACAGGCCCGGCAGGCCCACAGGGACCGAAAGGAGATACCGGAGCCACCGGTCCGGCAGGTCCGCAGGGGCCGAAAGGCGATACCGGAGCCACAGGTCCTGCAGGTCCGCAGGGTCCGGCGGGAAGTTCTGACAGCGGGTTGTTTGGCGTCGGTTCTTTTGTTCTTGCAGCGTATTACACGACGAATTACTCGGGGG
>NZ_PYQM01000129.1:0-568 GCF_003027595.1 Escherichia sp. 20412-1 | reverse complement strand
GCAAAAGAAGTAGGTAGCTTAACCTTCGGGAGGGCGCTTACCACTTTGTGATTCATGACTGGGGTGAAGTCGTAACAAGGTAACCGTAGGGGAACCTGCGGTTGGATCACCTCCTTACCTTAAAGAACTGTTCTTTGCAGTGCTCACACAGATTGTCTGATGAAAATGAGCAGTAAAACCTCTACAGGCTTGTAGCTCAGGTGGTTAGAGCGCACCCCTGATAAGGGTGAGGTCGGTGGTTCAAGTCCACTCAGGCCTACCAAATTTGCACCGCAAATTTGAAGAGGTTTTAACTACATGTTATGGGGCTATAGCTCAGCTGGGAGAGCGCCTGCTTTGCACGCAGGAGGTCTGCGGTTCGATCCCGCATAGCTCCACCATCTCTGTAGTGATTAAATAAAAAATACTTCAGAGTGTACCTGCAAAGGTTCACTGCGAAGTTTTGCTCTTTAAAAATCTGGATCAAGCTGAAAATTGAAACACTGAACAACGAAAGTTGTTCGTGAGTCTCTCAAATTTTCGCAACACGATGATGGATCGTAAGAAACATCTTCGGGTTGTGAGGTTA
>NZ_PYQM01000012.1:0-110896 GCF_003027595.1 Escherichia sp. 20412-1 | reverse complement strand
GTATCATGCCCAAACCAGACGGGTTAACGGCAGCAAAGAACCTTACAGAGGCGTTCGAGCATTATAACGAATGGCATCCGCATAGTGCGTTGGGTTATCGCTCGCCACGGGAATATCTGCGGCAGCGGGCCTGTAATGGGTTAAGTGATAACAGATGTCTGGAAATATAGGGGCAAATCCACTCATATTTATACTGTTATCTAATGTGCGAAAACTGCGATAACCTGTAAACGACTCTACTTCGTAGATGACGAAGCATCGGAGCACTAAAACCGTTTGGTTACACTTTTAGCGATGGTTAAGAGTAGGGAAGGATTTATGACTCGGAAGAAGTTAGTAAAACGAACTGACAGGATAAAGGCGTCCCGTTCATCCTGTCAGTAAAGAAAATCTTATTAATCGTGTTGGTGTTTTTCCTGAATAGCCGTCAGAGAGCCGACTTCTAACGCTTCTTTATAGTGTTTACGGCAAACTGAGACATAACGCTCATTACCACCAATAACCACCTGCTCGCCTTCGTTATAAGGTCTACCCTCCTGATCGAGACGTAACACCATGCCTGCCTTACGGCCACAAAAGCAGATGGTTTTTAATTCGACCAGTTTGTCTGACCATGCCAGTAAGTATTGGCTGCCGGTAAATAATTCACCGCGAAAATCGGTACGTAAACCATAACAAAGTACAGGTATATCGAGTTGATCGACAACCTCCGATAATTCATATACTTGTTGTCTGCTTAAAAACTGGCATTCATCAACCAATACACAATGAATTGCCTGTTGTTCATGCTCCGCACGAATCTCATCAAATAATGATGAATTTTGGTTAAATAATTTTGCAGGTGATGACAAGCCTATACGCGAACTGACTTTCCCAGCTCCGAAACGATCATCAATTTCCGCCGTATATACGACAGTGCGCATACCGCGTTCCTGGTAATTGTATGAAGATTGCAACAATGCCGTAGACTTACCCGCATTCATTGCGGAATAGTAGAAATATAGCTGTGCCATCAGCCACAGACCCTCAATGATATGAAATAAAGTTGGTTGAAGTTTATCATAATTCGCCAGTTTTACAGCGCAACAGTACGCGCAAAAGAGGTATATACGTCATTCTTTTAGAAGGATGGCATAATCCTTCAGAGCTATCATTGCGACTGCTTTGCTTGTTATAACTGCGTAAATGACTCCTGGTAACTATTCACAATCTTTAACTTGTTGCACAAGTAATAACCCCCTGTTGACCTCCAGCATACGGCAATACAAAGTCCCTGCACTTATTGCAACTGTTCTACTTTTCATCATTCGCTTAATAGGGGATTTCGTAAACATGACTAATACCGAAGAGTAAAAGGTGCCAGCACATGTTAATCCCTACATAAAATGTGACATGAATCAGGAAGTTTTAACCTTAGGTGGTGCAAAAGTACCGATGCAAATAGGGCTATATGCCGCGTCTTTTCTGACTAATTTTATGAAAAGATATTTATTGGCGGCACAAAATAAAGAACAATTTTGAATTCCTTACATTCCTGGCTATTGCACAACTGAATTTAAGGCTCTATTATTACCTCAACAAACCACCCCAATATAAGTTTGAGATTACTACAATGAGCGAAGCACTTAAAATTCTGAACAACATCCGTACTCTTCGTGCGCAGGCAAGAGAATGTACACTTGAAACGCTGGAAGAAATGCTGGAAAAATTAGAAGTTGTCGTTAACGAACGTCGCGAAGAAGAAAGTGCGGCTGCTGCTGAAGTTGAAGAGCGCACTCGTAAACTGCAGCAATATCGTGAAATGCTGATCGCTGACGGTATTGACCCGAACGAACTGCTGAATAGCATGGCTGCTGTTAAATCTGGCACCAAAGCTAAACGTGCACAGCGTCCGGCTAAATATAGCTACGTTGACGAGAACGGCGAAACCAAAACCTGGACTGGCCAGGGTCGTACTCCGGCAGTAATCAAAAAAGCAATGGATGAGCAAGGTAAATCTCTCGACGATTTCCTGATCAAGCAATAATCTTTTTTAGATTCAGCTTGCTTAAAATCCCGCCATTGGCGGGATTTTTTATTGTCCGTTTTAAGACTATCCAATAAGAATAAGCTATAAAAAAACGGCATTGATAACTCAATGCCGTTCCGTAGAAAACATCGCTATAGATGTTACTTCTTAATGCCCATCTCTTCTTCAAGCCAGGCTTTAAATTCAGTACCCAGTGTATTGTGACGAATACCGTATTCGACAAATGCCTGCATGTAACCTAATTTATTACCACAGTCATGGCTCTTCCCTTTCATATGATAGGCTTCAACCGTTTCTTTCTCGATCAGCATATCAATAGCATCGGTCAGTTGAATTTCATCGCCTGCTCCCGGAGGAGTTTTTGCCAGCAGCGGCCAAATATCAGCGCTAAGTACGTAACGACCAACAATAGCGAGATTAGATGGTGCAACATCTGCTTTCGGTTTTTCTACTACACCAACCATCGGCACACTTTCACCAGGCGCTAATTCCACACCTTTGCAATCCACAACACCATATGCTGTCACATCAGCAACAGGTTCAACCATGATCTGGCTATGACCAGTTCCATCAAAGCGGCGGATCATCTCTGCAAGGTTATCCTGCGACAAATCGGATTCGTATTCATCCAGAATAACGTCTGGCAAAATAACAGCCACAGGTTCATCACCAACGACCGGGTGAGCACACAATACCGCGTGCCCCAGACCTTTCGCCAGCCCCTGACGAACTTGCATAATAGTCACGTGCGGCGGACAAATAGACTGCACTTCATCAAGCAACTGGCGTTTTACACGTTTCTCCAGCATAGCTTCCAGTTCAAAACTGGTATCAAAGTGGTTTTCAATAGAATTTTTAGATGAGTGAGTAACCAGCACAATTTCAGTAATGCCAGCCGCAATACATTCATTCACGACGTATTGAATTAATGGCTTATCGACAAGCGGTAGCATCTCTTTCGGGATAGCTTTTGTCGCCGGCAACATCCTGGTTCCTAATCCCGCTACCGGGATAACGGCTTTTTTGACTTTCGTGTTAATGGCAGCCATTTAAATTCTCCTGGACTGTTCGTGTATTGAACGTGTTCATATTTCTGTATCACATCCCAGTATATCAGTACCCTGACAAGGCCTGGTTCCGAAAAGGATGTGAGTTAACATAATTAAGACAATTACTTATACGAATGGCGACGATAGTACCACCAGCCAACATTAGCGGGTAATGCAATTTTATCCAAAATTATCGTTTGCTCATTCCGCAGACAACATCAACCGCAGCCTTCCACCGGTTCCCCAAATTTGGCATTGCCAGGCATCACATCGCTGACTCAATTGATTCAAATAGGCATTACCTAATGTCCCTAACGGAACGCCATTACTGATTTGAATCTGGTGTTCGCCCGCATTCAACGTCGCATTCAAGCCTGCGGAAACCAGAATGAGATTTTTCAATTCACGATGGTAATAGCCGACTAATAGCGGAAACTGACCAGGCAAATTGGCCTGGCGTAGTAAATGGTTTACCTGCTTCAATAACGCGCCTAACTCTGGCAAACGTTGATTTTGGTGCGCAAGCTGTTCCTGTAATAAGCCATTAAACAGCGCACGTAATAACAAAGCGGCAAGGACGCCATTATGTCCAGCTCGGGTTACATCAAGACAATAAAAAGCCAGATCATTTTCCGATAGTGCTGCAATATCAAGTACCAGACCAGGTTTATCAACAGCTACGAGTTGGCGATAATTAACCCGGCAATGGGAAATCTCCTGCTGAACCGGTGGCTGTAATTCTTGCAATAATTTCGCGGCAGCGGTGGGATTATCCACCATTGCATCCCAGTCGCGAAAAAGTCTTTCTTCTTCCTCAACCCGGGAGTTAAACATGCTGGGATAAAGACAAGCAAAAACCATCTCACGCAGGCGATTAAGATCTTTAACCGGTTTCAGCAAAACATCTTCTACCCCCAGGCGTAACGCTTTCGCAATATCTGCCATATTTTCCGTAGCAGAAATCACCAGGACAGGAGTTTGATCCCCCCGGTTACGGATATGCTCCAGCAGTTTTAAGCCATTCATTCTTGGCATTGCAATATCACATATCATCAGATCGGGTGTGAAACCTCCCAGTAGCTCAAGGGCATCCACCCCATCAGCCGCCAGTACCGTTGTCGCTCCCAATGAGGAAAACCACGAATCCAGAAGCGAGCGAAAGACTGGCTCATCTTCAACTATGAGAATCTGTTTTCCGACCAATGGCTGCGTCATGTTCTCTCCCCTGACTGGCTTTATTCAATAGTGACATGCTATTGCCATCAGTGCCTGTCAGAATTAACTTAAGTGTAGATAAAAAATCAGATTAAAACGTTAGTTCGAACCAGCGGTAAAAGTTCATCCATTTTCTTTTCTACCGCCAATTGTCCTGCCGCAATCGCGGCGTTGGCACGATGAAAATCCAGGGTAGATATCTGCGGACATAAAGGTTGAATCAGAATATCAGGCGGGTCTCCAGCCATGCGGTTTCGTTTGAGGCGGTTTTCCAGCACCTGGATTGAGGTAGTCATAATTTCTGTCGCTGTCGGTGCCGTGACAGCCCGGCGCGCAGTAAAACTGCTTAACCGCTCTTTCAGCCGTGCATGCCACGGTAAAGCATCTTCAGTGTCATCATTTTCAGTACTGACATTGAATGAAAGAAGGTCTTGTTGCATCAAGTGCGCATCGTGCTGGAGATCAACCGCTATTACGATATCAGCGCCCATCGCACGCGTGAGGGAAATAGGAATCGGATTAACAACTGCGCCATCAACCAGCCAATAGCCGTTATGAGCGACCGGTGCCATCAGGCCGGGAATGCTGCATGATGCTCGAATAGCAAGATGGAGATCGCCTTCGGTAAACCACAGTTCTCGCCCCGTACTTAAATTTGTGGCGACCGCAGCGAAACGGCGTGAACAATTTTCTATCTCTGTTTCCGGCATAATTTCGCGATACCGATTGAATACACGCTCACCGCGCAGCAATCCGCCACGCTGCCAGGAGAGATCCATCAGCCGTAAAACATCCCAGTAGCTAAAAGAGGTGACCCACTCTTCCAGCGCGGACAGGCGATCACATGCATAGGCTGCGCCCACCAGCGAACCGATTGAACATCCTGCAACGATATCTATTTCAATGCCCATTTCTTTTAGCGCGTTAATGACGCCAATATGCGACCATCCTCGCGCCGCACCGGATCCTAGCGCCAGCCCTATTTTTATCTTTCTCATTATTCCTGCAAGCTTCCCCTGGAATGCAGCCGTAGCCACATCGCTACTGCTCGGTTAACATAGTGCTACGCAGGCGATTAATACGCCGTTATTGTTTCCAGGGAGATTATTTGTGTCTGAGCTTTGTCCCTGTGGTAGTGCTGTCGAGTATAGCCTATGTTGCCACCCTTATGTGTCTGGTGAAAAGGTTGCACCTGATCCTGAACATCTCATGCGTTCGCGTTACTGCGCTTTTGTGATGCAAGACGCAGATTATTTAATAAAGACCTGGCATCCATCCTGTGGCGCTGCAGCGTTGCGTACCGAATTGATGGCCGGATTTGCGCATACCGAATGGTTGGGGCTGACCGTATTTGAACGCTCATACCATGAAGGTGATGACGTAGGTTATGTTAGTTTCGTCGCTCGATTTACCGAACAGGGTAAAACAGGAGCGATAATTGAACGTTCGCGATTTTTGAAAGAAAACGGTCAGTGGTACTATATTGACGGTACACGTCCACAGTTTGGCCGCAACGATCCCTGCCCTTGTGGTTCAGGTAAAAAATTTAAAAAGTGCTGCGGCCAATAATGGTTGACGGTACGGTTAAGCAAACACTCTCAACAAGGTTTTTCCAGCAATGCATTCACTCCAACGAAAAGTTTTGCGTACCATTTGCCCGGATCAAAAGGGTCTGATCGCGCGTATTACTAATATTTGCTACAAGCACGAGTTAAATATCGTGCAGAACAATGAATTTGTTGATCACCGCACCGGGCGCTTTTTTATGCGCACGGAGCTGGAAGGCATATTTAATGATTCCACCCTGCTGGCGGATCTCGATAGCGCATTGCCGGAAGGTTCTGTGCGTGAGCTCACTCCCGCCGGTCGTCGTCGGATAGTCATTCTGGTCACTAAAGAAGCACATTGCCTTGGCGATCTGCTGATGAAAGCCACTTATGGCGGACTGGATGTGGAAATAGCGGCAGTCATCGGCAACCACGACACTTTGCGTTCACTGGTGGAGCGTTTTGATATCCCGTTTGAACTGGTCAGCCATGAAGGATTAAGTCGTAACGAACACGATCAGAAGATGGCAGATGCTATTGATGCTTATCAGCCTGATTACGTGGTGCTGGCGAAATATATGCGTGTATTAACGCCGGAGTTCGTGGCGCGCTTTCCGAATAAGATTATCAATATTCACCATTCATTCCTGCCGGCATTTATTGGCGCACGCCCGTACCATCAGGCGTATGAGCGCGGGGTGAAGATTATTGGTGCAACAGCACACTACGTAAATGACAATCTGGATGAAGGTCCAATCATCATGCAGGACGTTATTCATGTGGATCATACTTACACTGCTGAAGATATGATGCGGGCAGGTCGTGATGTCGAGAAAAATGTATTAAGCCGCGCGCTTTACCAGGTTTTGGCCCAGCGCGTTTTTGTTTACGGTAACCGGACGATTATTCTTTAATCGCCAGCCAAAAGAACTGGTTGCCTTTAATCCGTTACGGATGAAAATTACGCAACTAGTTCATTTTTCTCAACGTAACACTTTACAGCGGCGTGTCATTTGATATGATGCGCCCCGCTTCCCAATGAGGGAGCAGGCCAGTAAAAAGCATTACCCCGTGGTGGGGTTCCCGAGCGGCCAAAGGGAGCAGACTGTAAATCTGCCGTCATCGACTTCGAAGGTTCGAATCCTTCCCCCACCACCATCACTTAGTTCTTATCTCAATTCTTAGGCTTCTCACCCATTCGCCGTAAAAATTGCTGCTGTAGCCCCAACAAATCCGATAACGTCAGTAACTGGTAATCCAGCCCCTTCTGCTTTGCGATATCCGCAATAATGCGACTTAACGCCGGATAGTGGCGATGATTCCAGTGGGGAAAAAGATGATGGGTAAGATGCAAATTAATCCCTCCCAACCAATAGCCAAGCGATGCCGGTTGTGGCGTCCAGTCAAAGGTTGTAGCGAAAGTATGAGCCAGCCTGCCCACTGCTATTTTCCCCTCTTCTGGCGGCAACTGGGTATTCCCCTTTGCCCAATGTGTTCCTATGATCAGCATGACAAAGATCAGAGAAGCGAGCATTTGACTGAGCAAATAAATCAGCAGAATAGCCCTAAAACTAAACACATCGGACAATAGCCAGAAAGGAAGCAGCAGGCACATGGCGAAGTGCGCCAGTTTGCCGCCTAAAAAATACCCCCAGCCAGTAAAACCACGCAATGCCAGATGCGGCGTTACCGGCGTGAACCCTCCACGATCGAGCCAGTCCACTACCCAGATATACCAGGGAAAGGTTAGCGCCGCGACCAGCGGCCAGTAGCGATGTTGCTGGCACATAAAAGGTCGCCACCGTTGCCATGGCGTCTGGCGAAGAATGCCATTTTCTGCGGTGTCAGGATCGTAAAATTCGATATTGGTAAAACCGTGATGAAAGCGTACATGGCGCACCCGCCAGCAGTCAGGATCAAGCCCTATCGGAAAAGCAACCATCCGATTAAGCCAGGCATTGGCCTTTTTACCACGCAAAAATGCATCGTGCGAAGCGTCATGCACCACATTGACCGCTAACAACATGGCGCAAAATATCATCGCCAGATACCACAATAGATATAACACCCACTGGCTTTGAGACAACGCCAGTGAATAACAGGATAGGCAAGCAATAATCAGTGTCACCATTTTGGCGAATGCCCATCCGTCGGCATATCGATGATCACCTGATTTTGCCAGATACGCTTTCGTACCCTTTTGCAACTGTTTTACCAGGTGCGGATCATCGGCAGGAAAAGTGATTAACCTGTTGGGATTAAACAGATTCATAGTGTTTCCTTAGCGACTTACGCCCCACACCACTCACGAATAACACACAATGGGCCAGCAAAACGCCAGCTAATCCCTTCCAGAGCAGAGTGCTCCATGAACACATATAAAGAATAAAATAAAGCAGTGACAACGTCACAGAGCACCACAAAATCATTCCCCAACGTTGTCCATCGCCCATGCCCCCCAGAGCTACTGAGCCTGCCACCAGTAACACGAATAATACAGCCTGCTCACTGGTAATATACTCAATGCCATAGCCATATTGCTGGATGTAGCCCAGCACCATCATAAACAGCAGAATAACCCCTGCACCCACAGCCCACGGAGAACTCTGGTATCGGCGTTCAATCGCTTTGCCAACAGAGTGAAAACCCATTAAGCGTAAAAAAGGCAGATTACTTTCGCGCATCGGATTACAGGATAATCGACTATTTTTTACGCCATAGGCAACATTGCCATGATCCGGCCCGGCGCTATACGAACCAAAAAGTTTATCCCACAACAAAAAGGTGCCACCGTAATTGGTATCGGCATATTGTTTTTCATTCAAATGATGGATGCGATGGTGAGAAGGCGTGATCAGCACCTTTTCCAGCCAACCCAGTTTCGGCGTTAGCGCATTATGGTTAAAAAACTGCCAACTGTAATGCGCGATGGAAACTGCCAGAAAGACACTTAGTGGTACTCCAAGCAGCGCCAGCAGCATAAAAAACGGAATTGAGGTCAATGAGGAGTACCACGAGTTACGTACACCTAATGACAGGTTGTAGTGTTCCCCCTGATGATGCACTACATGAACCGCCCACAGCGGGCGCACCTCGTGATGCCATCGATGTAGCCAGTAAAAACCGAAATCCCACACCAGCAAAGTAAACAGCCACAGCAGGATCACGGGCGCATTATCAAACAGCCCAAAGCTAAAGTGATTGACCACCAGGCTATAGCAGAGTACTTCCAGGCAGCGAAATAGCCACAGCATCATATGTCCGGAGTTGATATTGAAAATAACGTCCAGCCAGTCGATTTTCTGTCGTCCTGATACTTGCAATACTCCGGCTTCGACTAACACAAATAACATCATCAGGATAATAGGGGTTAATAAGTCACTCATGATTCATATTCCTTTCTCGCCTGTCGCGCATATCCAGCCACGCAGCTATCCAACCGCAAATCAACGCCAACATCACGCCACCGACTAAATCAATAAATAAATGCCTGCGTAATTGCAGAATTGAAAAGGCGATAGCTATCGCCCAAACCACGCTCATCAGCGTCAGCCAACGGTTCCCCTTTTTGGCTATTGCCCATACTGTCAACAGCGTGAGCGCAGCGTGTAAAGAAGGGAAACAGTTCTGGCTTGAGTCAATCGCTATCAGCCCGTTTAGTGCACCCGCAGATACCCCAGACTGCACAAACGGGGGATATTGCATTGTTGTGGGCCAGAGAAGATAAAACACACCAGCCGCCAGTGCCGAAAGTTGCATTGACCGGGCCAGCCAGCGCAGGTGGGAAAGTGGTGTTGATAAATAGCCTAACGGTACAACAAGAAAAAACGAGAGATACAACCACACGGCTGAAGGGGAAAATGGAATCAGATTATCAATCACGGAAGGCGTTAATTGACATCCCTCACCTTGCAGGCGATCGCTAAAGTTGTAGATAACCCCAACAGTTCCCCAGCCAAACAGCATCTGTTTCAGGCGTCGCAACAGATTGCTCATTCCCGCCCCCACTGACGCACAATCCGCCGCCGCTTGGCTGTAAAAGCAACAGGCACAGTTTGCGATTCCAGCGACCATATCAGTTGCTCTACCGCGATATTCTGGCGCATAAACAAGGCATTCAACGCCTCCCGACAATGCTCCAGCATCCGCAGTTCGCAATCAGCTAATAACGTCAACTGTGCTGCTCCGGTTTGTAGCAGTCGATAATCGGCTGTTAGCGGCAACGTCATCGCCAGCACACGGCTACAGGCATCGGCAAAAACGGTCTGAACATCACCAGATCTTGTCGGCAGTTGCAGTTGATCATCCTGCCGCCCTTCGATACGCGCAATCGCCATTGTCGCGCTGCCACAGGGGCATGGCTGTTCGCTTGCCACCAACACGTCATCAAGTCGATAACGCACCACCGGTTGTGTGGTGCGAGTAAAGTCAGTGACGATCGGTACGAAACGGCGTTCATCCAGCCATTGTGGTTCAACGTGAATAAATTCTTCATTGAGATGTAACGTGCCACAACGGCAGGTAGAAGCGAGAAACCCTTCTGTCGCCTGATAAATTTCGCCCACATTGTTGAACACGCTGCGCAGTAATTCCCTGTCCTGCGGCTCCAGAACTTCCGCCACCGAAACCACTTTTTTGACCTTCAGCGTCAGATCTCCCGCAATGACCGCCAGCGCGAGTGCGCGTAATACCTGAGCTGGTGCGACAATGATCGTAGGCGAACGTTGTTCCAGCCGTTTGGTTTGCGCCTGGAATGGCGCTAACAGATCGTAAAAATCGAGGCTTAACCAGCGATTATTCACACTTTGATAGAGGTTGTTATCTGCTCGCAGAAACAGTGCTACTCGCTCTTTGGCAAACAATCCATCGGGCAACACTTTTGCCAGCACACCTGCGGCCCAAATCTGCTGCTCCTGTGGGCTAACGACAAAAAGCCCACGACGCCCCGATGTGCCAGATGAAAGTCCAACGCTGAACTTGCCAACACAGGGTTTAAAATCACGGCTCTGCTCACTGCGCATCGCACAGGCGAGAAGCTCATCGCGCTTTAAACCTGCGGTATTCATCTCATCGAAATGCGTCATCATTAACGCTTTGTCCATCAATGGCCACTGGTTAAAGGGCAACGCCAGATAACGCTGAAACCACAGACTTTTAGACAAGGTATTTTGCCGGAACAAATGCAACCTTTTTGCCTGCCAGTTTTCCAGCGCCTGACGATCGGTAAAATGCAGCCTGCGGGTACGAAAGTAGCGCCAGAGCAACGTCAGCGGGATCATAGTTCCCCCTCGTGGCATAATCGAATATCCACTGCGCCGTTTTGCCAAAGCTGATGTAATTGCCCAAGCGTGCGGTAGTAGGCGTGGCTGTCAGACATAACCAGATGCGCCAGCGGTGACGGTCCACGCAGTTCCCGATAACTAGCAGGTGCCCACGCGGCATCGGCAGCCAGTAAAATCCAGCCGTCATCAGTAAGAACAAACGCCCCAATGTGTCCGACAGCATGGCCCGGCAGCGGTACAAGAATGACTTCACCACGGCTTTCTGGTAGCAAGTAACCATGCTCAAACGGTGCCAGTTGTGCAGGCAAACTTACCGCTTCAAAACTTTCAATAAAACGGAGTGAGGACTCAAAACTCTCCGGGATTAGCCCTGGCACAAAGGCCTGGCGCAGCGCAGCGACACCACGCAGAGTTCTTACCTGCCGCCAACCTTCACCAGAACAGATGCAGGCGACATTAGGGAAATCTCGCAGGCCAGCAATATGATCGGCGTGAAAATGCGACAGAATAATCGTATCAACATCTTTCGCCATCAGTCCCTGTGCGGAGAGTTGCCGTACCAGCGCTTGTTGCGGATCGAAATATACCGGAGTGACCTGACGATAAAAGCGAAATACGCCGGCTTGCGTGTAATGTGCAAACCACGAAGAATAGCCAGTGTCCCACAGCCAGCGTTTCTCACCCGCTTCCAGCAGCCACGCACGGGCGGGGAATTTACACACTTTCAGCCCTGCCCCTTTCAGCGCAATACAGCCAATATGTGTACACCAGCCCGTTTCAAATGCGGTTATTTTTGCCATGTTCCCTCAGCCATTGTCCCGTGATTGCAATACCTTGTTCCATCGAAAAGCGCGGGTGATATCCCAGCTCTGTAATGGCCTTTTGCGCACTCAGCGTCATATCAAAACAGAGTGTTCCGGCGCTGTAACGTGTGATGACAGGTTCCTGATTAACGCATTTCCCGTACAGTTCCAGGCCTCGCGCAACCACAGAAAGCAATGGCCAGGGAACGGCAGCAATTCGGTAGCTCAAGCCCAATTGCTGGTGCAGCAAGGCGTCAAGCATTACAGATAATTTCTGCGGCTGATGATTACTGATGTTGTAAATACTGCCCGAGCGTAAGCCTGCAACCTGCGTTGCCAGTTGCATGGCATACACCACGTTCTGCACGAAAGTGAGATCCAGTAACGCTTCACCACCCCGCGGCAAACGTAAGCAGCCGCCGCCCTGTTGCAGTTGCTGCATCAGACGGGGAACAATCACCTGGTCATGAGGGCCAAACAAACCACGGGGACGCAAAAGAATAAACCTCGTGGCAGGATATTGAGCTACTGCCCTGGCAATAGCCTGCTCAGCGGCGTATTTACTGCGGGCGTAATGGCTGGAGAATGCTCGCGCAAGATAGGTTTCTTGCAAGTCATAGTGATGTTGAAAATCAAAGTAAACCGCAGGCGTAGAGATATGGATAAACCGGGGGATCCTCAGCCTGCCTGCCGCCTGTGCCAGAGTGTGGGTCGCTTTGACATTGGCGAGCCAGAATGCCGTTTTGTTGCCCCAGGGCGAAGACTTCGCCGCACAGTGCCAGACAGCATCGCAGCCTTCTACCAGCCGTGCGCAATCATCTTCAGTTGCCAGGGTTAAATCGAGAGCCACAAACTGTGCGCCTGCGCTTGTCAGATTTTTACCGACCTCGCAATTTCGCCCTGTTGCCACTACCGACACACCCGATTGCAACAAATATTGCACAGCATTTCGCCCCAGGCCGCTGGTTGCCCCCGTCACGAGGATCTTCACGGTAAAAGCACCAGACCAGCCAGTGTTAATCCTGCTGCCGTGCCAATCAACATCGCAGGTCTACCTGCAGTGAAACGACCGCTAATCACCGCTTCATGCAGCGCTGTGGGTATAGAGGCCGCCACCTGATTGCCGTAGAAACGGTAGACATCGACGAGCGCGGGTCCCGGCACTTGCAGCCGTTTTCGCATATGTTCAAGGGATAGATGACTGGCCTGGTGAGGAACGACCGTGCCGATATCACTCAGTCGCAGGTCGCTTTTTTGCAGTAAGCGCGAAAAATAATCTTCAATAAGCGAAGAGGCAAAACGAAACAGCGGTTTCCCCTGCATATGAAAAAGAAAGTCGCTGTTACTGACGCCTGAGCGTGGATTACACCGCGTGCCGCCAGCGCGTATTTCACATAGTTCGCTGCCTTCGGGGTACATTTCGATCAGGCTGGCAATAATCCCGCTGCGACCATTGCCCCGCTCAACAATCGCGCACGCCGCACCATCACCAAAAATTAATGACGATTCTTCATGGTTCCAGTCAATACCGCGTGAAGCGATATCCGCCGAAACGATGGCGATCCGCCGATATGCTCCGCTGTTTAATAATCCGGCAGCCACTTCCAGTGCAGAAATAAAGCTAACGCAACTGCTGTTGATATCAAACCCGGCAATGCCTGCGGGCATGGCTGCGGCTTTGAGAATATGAATTGCGCTACAGGGTAATGCCTGTACAGCAACGGCTGACGCACAAATTAACAGATCAATATCACACGGTTTTAACGCAGCAGTCGACAACGCATTATGCAAAGCTTCTGCTGCCAGTTCGGCCTGACTGGCGTCGTTACTGGCGAAATAACGCCAGCAAATGCCGGAACGTCGCTCAACATAGCCCGCAGGTTTATTTAGCTGAACATCCAGTTGTTGAGAAGTGATTTTATTCGGTGGTAAGGCGATCCCCGTGGCGATTATTTTTAACGCCGCGGAGATCGTCGGTTGATTAGGTCGATCCACGGTCAGTGCTCCTTCACTGCTCCAGGGGGACCTATCATAGAGGTGGGATACGTTTCCCTACAATCCGAAAAAATTGACAGTGTGTAACTGGCAATTTCAGCAGGCTGACAACGTACTCTGCGTTATGCCGGATGCGGCGTGAGGCCTACAAAAATGAGCTAATTCCATATATTGCAGAATTCTCGTAGGCCTGATAAGCGCAGCGCATCAGGCACTTTGCCATTTTGCGCCAGACGACTTATTTTTCTGGCTTAGTGGCGAGCGCGCACCAACTGATACTTACGCGTCAAATACTCTACCGGTACGCTCCAGATGTGTACCAAACGCGAGAACGGGAACAGCAGGAATAAAGTCATTCCCAGCACCAGGTGCAGACGGAAAATAAACGCCACGCCGTCGAGGTGTTGAGAAGCGCCACCGTGGAAGGTCACTACTGACTGCGCCCAACCAACCAGTTTCATCATCTCACTACCGTCCATATGCTGAGCGGAGAATGGAATGGTCAGCAAACCCAGCGCACACTGGATGACTAACAGTGACAGGATCAGGATGTCTGCTCCGGTAGTGGTTGCACGCACGCGCGGGCTGAACAGACGGCGTTTCAGTAACAGCACACCGCCAATCAAGCACAGCACGCCGCTGGCACCACCAGCAAACATCGCCATTTTCTGTTTCACTTCAATCGGCAACCACGCTTCGTAAACCCAGTGCGGCGTCAGCATACCGAGGAAGTGACCGACAAAAATCCCCAGAATCCCGATATGGAACAGGTTCGACGCCAGGTTCATCCCTTTGCGATCCAGCATCTGGCTGGACGCCGCGCGCCAGGTGTACTGCCCGTAGTCATAGCGCAGCCAGCTACCAATCAGGAAGACCGCCCCTGCAATGTACGGGTAGATATCAAAGAAGAACATATTCAGGAATTGCATTAGTGCTGTCCTCCGGTGGTGATATTCAGATATTGCGGCGCGACGGCACCCGCAAAGCGACGTTGATGGGCAGTGATTGCCGAATCACCGCAGCCTTTGTCAGCAAAGAACTTAACCTGCTCTTCTTCCCAGACGGCATCCAGCGCCTGCGGCGTATCATCGCGTGCTTCATCGGCAATTTTTTCCGCCACTTTGTCGCTGTCGATAGCGGTATTCGCCAGTTTGAGCAGCAAATCAAACAACACCGCGTAGCGGCTCTCACGCTGTTGCAGACGAGCACTCAGCAACGCCAGAATCGGCGCAATGTCCTGCAAGCCCCCTACCGCTTCGCTTTTCGGCAACTGCGCCAGATACTCCAGATACAGCGGCAGATGATCCGGCAATTCACGGCTATTTAGCTGCAAGCCGTGCTGCTCGTACTGCGCCAACAGGTCAACCATTGCCTGGCCACGATCGCGGGATTCGCCATGAACATGTTCGAATAGCAGTAGCGATGTGGCGCGACCACGGTCAAACAGTTCGCTGTACTGCGCCTGCGCATCCAGCGGATCAAGCGCAGTTAAATCACGCAGGAAAATGCCCAGCGCATGGGCATCTTCTTTCTGTAAGTTTTCCGACGCGGCAATAGCCTCAAACATCTCTTGTTGATGCTGCCACAAGGCAGCATCCGGATATTCAAGGAGGCGCGAAACAATCACGAGTTCGATCATGGATGCGGCTCCGTTTTGCTGGTCACGTCGATGGCATCGATACGGCGGCTGTTGAACAGATTAAATTTCGTATCTGAGCCGTGGCAGCCGTCACCAAAGGTAAAGCCGCAGCCATTTTTCTCCGGGAAAGCTTCCCGCGCCAGTTCACGATGACTGCTCGGCACCACAAAGCGATCTTCATAGTTAGCAATCGCCAGATAACGGTACATCTCCTGCGCCTGAGCTTCGGTCAGACCGACCTCTTCCAGCGCACGGGTATCGACTTTACCGTCAACGGTTTCAGCTCGTTTGTAATGACGCATTGCCAGCATACGTTTCAGCGCGAGCAGCACCGGTTGGGTATCACCGGCGGTCAGCAGATTCGCCAGATACTGAACCGGGATACGCAGACTTTCAACGTCTGGCAGAATGCCGTTGCTACCCAGTTCGCCCGCATCTGCCGCAGACTGAATCGGTGACAGAGGCGGAACGTACCAGACCATCGGCAGCGTGCGATATTCCGGATGCAGCGGCAGCGCCAGCTTCCACTCCATCGCCATTTTATAAACCGGCGACTGCTGTGCCGCTTCAATAACACTCAGCGGAATACCGTCCTTAATTGCCTGCTCAATGACTTTCGGATCGTTCGGATCGAGGAACACTTCCAGTTGGCGCTGGTAGAGATCTTTCTCGTTCTCGGTGCTGGCTGCACGTTCAATAGCGTCCGCATCGTACAGCAGCACGCCGAGATAACGGATACGACCCACGCAGGTTTCTGAACACACGGTCGGCTGACCCGCTTCAATACGCGGATAACAGAAAATGCATTTCTCAGACTTACCGCTCTTCCAGTTGAAGTAGATTTTTTTGTACGGGCATCCGGTGATGCACATACGCCAGCCACGGCATTTATCCTGATCGATCAGAACAATGCCATCTTCTTCACGCTTGTAGATCGCACCGCTCGGGCAGGTCGCCACACATGCCGGGTTCAGACAGTGTTCGCACAGGCGCGGCAGATACATCATGAAGGTGTTTTCGAACTGGCTATACATCGCCTTCTGGATGTTGTCGAAGTTCTTGTCTTTCGCCAGTTTGTCAAATTCGCCGCCCAGGTCATCTTCCCAGTTCGGCCCTTTTTCGATTTTCGCCATCCGTTCGCCAGTAATCAGCGAACGCGGACGAGCAATCGGCTGCGATTTGCTGCCTTCCGGCGCGGTATGCAGGTTCTGATAGTCAAAATCGAACGGCTCGTAATAATCGTCGATCCCCGGCAGATGCGGGTTAGCGAAGATTTTACCCAACAACATGGCGCGGTTACCCATGCGCGGTTGCAGTTTGCCGTTGATTTTACGGATCCAGCCGCCTTTATATTTTTCCTGGTTTTCCCAGTCGGTCGGGAAACCCTGACCCGGCTTGGTTTCAACGTTGTTGAACCACGCGTACTCCACGCCTTCGCGGCTGGTCCAGACGTTTTTACAGGTAACTGAACAGGTGTGGCAGCCGATGCACTTATCGAGATTCAGCACCATGCCGACTTGTGAACGAATTTTCATTTTACGCTCTCCTGTACCTGGTCATTGCCTTCGCCATCTAACCAGTCAATGTTCTTCATCTTACGCACTACAACAAACTCATCGCGGTTAGAACCTACGGTGCCGTAGTAGTTAAAGCCGTATGCCAGATGGGCATAGCCACCGATCATATGCGTCGGTTTCGGCGTAATACGGGTGACCGAGTTATGGATGCCCCCACGCTGTTGGGTGATTTCTGAACCAGGCAAGTTAACGATACGTTCCTGCGCGTGGTACATCATGGTCATCCCTGCCGGAACACGCTGGCTGACAACCGCACGGGCAGTTAGCGCACCGTTGCTGTTGAAGACTTCAATCCAGTCGTTATCGGCAATACCCAGCTCTTTCGCATCAGCTTCGCTCAGCCAGACCACCGGGCCACCGCGACCTAAGGTCAGCATCAGCAGGTTGTCGCTGTAAGTGGAGTGGATCCCCCACTTCTGGTGCGGCGTCAGGAAGTTGAGGGCTTTTTCCGGATTACCGTTGGATTTCTGCCCCATCACTTCTTTCACCGAACGGGTGTCGATCGGCGGACGATAGACCAGCAGGCTTTCACCGAAATCACGCATCCACTGATGATCCTGATACAACTGCTGGCGACCAGAGAGCGTGCGCCACGGAATCAACTCGTGAACGTTGGTGTAACCGGCGTTGTAAGAAACGTGTTCATCTTCCAGACCAGACCAGGTCGGGCTGGAGATAATTTTACGCGGCTGTGCCTGAATATCGCGGAAGCGGATCTTCTCGTCTTCTTTATTCAGCGCCAGATGCGTATGGTCACGACCAGTAAACTCACTCAGTGCCGCCCAGGCTTTCACGGCTACCTGACCGTTGGTTTCTGGTGCCAGCGTCAGGATCATTTCCGCCGCATCAATCGCCGTGTTGAGCATCGGCTGGCCTTTCGCCGGACCTTCCGCTTTGGTGTAGTTGAGCTTACGCAGCAGATCCATCTCGCTCTGGGTGTTCCAGGCGATACCTTTACCACCGTTGCCGATTTTCTCCATCAGCGGACCGATAGAGGTAAAGCGTTCGTAAGTTGCCGGATAATCGCGCTCTACGACCATAATGTGCGGTGCGGTTTTACCTGGGATCAGGTCGCATTCGCCTTTTTTCCAGTCTTTTACATCCAGCGGCTGCGCCAGTTCAGCGGCAGAATCGTGCTGGATCGGCAGCGTGACGATGTCAGTTTCTTTACCCAGATGACCAACGCACACTTCGGAGAATTTCTTCGCGATGGCTTTGTAGATTTCCCAGTCACTTTTCGCTTCCCAGGCCGGATCGACCGCCGCAGACAGCGGGTGAATAAACGGATGCATATCCGAAGTATTCATGTCGTCTTTTTCGTACCAGGTTGCAGTCGGCAAAATGATGTCGGAGTAGAGACAGGTGCTAGACAGACGGAAGTCCAGCGTCACCACCAGATCCAACTTGCCTTCCAGACCGTTGTCCTGCCAGTCCACTTCTTCCGGCTTCACTCCGCCCTGCTGCCCCAGATCTTTGCCCTGGATACCATGTTCCGTCCCCAGCAGGTACTTGAGCATAAACTCGTGACCTTTACCGGAAGAACCCAGCAGGTTAGAACGCCAGATGAACAGGTTACGCGGATGGTTTTTGCCGTTTTCCGGCTGCTCCGCAGCAAAACGAATGGAACCGTCTTTCAGGGATTTCACCGTATAGTCAACCGGATTCATCCCGGCTTTTTCTGCTTCACGTGCGATGGTCAGCGGGTTAGTGCCTAACTGCGGAGCAGATGGCAGCCAGCCCATACGTTCAGCACGCACGTTAAAGTCGATCATGTGGCCGGTATAACGGGATTTATCCGCCAGCGGTGACAGCAGCTCTTCCGCCGTGACGGTTTCATAACGCCACTGGCTGGAGTGGTTATAGAAATAAGAGGTACTGTTCATATGACGTGCCGGACGCTGCCAGTCAAGGGCAAACGCCAACGGCTGCCAGCCGGTTTGCGGACGCAGTTTTTCCTGACCTACGTAGTGTGCCCAGCCGCCGCCGCTCTGACCGACACAACCGCAGAAAATCAGCATGTTGATCAGACCACGATAGTTCATATCGAGGTGATACCAGTGGTTCAGACCGGCACCAACGATAATCATCGAACGACCGTGCGTTTTATCAGCGTTGTCAGCAAATTCACGGGCTATACGGATAATTTGCGAACGTGAGACACCGGTGATCTTCTCAGCCCAGGCCGGAGTGTAGGCTTTCACATCATCATAGCTGGTTGCGCAGTTGACGTCGTTCAGACCACGTTCCAGGCCATAGTTTGCCAGCGTCAAGTCATAAACCGTAGTCACCAGCGCGGTGCTGCCATCAGCCAGTTGCAGGCGTTTCACCGGCAGTTTGTGCAGCAGAACGTTTTCCAGTTCCACTTTGTTAAAGTGTTCAGTGCCGTCGCCGCCAAAGTACGGGAAGCCCACTTCAGCAATCTCATCCTGGCTACCCAGCAGGCTAAGTTGCAGTTCGGTTTCTTCGCCGGTTTTGCCGTCACGTTGCTCCAGATTCCATTTGCCCTTCTCGCCCCAGCGGAAGCCAATAGAACCATTCGGCGCGACCATTTCGCCTTGCGTATTAAAGGCCACGGTTTTCCATTCAGGATTGTTTTCCTGGCCCAGCGCGTCAACCAGATCGGCGGCACGCAGCATACGACCCGCAGCGTAATAACCATCGCGTTCTTCCAGCATCACCAGCATCGGCATGTCGGTGTAGCGACGCACATAGTCGGTGAAATACTGACTTGGGTTATCAAGATGGAACTCACGCAGCATTACGTGGCCCATCGCCAGCGCCATCGCCGCATCGGTGCCTTGTTTCGGTGCCAGCCACAGGTCGCACAGTTTAGCGATCTCAGCATAGTCAGGTGTTACGGCAACGGTTTTGGTGCCTTTGTAACGCACTTCGGTAAAGAAGTGAGCATCTGGAGTACGGGTCTGCGGAACGTTAGAACCCCAGGCAATGATGTAGCTGGAGTTGTACCAGTCAGCAGATTCCGGCACGTCAGTCTGCTCACCCCAGGTTTGCGGAGAAGCTGGAGGCAGGTCGCAGTACCAGTCATAGAAGCTTAAGCAAGTACCGCCAATCAGGGAGAGATAGCGGGCACCCGATGCGTAAGAAACCATCGACATTGCCGGGATTGGCGAGAAACCAGCAACACGGTCCGGACCGTAGTTTTTGATGGTGTAAACGTTAGACGCGGCGATCAGTTCGTTCACTTCCTGCCAGGAAGAACGAACAAAACCACCGCGTCCACGCGCTTGCTTAAAGCTTTTCGCCTTATCGGCGTCTTCAATAATAGAAGCCCATGCCTCAACCGGATCGCTATGCAGCGCTTTCGCTTCACGCCACATTTTCATCAGGCGTTTGCGCATCATCGGGTATTTCAGGCGGTTGGCGCTATAGAGATACCAGGAATAGCTGGCACCGCGCGGGCAGCCGCGAGGTTCATGGTTTGGCAGATCCGGACGGGTACGCGGATAGTCAGTCTGCTGGGTTTCCCAGGTCACCAGACCGTTTTTAACGTAGATTTTCCAGCTACAGGAGCCGGTGCAGTTTACCCCGTGGGTAGAGCGGACGATTTTGTCATGCTGCCAACGCTGGCGATATCCATCCTCCCAGTCACGGTTGGTATTGAGAAGCTGGCCATGCCCATCGGCAAAGGTTTCACCCTTCTGTTTGAAGTAGCGAAACCGGTCCAGGAATTTACTCATCGGTTTTCTCCTGTGGGAGCCTGTCGGCTCTCTGATAAATCGACATTGCTAATGTTTAAAATGAAGGTAACGCTCTGAAACGTCGTGGGAATTGATAACGATCAAGTGTGGAGGGGATGAAAAATAAAGTAATTTCCTAATATACCTCTTTGGGGTAATTAAAATGTTTCACCTAACATATTGTAAGTTAATAACTTTTACATCTAAGCACATTTAAACGCTTCGGATTTTTATACAGGTGGGTATTAAGGAGTATCCCCCATGGATGACATATTAATGATGCTTAATGACGCCGTTGAAATAATTATCCCTCTGAAAGTATGTTGTAACTAAATGACAAATAAAAAAAGCGCGACATTACGCCGCGCAAAGGATAATCAAATATTACGATTTATTTTTTAGAATGCCGACCATATACCACCCAGGTAATTACCACGCAGGCGATATAGAAAATCAAAAATACTTTCATTGCACCAACTGGCGAACCCGTTAATGCCAGTGAGCTACCGAACGCTTTCGGGATAAAGAAGCCACCGATAGCACCAATGGCAGAGATAAAGCCCAGCGCCGCTGCAGTGTCGGTTGCTGCCTCACGCATAGCGCGTTCGTCAGAACCACCTTCTGCTTTCACGCGATCCATCGTCAGTTTACGGAAAATCACGGAAATCATCTGGAAGGTGGAACCACTCCCCAACCCCGCCGTCAGGAACAGCGCGAGGAAGACCGCGAAGAACGCCATGAAACTTCCGCCCTGCCCGTCAGTCGGTAAGGTGAGGAACAGCAGGCCGCTGAAAATCGCCATCAGGACAAAGTTCACCAGCGTTACACGAGTGCCGCCGAGACGGTCAGATAGAGCCCCCCCCGCAGAACGTGCCAGTGCGCCAATAAACGGTCCGAAGAAGGCGTAGTGCAGAATCTGCACATCCGGGAACTGCGTTTTTGACAGCATGGCAAAACCCGCAGAGAAGCCGATGAAGGAGCCGAAAGTCGCCAGATACAGCAGGCTCATAATCCACAGATGACCCCGTTTGAGTACCGGCAACTGCTCCTTGATGGAGGCTTTCGAGGTAGCAAGGTCGTTCATGCCAAACCACGCCGCAATGGTGAAGATGGCGAGGAACGGCACCCATATCCAGGAGGCGTTAGCCAGATACAATTCGCTGCCATCCGGTTGTGTTACGCCCTGGCTACCAAACGCAGCAAAAATCGACAGTGATACCACCAGCGGAGCAACCAACTGCATAACGCTGACGCCCATGTTACCCAGACCACCATTCAGGCCCAGCGCGCCACCCTGTTTCTGCTTCGGAAAGAAGAAGCTGATGTTTGCCATACTGGAAGCGAAGTTCGCGCCAGCAAAGCCGCACAGCAGAGAAATGATGATAAATACGCTGTATGGCGTAGTGGTATCCTGCACGGCAAAACCCAGCCAGACACAAGGAATAATCAGAATACCAGTACTAAACGCCGTCCAGCGACGCCCACCGAAGATTGGAACCATAAAGGAGTATGGCACCCGCAATAATGCGCCAGAAACCGAAGGTAGTGCGGTTAAAAGAAATAGCTGATCGGTCGTAAAATTGAAGCCGACTTTCGGTAAGTTCACCGCGACAGCACTGAATAACATCCATACGCAAAACGCCAGCAGCAGACAGGGAACGGAAATCCACAGGTTGCGGCTGGCAATACGTTGACCGCGTTGTTGCCAGAACGCAGGATCTTCCGGTCGCCAATCTGTAATGACAGCTCCAGTAGCCCTTTCGGGGGCGGATGAGTGACTCATAGACACCTCTGATACTCGTTTCGATGTCTGCCACCTTAGTGGCTGTAGCTAAAGGTAATTTGATATAAATCAAACGACAATATAACTTTATCTATCATTGATATTTATCATTACCCATAGTGAGTACAGAGATTTCATAAAAATTATGAGATTTTTCACGGCGCTGTAAAATCCCTACCCTTACTGATGTAAAACGCCTAACCACACGGCAAATAAGGAGTAACTCTTTCCGGGTATGGGTATACTTCAGCCAATAGCTGAGAATAATGCCATTTCAGAATGTATCATCACATTCATTAAGGTTATTGCTCATTCAAAGCCTGAAGGAAGAGGTTTACATGCTTAAACGTTGTCTCTCTCCGCTCACCCTGGTCAATCAGGTTGCGCTTATTGTTTTGCTTTCTACCGCCATTGGACTGGCGGGGATGGCTGTTTCTGGCTGGCTGGTGCAAGGCGTTCAGGGCAGCGCTCATGCCATCAACAAAGCAGGATCGCTGCGTATGCAAAGTTACCGCCTGCTGGCAGCGGTGCCATTAAGCGAGAAAGACACGCCGTTGCTAAAAGAGATGGAGCAAACCGCCTTTAGCCCAGAATTAAGCCGTGCCGCAGAACGCGACGGGCAACAGGAACAACTAAAAAGTTTGCAGGAGTACTGGCGCAATGAACTCGTTCCAGGACTATTACGTGCGCAAACCAGAGAAACCGTATCGGCAGACGTCAGTCAGTTTGTTGCCGGGCTGGATCAGTTAGTCTCAGGTTTTGATCACACCACTGAAATGCGCATTGAGACGGTAGTGATGGTCCACCGGGTGATGGCGGTGTTTATGACATTGCTCTTGGTCTTCACCATTATCTGGCTGCGAGCGCGACTGCTGCAACCGTGGCGGCAATTGCTGGTGATGGCGAGTGCGGTAAGTCACCGTGATTTTAGCCAGCGGGCACATATCAGCGGTCGCAATGAAATGGCGATGTTAGGAACAGCGCTGAACAATATGTCTGCGGAACTGGCAGAGAGTTATGCCGTACTTGAGCAGCGAGTACGGGAAAAAACCGCCGGTCTGGAACATAAAAATCAGATCCTCTCTTTTTTGTGGCAGGCTAACCGTCGTTTGCATTCTCGCGCCCCGCTGTGTGAACGCCTGTCTCCCGTACTCAACGGCTTACAAAATTTAACCCTACTGCGTGATATCGAACTGCGGGTGTATGACACTGAAGATGAAGAGAACCATCAGGAGTTCACCTGCCAGTCGGATATGACCTGCGACGACAAAGGCTGCCAACTCTGCCCGCGCGGCGTATTACCTGTTGGCGATCGCGGCACGACCCTGAAATGGCGACTGACCGATTCTCATATGCAGTACGGAATTTTGCTGGCGACTCTGCCGCAGGGTCGCCATCTAAGCCATGATCAACAGCAACTGGTGGATACGCTGGTTGAGCAATTAACCGCCACTCTGGCACTGGATCGCCATCAGGAACGCCAGCAGCAGTTGATCGTGATGGAAGAGCGTGCCACCATTGCGCGCGAACTGCATGATTCTATTGCCCAATCTCTCTCTTGCATGAAGATGCAGGTGAGTTGTTTACAGATGCAAGGCGACGCGCTGCCAGAAAGCAGCCGCGACCTGTTAAGCCAGATCCGTAACGAACTGAATGCTTCCTGGGCGCAGTTGCGTGAGCTGCTCACCACATTCCGTTTACAGCTCACCGAACCGGGGTTACGCCCGGCACTGGAAGCAAGTTGTGAAGAATACAGCGCCAAATTTGGCTTTCCGGTGAAGCTGGATTACCAATTGCCACCGCGCCTGGTGCCTTCGCATCAGGCAATCCATCTGTTGCAAATTGCCCGTGAGGCATTAAGTAACGCCCTCAAACATTCGCAAGCGAGCGAGGTCGTGGTAACAGTGGCGCAAAACGATAATCAGGTCAAACTGACCGTCCAGGATAACGGCTGCGGAGTGCCTGAAAATACCATCCGCAGCAATCACTACGGCATGATAATTATGCGTGACCGTGCGCAAAGTCTGCGTGGCGACTGCCGCGTCCGCCGTCGTGAATCAGGTGGCACCGAAGTGGTGGTCACTTTTATTCCCGAAAAAAATTTCACAGACGTCCAAGGAGATACCCATGAGTAATCAGGAACCGGCTACTATCCTGCTGATCGACGATCACCCGATGCTGCGAACTGGCGTAAAACAGCTTATCAGCATGGCCCCCGATATCACCGTGGTTGGCGAAGCAAGTAATGGCGAGCAGGGTATTGAACTGGCGGAATCTCTCGATCCGGATCTGATTCTGCTTGATCTGAATATGCCCGGCATGAACGGTCTGGAAACGCTGGATAAACTGCGTGAAAAATCTTTATCCGGTCGCATTGTGGTATTCAGCGTCTCTAACCATGAAGAGGACGTGGTCACCGCCCTGAAACGCGGCGCAGATGGCTATCTGTTAAAAGATATGGAGCCGGAAGATCTGTTGAAAGCGTTACATCAGGCTGCTGCTGGCGAAATGGTATTAAGCGAGGCGTTAACCCCCGTTCTGGCCGCCAGCCTGCGTGCTAACCGCGCGACTACTGAACGCGACGTCAACCAGTTAACGCCGCGCGAGCGCGATATTCTGAAGCTGATTGCTCAGGGCTTACCGAATAAGATGATTGCCCGCCGCCTGGACATCACAGAAAGCACGGTAAAAGTACATGTGAAGCACATGCTGAAAAAAATGAAGCTCAAATCTCGTGTGGAAGCCGCGGTATGGGTGCATCAGGAACGTATTTTCTGATTATGGTTCCCAGCGCAGTTCGTCCTTTGCCATCGCATCGAAAGGTTCGGCAAGCGTTAGCGTGATCTCATTGGAGGAGACACGCTGTCCCTGGTTATCTTCCACCACCACCGACAATCGCCAGTGATTGCTCGCCCCTTCCCCGCTCTGCCAGTCCGGCATGATCAGCGTCCAGCCATCCGTACTGTTGGCAGTTGCTCCCGACGTCAGACTTAACATCTGCGTATCTCCCTGCCAGATCAATTGGCGAATACCGTAACGACTGTGGATTTGTAATTTCAGCGGTACAGATTCGCCGGGTTTAAGATCCCAGGGCGGCGTCGCCAGAAACACCGTTAAAGTTTTACGCTGATGATACTCAATAACCGGCAAATTATTTCGCTGCGGATTGTCATAGCGACTACCGCGCAGCGACTGACTTTCCGCAACTTCACCAGCAGACAGTTGTTTATTGAGCGGCACGCCAAAACGGTAGTTAATATTCAGTCCGAGGTTATTTTGGCGTTCTCCACTTTCGCCTTGTTTATGCTGGGCGGTCACTGTGACGAGTGGCACAGGTGTGTAATTTAGCCCCAGACTCAAGGCAACTGGATTGTGATACCCCGTGCCAGAGTTAAACAGATCAACACTCTGGCCAAAATATTGTTCGACGCTGACGCTGGTGTTGATATGTTGGTAAAACGGCATTCGCATTCGGGCGGTCAGATCGTAACCGCGCGCCATACGTTGCTCAAGCGAAGCTGTCTGTTCACGCCATGAGGCAAAAGGCTGATAATAATTTGCCGACAGGCGCAGATATTCTCCCCAGGCTTCAGCGCCAAAGCCTGCCCGCTGAAGATTTTCATCCAACAAGTTGTCATAAAACGTGTTGTATCCCATCAACCACGAGCCATGCTTCCAGCGTTGACCCACGCCAAGATTACTTACCAGACCATCGTCCTGCTGGGTCAGTCCAACCTGGCTCCATGTGAGATAGCGCTCGTTATCCAGCAACGGTACAAACCAGCTTCCCCGACTTCCGGTGAAATGTCCTTCGTTATCCACTTTGACGTCAACACTGGCGTTCCCCCACGGCGAAAGCCAGGATTCTACATGCTGATTAACCTGCTGGCTAAGCGCATCACGGACTTTTCCCAGCGCAAAGGCTTTCGCTTGTTCGCCTGTATCCTGACCGTTATCAGTCATACTGGTTTCACCAAAATCTTTCACAATTTCAGCGAAGTGTTTTTCACCGTCATGATTTTCCGGTGCCATTCCTAAATCCGGCAGACCATCATTATCGTTATCAAAAGGATTTGCCGATTGCTGCTCAAAGGATGGCTGTGCATCAGCCATACCGCCTGCCAGCAGCAAGAGTAAAAAAAGCGGGATAACACGAAAGACGATACGGCTCAAAACGTCAGTAGTTTCCGATAAAAATGAACACTCATTACTTTATAGAATAACGATTACTGGTAACTTTTCTCGTACTTTCTCACGCTTTATGGAAAATCCTAAAAATGCGGCAAATTGGTCAGACAGCACAAAAACAGTAAGATATAAATAGAAAGTCTAATTCTCTGAATACAGGAGTGAATAATGCAAAAAATCGTGATCGTTGCCAATGGAGCCCCCTACGGGAGTGAATCCTTATTTAACAGCCTGCGGCTGGCCATTGCGCTACGAGAGCAGAAGAGCGACCTGGATCTGCGTCTGTTTCTGATGTCTGATGCGGTCACTGCCGGATTGCGCGGACAAAAACCAGGGGAAGGCTACAATATTCAGCAAATGCTGGAGATCCTCACGGCGCAAAATGTACCCGTGAAACTGTGCAAGACCTGCACCGATGGTCGCGGCATCAGCCCACTTCCGCTGATTGACGGGGTTGAAATTGGCACCCTGATCGAACTGGCGCAATGGACGCTGGCAGCCGATAAAGTGCTCACATTTTAATGTCTGGCGGGGCGTCCGACGCCCCACTATGACAGATGTTTCATCAGGCAAATCCTGGCCGTAACACACCCTCCGGAAAATTATCCGCCAGCAGTTTTTTCACCGACACCAGCAAATCATTTAACCCGTCATCCTGCATCCCCAGCTTGATAAGCTCTTGTTCCAGTGAAAACAGGTATTGTGCGTTGGTTCCCAGCGGACCGCTCGCTGCCGCAATCAACGGCGCGATGACCTGAGCACGAGTGTCGGATTCATATTCTGGATGCCGTGGATCCATAATAAATACCAGTGCGTTTACTGTGCGCCCGTCATCAAGATCAAGCTGGCACCAGGTTGGCAGATAACAGCCAGTAATCATCTCCCGCTTCCACAGCAAAGTCAGTTCCTGCTCGAGCGCCCCTTCCGGTAAGCGATACGCCACCCCTGTGGTGCGACCGCCCTCTTTCAGAGCAAGCATCCGTCCCGGCTGGTGCACTGTCCCGCGCCCCGCGGTCAGACGCAGACAAAACGCCCGGTGCCACCCAACCAACGTACCGGTACACGACTCGATAAACTCCAGCGTCGCCGCCAGCGAGGCCGCCCGTTGTTCTGCTGACCATAAGAGTGATTCTTCAATGGCACCAAATGCCGTTTTACAATCGGCATTCATTAAGAAATCACGCGTTATCACCTTATACCTCCGCCACTGCATACTTCCTTGCGACAACTTATTGGTGTCTTCCGGACATTTTTACTGCTCATTTTGAAACCACTCTCGGGACAATATGCATTTCTCAGACCACTTGCAAGGCGACGCCGCACGAATAGCTTTAGTTCATCTCCGGGGATTACTCTTTTTTATGCCATTTATCATCATCCCCTTTGGCATATTCATGTTTCACTGCGGACCAGGCCACTTTATGCGCTGTCTCTTCACGACTGGCGTCATCACGCCGATCTTCTTTATCTTTATATTGATCCCAGGCGCTGTTGAATGCCTCTTTATAGATATCCTGGGCATGAGACGGTAGAACGTGTTTTACATTTTCTGGCAGATCGCTTTTTGTTTTATACGGCATTATTGACTCCTTTTTAAAGGTGAACTTTAAGTGTGGTCAACAATACCCACGCTTGCCAGCGTATAAGAATTCCCACGTTAGAATCTTCTTAAGAGACGCTAATACAAACATTGGCTAAACGCGTTGATTATTTTTATCCCCCAAAGAGTAAAAAAGCGGCAGCGGGGTAAAATTTCGTAAAATGTTACCGATATCCAGACACTTTCTGTTATTTTTTCCACCGATTTATTACATTTCCGACAAATTCATCTGCAAAGGGATAACCATAATGACAAATGCTCACGAGGCGGTAAAAACCCGCCACAAGGAGACCTCGCTTATTTTCCCGGTTCTGGCGCTGGTGGTGCTGTTCCTGTGGGGAAGCGCTCAGACACTACCAGTGGTCATTGCCATCAACCTTCTTGCGCTTATTGGTATTTTAAGCAGTGCCTTTAGTGTTGTCCGTCATGCTGACGTATTAGCGCATCGCCTGGGTGAACCTTATGGTTCTCTTATTCTTAGCCTTTCAGTGGTTATTCTTGAAGTCAGTCTGATCTCAGCCTTAATGGCGACCGGCGATGCCGCGCCGACGTTAATGCGAGATACGCTCTATTCAATCATTATGATTGTTACCGGTGGGCTGGTTGGTTTTTCATTACTGTTGGGCGGACGCAAATTTGCCACCCAATATATGAATCTGTTTGGTATTAAACAGTATTTGATCGCCCTGTTTCCGCTGGCAATTATTGTGCTGGTATTCCCGATGGCTCTGCCTGCGGCGAATTTCTCAACCGGTCAGGCGTTACTGGTGGCTTTAATTTCCGCGGCAATGTACGGCGTATTTTTGCTGATTCAGACCAAAACGCACCAGAGTCTGTTTGTCTATGAGCACGAGGATGACAGCGATGATGACGATCCGCACCACGGCAAACCGTCTGCCCATAGCAGTCTGTGGCATGCTGTCTGGTTGATTATCCATCTGATAGCGGTGATTGCAGTCACCAAAATGAACGCCAGCCCACTGGAAACGCTCCTCACCAGCATGAATGCCCCGGTGGCCTTTACCGGTTTCCTGGTGGCACTGTTGATTCTTTCGCCGGAAGGTTTAGGGGCGTTAAAAGCCGTATTAAACAACCAGGTCCAGCGTGCGATGAATCTGTTCTTTGGTTCGGTATTAGCGACAATTTCACTGACCGTACCTGTCGTAACGCTGATCGCCTTTCTGACGGGCAACGAATTGCAGTTTGCTCTTGGTGCACCGGAGATGGTGGTGATGGTGGCCTCTTTAGTACTGTGTCATATCTCATTCTCCACCGGGCGTACTAACGTCCTCAACGGCGCAGCGCATCTGGCTCTGTTTGCCGCCTATTTGATGACGATATTTGCCTGACATTGATATCTCCCCTGATGACAGAGATCGGGGGAGATAAGAAAAATCCCTCCGTGTTTCATCTCTTTTGACCTTCCTGAGTAATTCATTAATCAGAATTGCGAGCCTGTGCCACCGCTTGCACGAAATCACTGCAACAGTTGGTGAAAATCCGGAATGTACTCTTCATTACGAACGTTTCAGGGGTGAAGTAAAGAAAACTTGAAGTGTAGTATCCACGCCAAGCCGGAGTTATCCGGTGAGGCGCAATGTTGTGGGGGCTTTATCCCTGGCGGCATTGGTTGCTGGAAAGAGAAAACCCCCGCACGTTGAGAGGTCAAACCTGACAACAGAACGGGGGCTAATCTTGAAACCAGACACTTCAAGAATAGCCGCAAAACGTTGTCATTACAACAAAAAGGCGGCTATATGACGCTCGCGCAGTTTGCCATAACTTTCTGGCACGACCTGGCAGCACCGATCCTTGCGGGAATTATCACCGCAGCGATTGTCGGCTGGTGGCGTAACCGGAAATAAGGTGAAGACGGGTGTCAGGCTGCCGTGATGGCAATATGCGCCCGAAACCGGCCGCAGGAGTAACAACCTGCGGCCTTTTTTGTATCCTTTGCCCATAAAAAACTGCACCTTAATCAGTTGGGTGTCCAACTTTTGGGGTGCAGCCAAAACGCTAAGGCTTTTGTTTTTAAGCAAAAAGATTACTTGCTGGTATCGAGTTCTTCGAAACCTTTAACCAGCTCATCAATTGCTTTCATCTGCTTGAGGAATGGTTCCAGTTTCGCCAGCGGCAGCGCGGATGGACCATCGCATTTCGCATGTTCCGGATCCGGATGCGCTTCAATAAACAAACCAGCCAGACCTACTGCCATACCGGCACGTGCCAGTTCGGCCACCTGGGCACGACGACCACCGGAAGCTGCACCAAACGGATCGCGGCATTGCAGTGCGTGGGTAACGTCGAAAATTACCGGCGAGTTGCCAGACACTTTCTTCATTACGCTGAAGCCCAGCATATCGACAACCAGGTTGTCATAACCGAAGTTAGCGCCACGATCGCAAAGAATAACTTTTTCGTTGCCGCCTTCTTTGAATTTATCAACGATGTTACCCATCTGGCCTGGGCTGACAAACTGTGGTTTCTTGACGTTAATTACCGCACCAGTTTTCGCCATGGCTTCCACCAGATCGGTCTGGCGAGCAAGAAACGCCGGTAGCTGAATCACATCCACAACATCAGCAACAGGCTGTGCCTGGCTTGGCTCGTGAACGTCGGTGATAATTTTTACGCCAAAAGTTTGCTTCAGCTCCTGGAAGATTTTCATCCCTTCTTCCAGGCCCGGCCCACGATAAGAGTGGATGGAGGAGCGGTTGGCTTTGTCAAAAGAGGCTTTGAACACGTAAGGGATACCCAATTTCTGGGTCACGGTTACGTAGTGCTCGCAAATGCGCATCGCCAGATCGCGGGATTCCAGCACGTTCATACCGCCAAACAGCACGAACGGCAGGTCATTTGCTACGTTGATGTCGCCAATGCTAACCACTTTTTGTTTCATAGGATCGCCTTAATCTTAAGTAAAATGTCGATTAATTAATGCAGCACAATATGTTTATGCGCGATGTTATTAATTTGCGCACGGATCATTTCGCTGATCGGGTCTTCCGGACACTGTTCAACGAAATAACTTAAATCATTCAACGCAACGTGTTCGCAATCCAGTTGCGCATAAATCAACCCGCGATCGCGAATTTCATACGGATCTTCCGGGTTGAACTGTAACAAGGCTTCGCTGGTGCGTAATGCAAGTTCCATCTGGTTTTCTTCCATCAGTGATGCTTTCAGCGTATCCAACAGCTTGCGGATAACCTCAATGTTATCTGCTTCATCCAGGTCTTCATAAAACAGTTCCGCAGATGGGCTGATATTTCCCTTTAACCATATATCCAGCATATGTTCGCTTAACGATTCACCGTTAAAAGGGTTAATCAGCCAAATTTCGCCATCCGAACATTCAATGCGCAAAATAAGCTGCGTCGGGAAAATCACCGGCAGTAGCGGCAAATCGAGACGATTAGCGACCCACAACAAAATGGCACCTAACGATACCGCACTGCCCTGCCTGTTCTTCAACACATGGTCAAGCCATAAAGCATCGGAGAGGCGATAAACACCGCGTGAGGCTTTAAACCCCCATTCGCCGTAAAACAGCGCGATCAATTTTTCCAACTGCTCTTCTAAAGGTAGAAGCTGGTTAATTTCTTCCTTCGCCAGACTAACGAGACGCTCCAGTTCGTCGTATACATCTTGCGAGGGAAAATCGCGGCGGATTGCTTCGCAAGCCAGGATCATGCCTTCGCACAGCGGCGCTTTATTAAATTCGAAATCAGCTAACGATCTCATGACTTACCCCAGTAACGGTACTTTTGTGGTGGCGAGTTTAATGATGATGTACAGCACCACCAGCGCCAGCGGGAAGGTAATAATGCGCACCTGCTGACTGTGCACCCGACGGTAATCGAGAGCAATAAAACCCAAAACGATATAAATGATAACTCCAAACAGCTTTTCAGTCAGCCATTGTGCCTGCCCGGAAAATGGCAGGATGTGCGCTTTAGCCATCAGCGCAACGCCGCTGAACAATAACACTGTATCAATAACTGGCGGCAATACTCGCGTCCAGCGAGCAAATGCCAGTGAATGCTCCTGGTAGCGTAACCAAAAACGCAGGGCTAAAAAGCCGACAGAAAGCACGATACTGATGAGATGAACGCAAAGCAGCGTGTTGAAACTTGTCATCGATAATAGCGACCAAGCGTCACGCGCTCGTTATCACCGTAGTCACGACAGGTTTCGACATCACGATAACCCGCCTGCATAAATGCCTGCCGCACCACTTCACCCTGCTGCCAGCCATGTTCCAGAAGCAGAAATCCGCCGGATGCGAGTGCATTACGCGACTGTTCGATGATGTGAACGATATCAGCCATACCGCTGTCTGCCGCAACCAGCGCCGACAACGGCTCAAAGCGGACATCGCCTTGTTGAAGATGTGGATCCTGCTCGTCGATATACGGTGGATTGCTAACAATCATCGCAAACTGCTGCTCGTCAAGTGCACTAAACCAATCGCTTTGCAGGATATGGATATTTTTAATCGCCAGATGCTGTGCATTGCGCTTTGCAAGGGCAACTGCATCAGGCATTCGGTCAACCGCCGTAACATCACAATCCGGGCGTTCACTGGCCAATGCCAGGGCTATCGCCCCGGTGCCAGTACCAAGATCGAGAATGCGACAAGGCCGTTCAGGCAAGCGTGTCAGCGCCTGTTCTACCAGACATTCGGTGTCCGGACGAGGAATCAAAGTCGCTGGCGAAACAAACAACGGCAACGACCAGAATTCACGCACACCGGTTAAATGAGCAACGGGTTCACCGGCGCGACGACGCTCCAGCAGCGCGTCGAGTTGCTCTCGTTGCTCGTCAGTCAGGTGCGTTTCACCAAAGGCGAGAATGTAAGTGCGTCCCTTGCCGGTAACATGTTCCAACAAAATTTCAGCATCGCGCCGCGGGCTTTCACTCGCCTGAAGTTGGTTTATTGCTTCGCGCAACCATTGTTGATATTCCATTATTCTTGCTCGGACAACGCCGCAAGTTGGTCAGCCTGATGTTCCTGAATAATCGGTTCAATCAGCATATCCAGCTTACCTTCCATCACTTCATCCAGACGGTAGAGCGTCAGGTTGATACGGTGATCGGTGACGCGCCCCTGTGGGAAGTTATAGGTACGGTTACGGTCGCTGCGATCGCCACTCCCCAGCAGGTTACGGCGGGTCGAGGCTTCCGCCTGCTGGCGTTTTGCCATTTCCGCCGCATGGATGCGAGCACCGAGCACTGAAAGCGCCTTCGCTTTGTTTTTATGCTGTGAACGTTCATCCTGACATTCAACAACGATGCCGGTCGGCAAGTAGGTAATACGGATTGCCGAATCGGTGGTGTTAACGTGCTGACCTCCCGCTCCTGAAGAGCGGAAAGTATCAATGCGCAAATCCGCCGGGTTGATATCTGGCAGTTCCGCTTCTGGCAGTTCCGGCATTACAGCAACGGTACAAGCAGAAGTATGGATCCGCCCCTGCGATTCCGTAGCAGGGACACGCTGCACGCGATGACCACCGGATTCAAATTTCAACCGACCATACACACCATCGCCGCTGATTTTAGCAATGATCTCTTTATAACCACCATGTTCACCCTCACTGGCGCTCATGATTTCCACACGCCAGCGACGGGTTTCCGCGTAGCGGCTGTACATGCGGAACAGATCGCCAGCAAACAACGCGGCTTCATCGCCGCCGGTTCCGGCGCGCACTTCGAGGAAGGCGTTGCGTTCGTCATCAGGATCTTTTGGCAGCAAAAGAACCTGAAGTTGTTGTTCCAGTTGCTCGCTTTTCTCTTTCGCTTCGCGCAGTTCATCCTGCGCCATCTCACGCATTTCTGGATCGTCGAGCATCATCTGTGCGGTTTCGATATCTTCCTGCACTTGTTGCCAGTCGGTGAAACAGCGCGAAACATCACTTAACTGCGCATATTCACGAGATAATGCGCGAAAACGATCCTGGTCAGCGATGGTTTGCGCATCACCCAGCAATGCCTGAACTTCTTCATGGCGTTCATGCAGGGCTTCCAGTTTGGCAACGATAGAAGGCTTCATAGGCGTAAATGCACCCTGTAAAAAAAGAAAATGATGTACTGCTACTCCAGCCCGAGGCTGTCGCGCAGAATATTCAGGCGTTCGTTATCCCCGTCACGGGCGGCCTGTTGGAGTGATTTCGTTGGCGCATGGATCAGGCGGTTAGTCAGTTTCCATGCCAGATCCTGCATAATGGCTTGCGCGTCGCCGCCTTGTTCAAGAGCCGCTAACGCTTTGGCGGTTAACTCATCGCGAACCTGCTCTGCCTGACTGCGATAATCGCGAATGGTTTCACTGGCGCTTTGTGCACGCAGCCACGCCATAAATTCGCTGGCTTCCTGAGCGACGATGGTTTCCGCCTCCACGGCGGCAGCTTTACGCTGTGCCAGATTGTGCGAAATGATGCTTTGCAGATCATCAACGCTGTAAAGGTAGGCGTTCGCCAGTTTGCCGACTTCCGGCTCGACATCGCGCGGAACGGCAATATCCACCAGCAGCATCGGTTGATTGCGACGGCTTTTTAATGCACGCTCCACCATGCCTTTACCGATGATCGGCAATGGGCTGGCGGTAGAACTAATGATGATATCGGCTTCACGCAGACGTTCATCGATGTCGCTCAATGCAATCACTTCCGCGCCAACTTCATCTGCCAAAATTTGTGCTCGTTCGCGAGTACGGTTGGCGATAATCATCTTCTGCACTTTATGTTCGCGCAGATGACGTGCCACCAGCTCAATAGTTTCGCCCGCCCCCACCAGTAATACCGTCACCGTAGAGAGTGATTCAAAGATCTGTCGCGCCAGTGTACAAGCCGCAAAAGCGACAGACACGGCACTGGCACCAATATCTGTTTCGGTACGAACGCGTTTCGCTACAGAAAAAGATTTCTGGAACATGCGCTCCAGTTCGCTCGCCTTCATATGGCCTTTTTGCGAATCGGCAAACGCTTTTTTCACCTGGCCGAGAATTTGCGGCTCGCCCAGAACCAGTGAATCCAGACCACTGGCGACACGCATTAAGTGGCTAACCGCATCGTTATCCTGATGCCAGTAGAGGCTATTACGCAGATCTTCTTCATTAAGATTATGGTAATCGCACAACCAGCGAATAAGCGCCTCTTGCAGGTTATCCTGTTCTTCAACGCTAAGATAAAGTTCTGTGCGGTTACACGTCGACAGCACCACGCCGCCCTGCACCATCGGCTGCGCGAGCAGGCTGTCCAGCGCCTGATCGAGCTTATCCGGCGAAAACGATACACGTTCTCGCAGCGATACAGGTGCCGTTTTATGGTTGATACCGAGTGCTAAAAGGGTCATGTCTGCGGGAAATAATACCAACGTTGATATGGTTAGTCTGCTCGCATCATACAGGATGCGCGGGATCAATAAAAGAGAGCGCCCCCTTTTGGAGTAATTGCCGAAACCCGTTAGATTCTGGCAATTAAGACAACTTGAACATAGACGATAGCGGACGGTAACGCTAGCATTAAGGGTTATAACTGCAACGTATCTCAAGGACTTGTCATCATTATGCCCCTGCCCGATTTTCGTCTTATCCGCCTGCTACCGCTGGCAGCCCTCGTGCTCACTGCCTGTTCCGTTACCACGCCCAAAGGTCCAGGCAAAAGCCCGGATTCGCCACAGTGGCGTCAGCATCAGCAAGACGTTCGTAATCTTAATCAGTATCAGACTCGCGGTGCGTTTGCTTATATTTCCGATCAACAGAAAGTCTACGCCCGCTTTTTCTGGCAGCAAACCGGTCAGGATCGTTACCGTCTGCTGCTGACTAACCCATTGGGCAGCACCGAGCTGGAGCTGAATGCGCAACCAGGTAACGTGCAGTTAGTGGATAACAAAGGCCAGCGCTACACCGCTGATGATGCCGAAGAGATGATAGGCAAATTGACCGGAATGCCAATACCGCTCAATAGTCTGCGTCAGTGGATTTTAGGTTTGCCGGGAGACGCGACCGACTACAAACTGGACGATCAATATCGCCTGAGTGAAATCACCTACAGCCAGAACGGCAAAAACTGGAAAGTGGTATACGGTGGTTATGACACTAAAACGCAACCCGCGATGCCTGCCAATATGGAGCTCACCGACGGCGGTCAGCGCATCAAGTTAAAAATGGATAACTGGATAGTGAAATAATGCGGACTCAGTGGCCTTCTCCGGCAAAACTTAATCTGTTTTTATACATTACCGGTCAGCGTGCGGACGGCTACCACACGTTGCAAACGCTGTTTCAGTTTCTTGATTACGGCGACACCATCAACATTGAACTTCGTGACGATGGGGAAATTCGCCTGTTAACGCCCGTTGAAGGCGTGGAAAACGAAGATAACCTGATTGTTCGCGCGGCACGCTTGCTGATGAAAACAGCAGCCGCCAGCGGGCGTCTTCCGGCGGGAAGCGGTGCAGATATCAGTATTGACAAGCGTTTGCCGATGGGCGGTGGTCTGGGCGGCGGTTCATCCAATGCCGCGACTGTTCTGGTGGCGTTAAATCATCTCTGGCAATGTGGACTCAGCATCGAGGAGCTGGCGAAAATGGGGCTGACGCTGGGCGCTGATGTGCCTGTCTTTGTGCGTGGTCATGCTGCTTTTGCCGAAGGCGTTGGCGAAATATTAACACCGGTGGATCCGCCAGAAAAATGGTATCTGGTAGCGCACCCTGGTGTGAGTATTCCGACACCGGTAATTTTTAAAGATCCCGAACTCCCGCGCAACACGCCGAAAAGGTCAATAGAAACGTTGCTAAAATGTGAATTTAGCAATGATTGCGAGGTTATCGCAAGAAAACGTTTTCGCGAGGTTGATGCGGTGCTTTCCTGGCTGTTAGAATACGCCCCGTCGCGCCTGACTGGGACAGGGGCCTGTGTCTTTGCTGAATTTGATACAGAGTCTGAAGCCCGCCAGGTGCTAGAGCAAGCCCCGGAATGGCTCAATGGCTTTGTGGCGAAAGGCGTCAACCTTTCCCCATTGCACAGAGCCATGCTTTAAGCCGGGCAAGCTGAGTTTCGGTGACAACGTCACCTTGTTCCAGACGTTGCATCGCGCTCTTTAATACACCGCCTGGAAAGAATATTGCCTGGCCCGCACAGTTTTCGGCAGATTCTTTCCACCAATGGACGCATGCCTGAGGTTCTTCTCGTGCCTGATATGAAGCTTTTTGCTGGTAACGCCACCCCGGAACTAGCACAACGTATTGCCAACCGCCTGTACACTTCACTCGGCGACGCCGCTGTAGGTCGCTTTAGCGACGGCGAAGTCAGCGTACAAATCAACGAAAATGTACGCGGTGGTGATATTTTCATCATCCAGTCCACTTGTGCCCCTACTAACGACAACCTGATGGAATTAGTCGTTATGGTTGATGCCCTGCGTCGTGCTTCCGCAGGTCGTATCACCGCTGTTATCCCCTACTTTGGCTATGCGCGCCAGGACCGTCGCGTCCGTTCCGCTCGTGTACCAATCACTGCGAAAGTGGTTGCAGACTTCCTCTCCAGCGTCGGTGTTGACCGTGTGCTGACAGTGGATCTGCACGCTGAACAGATTCAGGGTTTCTTCGACGTTCCGGTTGATAACGTATTTGGTAGCCCGATCCTGCTGGAAGACATGCTGCAGCTGAATCTGGATAACCCGATTGTGGTTTCTCCGGACATCGGCGGCGTTGTGCGTGCCCGCGCTATCGCTAAGCTGTTGAACGATACCGATATGGCAATCATCGATAAACGTCGTCCGCGTGCGAACGTTTCCCAGGTGATGCATATCATCGGTGACGTTGCAGGTCGTGACTGCGTACTGGTCGATGACATGATCGACACTGGCGGTACGCTGTGTAAAGCTGCTGAAGCGCTGAAAGAACGTGGTGCTAAACGTGTATTTGCGTATGCGACTCACCCGATCTTCTCTGGCAACGCGGCGAACAACCTGCGTAACTCTGTAATTGATGAAGTCGTTGTCTGCGATACTATTCCGCTGAGCGATGAAATCAAATTACTGCCGAACGTGCGTACTCTGACCCTGTCAGGTATGCTGGCCGAAGCGATTCGTCGTATCAGCAACGAAGAATCGATCTCTGCTATGTTCGAACATTAATCGAACCCGGCTCAAAGACCCGCTGCGGCGGGTTTTTTTGTCTGTAATATCCATTTGTATGACCTATGCCTCCTTCACCTGCCATTTAGTTGACAGATGATGCGCTCACGGATGAAACATTATTGTGAACAAAATATTCTCCTCACATGTGATGCCTTTCCGCGCTCTGATCGACGCTTGCTGGAAAGAAAAATACACTGCCGCACGGTTTACCCGTGACCTGATTGCCGGGATTACCGTCGGGATTATTGCTATTCCGCTGGCGATGGCGTTAGCAATTGGCAGTGGCGTAGCTCCACAGTACGGTTTATACACCGCTGCTGTTGCAGGGATTGTCATTGCTCTGACGGGTGGGTCGCGCTTTAGCGTCTCCGGTCCGACTGCGGCATTTGTGGTAATTCTCTATCCTGTTTCGCAACAGTTTGGACTGGCAGGCCTGCTGGTTGCGACATTGTTGTCTGGGATCTTTTTGATCCTGATGGGGCTGGCACGCTTTGGCCGCCTGATTGAGTATATTCCGGTTTCCGTTACCTTAGGCTTCACCTCGGGTATCGGGATCACCATCGGTACGATGCAGATTAAAGATTTTCTCGGTCTGCAAATGGCTCATGTCCCGGAACATTATCTGCAAAAAGTTGGCGCATTATTTATGGCGCTGCCGACGATTAACGTGGGTGATGCCGCAATTGGTATTGTTACGCTTGGGATCCTGATTTTCTGGCCGCGCCTGGGCATCCGTTTACCTGGTCACCTTCCAGCATTGCTGGCCGGTTGTGCGGTGATGGGAATTGTTAACCTGCTCGGCGAGCATGTTGCTACCATCGGCTCGCAATTCCACTACGTTCTGGCCGATGGCTCCCAGGGTAACGGTATCCCGCAACTGCTGCCGCAGTTGGTGCTACCGTGGGATCTGCCCAATTCAGAATTCACGCTAAGCTGGGACTCCATTCGCACTCTTCTGCCTGCAGCATTCTCAATGGCAATGCTCGGGGCGATTGAATCTCTGCTCTGCGCTGTGGTACTGGATGGTATGACCGGGACGAAACACAAAGCGAATAGTGAGCTGGTCGGCCAGGGGCTGGGGAATATCATTGCCCCATTCTTTGGCGGTATTACCGCTACAGCCGCGATCGCGCGTTCTGCCGCTAACGTCCGTGCCGGGGCGACTTCCCCCATCTCGGCGGTAATTCACTCTATTCTGGTTATTCTTGCCCTGCTGGTACTGGCACCGCTGCTTTCCTGGCTGCCGCTTTCCGCCATGGCTGCCCTGCTGCTGATGGTGGCGTGGAACATGAGTGAAGCGCATAAAGTGGTCGATTTGCTGCGTCATGCGCCGAAGGATGACATCATCGTCATGCTGCTGTGCATGTCACTGACCGTGCTGTTTGATATGGTTATTGCCATCAGCGTAGGGATCGTGCTGGCATCGCTGCTGTTTATGCGCCGTATCGCCCGTATGACTCGCCTGGCTCCGGTAGCAGTAGACGTGCCTGACGATGTACTGGTTCTGCGTGTTATCGGCCCGCTGTTTTTCGCTGCGGCTGAAGGTCTGTTCACTGAACTGGAATCACGTCTGGAAGGAAAACGAATTGTTATTCTGAAGTGGGATGCCGTTCCGGTGCTTGATGCCGGTGGTCTTGATGCGTTCCAGCGTTTTGTGAAGCGACTGCCTGAAGGGTGTGAACTGCGCGTGTGTAACGTGGAATTTCAGCCTCTGCGCACAATGGCTCGATCCGGTATTCAACCGATTCCGGGACGCCTGGCGTTCTTCCCGAATCGCAGCGCAGCGATGGCTGATCTGTAAGAAAGGCATTAAATTGACCAGTCAGCGCAAACTGACTGGTCAGTAAACTGCATTATACATTAGCTATGACGACGATTATCGCTACGGCGGCAACGTTTGTCATAGTGGCGAACCCACCAGTAACGGTCGCACACCTGTTCATGCCCACCAACACGGGCACCCGCCAGCCAGAGAATGGCACCGACGAAAATACTCAGCACTGCACCATGTGCGAAATACTGGGGCATATTAAACTGTGGTAACTGGTTGAGGATTGAATACCCCACGCCAACCACCATCACCACCAGACCCAACCCCATGAGCACGTTACCGAGTAACGAAGCGTTTTTGCGTTTCATATGTCACCTCCGGAACTTTCTGGGTTGTAACAGGGAATACCCCTCATCCTTATGTGTAAAGTATAGACAACACCCTGTGGCTTATGTGCGGGTGTGATCACAATTACCCCCTTTATTTCAACAAAACTTTACAAATAACCATCTGAACACCCTGACTTTCTAATAGTCTGTAGAGGCAATTATTGTGTTGTCAGCATATAAGGCGCTGTTTTTTGTCAAGCGGGGCCGCAACCAGTAAACTACGCGCCAGTTATGTACTCACTCAGGACAAAAAACGTGACGATTAAATTGATTGTCGGCCTGGCGAACCCCGGCGCTGAATATGCAGCAACGCGACATAATGCTGGTGCCTGGTTCGTTGACTTACTGGCGGAGCGTTTACGCGCCCCTCTACGGGAAGAAGCTAAATTCTTCGGTTATACCTCACGAGTGACTCTCGGAGGAGAAGATGTCCGCCTGTTAGTCCCGACTACATTTATGAATCTCAGCGGCAAAGCAGTCGCAGCGATGGCCAGTTTTTTCCGCATTAACCCGGATGAAATTCTGGTCGCCCACGACGAACTGGATCTGCCTCCTGGCGTCGCCAAATTTAAATTGGGCGGTGGCCACGGTGGTCACAATGGACTGAAAGACATCATCAGTAAATTAGGTAATAACCCTAACTTTCACCGTTTACGCATCGGAATTGGTCATCCGGGCGATAAAAACAAAGTTGTCGGCTTTGTGTTAGGCAAACCACCTGTTAGTGAACAGAAGTTAATTGATGACGCCATCGACGAAGCGGCACGTTGTACTGAAATGTGGTTTACAGATGGCCTGACCAAAGCAACGAACCGATTGCACGCCTTTAAAGCGCAATAAGTCGTTGTCTGCGGCATTTTTGCCGAGTGCCGTGTATAATAGGCAAAGTTATTTCCATTTCTACAATCTGTTTACGATAACAGGTTGATTATTAAGATATTAAGGTGATTTAAATCATGGGATTCAAATGCGGTATCGTCGGTTTGCCCAACGTCGGGAAATCTACCCTGTTCAACGCGCTGACCAAAGCCGGTATTGAAGCGGCCAACTTTCCATTCTGCACCATCGAGCCGAACACCGGCGTCGTACCAATGCCCGATCCACGCCTGGATCAACTGGCTGAAATCGTAAAACCGCAGCGCACGCTTCCCACCACCATGGAATTTGTCGATATCGCCGGTCTGGTAAAAGGCGCGTCGAAAGGTGAAGGTCTGGGTAACCAGTTCCTGACCAACATCCGTGAAACCGAAGCGATCGGCCACGTTGTTCGTTGCTTTGAAAATGACAATATCATCCACGTTTCCGGCAAAGTTAACCCGGCGGACGATATTGACGTTATCAATACCGAACTGGCACTGGCGGATCTCGACACCTGTGAACGTGCAATTCATCGCGTACAGAAGAAGGCCAAAGGTGGCGATAAAGACGCGAAAGCCGAACTGGCGGTTCTGGAAAAATGTCTGCCACAGCTAGAAAACGCAGGTATGCTGCGCGCGCTGGATTTAAGCGCAGAAGAGAAAGCGGCTATTCGTTACCTGAGCTTCCTGACTCTGAAACCGACGATGTACATCGCCAACGTCAACGAAGACGGTTTTGAAAACAACCCGTATCTTGACCAGGTGCGTGAGATTGCGGCGAAAGAAGGCTCTATCGTGGTTCCGGTTTGTGCTGCTGTTGAAGCAGACATTGCCGAACTGGACGACGAAGAACGTGACGAGTTTATGCAGGAACTGGGACTGGAAGAGCCGGGTCTGAACCGTGTGATCCGTGCTGGTTATAAACTGCTGAATCTGCAAACTTACTTCACCGCTGGGGTGAAAGAAGTGCGCGCATGGACCATTCCGGTTGGTGCAACGGCTCCGCAGGCTGCTGGCAAAATCCACACCGATTTTGAAAAAGGCTTTATCCGTGCACAAACCATCTCGTTTGAAGATTTCATCACTTACAAAGGTGAACAAGGCGCGAAAGAAGCGGGCAAAATGCGTGCAGAAGGTAAAGATTACATCGTTAAAGATGGCGATGTGATGAACTTCCTGTTCAACGTCTAATTCCGCGTAATACCCGAGCGGTTAATAATGAGCCATTATGTGAGTTGCACATAATGGCTTTTTTTTTTACCTGCTACGCTGCTACTTCCAATTCTGAGTTACCGAAATTCATAATCAGACTCCTGGCAATATTAACAATATGGCTTTTATGTGATAACAATCACAGTGCATTAACCGTTCAAGAGTTTGTCATGAAAAAAACATTTACCTTCAGCCTGTTAGCAATTGTCTTCGCCAGCCTGTTAAGTGCTTGTGTTCCTCACCATCATCACCGCCACAGCGATGGCCCTCGTGGCCCTGCGGCCTCCGGTAAGCCAATGCCCCCCTCAAATGGTGGGCCAAATCATGGCAGCCCTGGTCATAGTCGCTATTAATTAGTAAGTCATAGACGGGAGAGTACATACTCTCCCACTATCCACGGCGTTTGAACTGACTCGCATCAATGCCATGTTGCTTCATTTTTCGCCACAGCGTAGTGCGACCAATCCCCAGTAATGCAGACATTTCCTGAATACGTCCGCCCGTAACCTGAGCTGCATTAATAATTGCCTCTTTTTCGACTTCCGCAAATGACAGACTGGTTGAAAGACGTGTGGCGCTGACATCATCTGTCGCCTGTTCGGTAAACAGATGTTCAGGCAAATCACTGATGCGAATTCGCCCGTTATCGCTGCTCAGGGCAAGGTTCTCGATGACGCTGTACAGTTCAAAATCATTGCCGGGCCATGCACAAGAAACCAGGCGGGCAAGCGCATCGTCATCAATTTTCAGGCGGGTTGAGAAACGTTTTTCGAGATTGCGCAGCTTGTTATTCACCAACGCCGGAATACTGCCGCGCCGCATACGCAGCGGCGGGATAGTAATTTCAAACGCATGCAGCGCGTAATAAAGTTGCCGGCTAAAGCGATTTTGTTCCACCAGCATTGCCAGATCCGCGGTCGTTGTAGCAATGACTTTGACATCAATCGGTATTAAACGCCGCGCATCCAGCCGCGTGATAACCCCCTGCTTGATAACCTGTAATAAAGCAGACTGTAACTCCACTGCCAGATATTCAATTTTTTCAAGAAACAACGTGCCGCCGTGCGCCAGTTCCAGCCGACTCAGGCGACCATTTTCGTTCTCCGGGCGATCGCTGCCAATAAGCTCGTCCGCCAGCGTCGCATCACCGTATAACTCGCAATTGACGGCGATATAAGGCCCTGCTGCCCGCTCGCTTTCATTATGAATTGCCTGACTTAACAGGGCTTTACCAACGCCCTCTTCCCCACAAAGTAGAACAGGAAAACTGCTGCGCGCCGCCTGACGGCCAAAATGAATCAAGCGGCGGGTTTGCGGATCGTCCTGCGGCATATGGGCAAATGTATGACTAACTTTGCCTAATTGACTGGTCATCAATTGCCGCATCTGTTCCACCGGATGCAGCAACAGAATAAAGCTGGTTCCCTGCGTTTCTATTATCGGTTTAAGGGTAATGACCGCATCAATAAACTGATGCTGGCTTTCAAAGGTCGCTTCCACATGTTTGAGCGGATGCGCCTGTTTTATTGCCTGTTGCAAAACGGCGGGTAACGTTAACAGTTCAGTGATCGCCTTGCCCTGACTTGCCGTCGCGTCCAGACGCAAAACACGCGCCGCCTGAGCATTGATAAATTGCAAATTACCCTGCTCGTCCCAGCTAATCACCCCATCGTCCATACTTTCTAACAGGGCGTTAAGCTGATTTAAATGCCGATTAGTTTCAGCAAGCAAACTGTCCGTCAGCAGTAAATTCCCCACCTCGCGAGCAATTGCCAGCGTCAACGGCAAATCGGCTGCCGTTGATTGTTCAGCCGGACACGCCAGGGCTATCGTCCCCGTCAATCGCCCTTTGCTGTCAAACAGTGGCGTTGCACAAAATGCCCAATCCCAAAGCATCTGCTTAAAATGTTGATCGGCCTTCGTTTTCACAGCCTGACCGGAGATAGCCGCTAACGATAATGCACAAGTGCCAATGATCCCTTCAGCACAATATGTACCGTCGCTGAATCCCAGCAGACTGAGCTGGCGCAACGTCTGCGGATCCCCATAACGGCTAAGAATGCAGGCCGTTTCATCAAGGATAAACAGGGCGCACTCTCGGGGTGCCATATATTCCCAGGCATCTTCCAGCGCCGCTTGCCCGAGCGTCAGCATCGCCTTTTTACGCCGACAAATAGAAGCAAATGTTACGCCCTGTGCCTGGTGCGGTTTGCTCCATAACTCCCGTTTCATCAGCTTACAGCATCGCTCCCAGGAGGCTGCAATTAAGGGAGAAAGCCCCCGGCTATCGTCGTTAAAACCGCCATTCATATTCCGCTCACTTATGACAAAAGGTGTTCCGGCTCGCAATTTTTAGTATTAAGACACATCCAAGTTTCAATATGAAACATTCATTAAAGCATATGTTCCATTATGAAACGCAATTTGGGTTAATTTTCTTTTCCCTTGCCTGATGCACAATGGATTCATCGGCAGTCAGTGGTCGCCGTATCGTTGAACATCATCCATGCCCTACCGTAAATGCTGGAGCAAAATAATGAAAAAATTGATCAATGATGTGCAAGACGTACTGAACGAACAACTGGCAGGGCTGGCGAAAGCCCATCCTTCGCTGACGCTGCATCAGGACCCACTGTATGTCACCCGAGCTGATGCACCCGTTGCAGGAAAAGTCGCTCTACTGTCGGGCGGCGGCAGCGGACACGAGCCGATGCACTGCGGTTATATCGGCCAGGGAATGCTCTCGGGGGCATGTCCTGGCGAAATATTCACCTCTCCGACGCCAGACAAAATCTTTGAATGCGCCATGCAAATTGATGGCGGCGAAGGTGTGCTGCTGATTATCAAAAATTACACCGGCGATATTCTTAACTTCGAAACAGCAACAGAATTACTGCACGACAGCGGCGTAAAAGTCACCACAGTGGTTGTCGATGACGACGTTGCGGTGAAAGACAGTCTTTACACCGCCGGGCGGCGCGGCGTTGCCAACACGGTATTAATTGAAAAACTGGTGGGTGCGGCGGCGGAACGTGGCGACTCACTGGACGCCTGTGCAGAACTGGGGCGTAAGTTGAATAATCAGGGTCACTCAATTGGTATCGCCCTCGGTGCCTGTACCGTTCCTGCCGCAGGCAAACCGTCTTTTACGTTGGCGGATAATGAGATGGAGTTTGGCGTTGGCATTCATGGTGAACCAGGTATTGACCGTCGCCCCTTCTCTTCCCTTAATCAAACCGTCGATGAAATGTTCGATACCCTGCTGGAAAATGGCGCATATCATCGCACGCTGCGTTTCTGGGATTATCAACAAGGAAACTGGCTGGAACAGACGCAAACCAAACAGCCGCTACAGTCTGGCGATCGGGTGATTGCACTGGTCAACAATCTTGGTGCCACACCGCTTTCTGAGCTATACGGCGTCTATAACCGCCTGACCACGCGTTGTCAGCAAGCGGGTTTGACTATCGAGCGTAATTTAATTGGCGCGTACTGCACCTCACTGGATATGTCCGGCTTTTCTATCACCTTACTGAAAGTTGATGACGAAATGTTGGCACTATGGGACGCCCCGGTCCATACCCCGGCACTCAACTGGGGTAAATAAGGAGATGATGATGTCACTGAGCAGAACACAGATTGTTAACTGGCTCACTCGCTGTGGAGAAATTTTCAGCAAAGAGAGCGATTATCTCACCAGCCTTGACCGTGAAATTGGTGACGCTGACCACGGGCTGAATATGAATCGTGGCTTTAGCAAAGTGGTGGAGAAACTACCCGCCATCGAGGACAAGGATATTGGTTTCATCCTCAAAAATACCGGTATGACGTTGCTTTCCAGCGTCGGCGGTGCCAGTGGTCCGCTGTTCGGTACGTTTTTTATTCGCGCCGCACAGGTAACTCAGGCACGACAAAGCCTGACGCTGGAAGAGCTTTATCAGATGTTCCGCGATGGTGCGGATGGCGTAATCAGCCGGGGAAAAGCCGAGCCCGGCGATAAGACCATGTGCGATGTCTGGGTGCCGGTGGTTGAGTCGTTACGTCAGTCCTGCGAGCAAAATCTCTCTGTTCCGGCGGCGCTCGACGCTGCCAGCAGCGTCGCTGAATCCGCTGCACAAAGCACGATTACGATGCAAGCCCGCAAAGGCCGTGCCAGTTACCTCGGTGAACGCAGTATCGGTCACCAGGATCCTGGCGCGACCTCCGTGATGTTTATGATGAAAATGCTGGCTTTAGCCGCGAAAGAGTAAGGAATTGGTGATGGTAAACCTGGTCATAGTTTCACATAGCGCCCGACTGGGAGAAGGTGTTGGTGAATTAGCCCGTCAGATGCTGATGAGCGATAGTTGTAAAATCGCCGTTGCCGCGGGGATTGATGATCCACAAAATCCCATCGGCACCGATGCCGTCAAAGTGATGGAAGCCATCGAATCCGTTGCCGATGCCGACCATGTGCTGGTCATGATGGATATGGGGAGCGCGTTATTGAGTGCAGAAACCGCACTGGAATTGCTTGCGCCAGAGATCGCCGCAAAAGTACGGTTGTGCGCCGCACCGTTGGTTGAAGGGACGCTGGCTGCGACGGTCAGCGCGGCGTTAGGTGCGGATATCAACCAGGTTATCCATGACGCAATGCATGCGCTGGAAGCCAAACGCGAACAACTGGGTTTACCGTCATCCAACAGTGAAATCTCTGACATATGCCCTCCGCACGATGAAGAGGCTCGTTCTCTGGCGGTGGTGATTAAAAACCGTAACGGCCTCCACGTGCGCCCTGCCTCCCGACTGGTCTATACCTTATCGGTATTTAATGCGGACATGTTGCTGGAGAAAAACGGTAAATGCGTCACGCCGGAAAGTATTAACCAGATTGCGCTGTTACAAGTCCGCTATAACGATACTCTGCGCCTGATTGTGAAAGGGCCTGAAGCTGAAGAGGCGCTGGCCGCTTTCCGCCAGTTGGCTGAAGATAACTTTGGTGAAACGGAAGAGATAGCGCCACCGACTCTGCGCCCAGTCCCTCCTGTCACGGGTAAAGCCTTCTATTATCAACCGGTTTTATGCACAGTGCAGGCGAAATCAACTCTGACAGCGGAACAAGAACAGGAACGATTACGCCAGGCGATTGACTTCACATTGTTAGATTTGATGGCCTTATCGGCAAAGGCAGAGGCAAACGGGCTCGACGATATCGCCGCGATCTTTTCCGGCCACCATACTCTGTTAGACGATCCTGAGCTACTGGCGGCGGCAAGCGAACTCCTTCAGCATGAACACTGCACAGCAGAATATGCCTGGCAGCAGGTTCTTAAAGAACTTAGCCAGCAATATCAGCAGCTTGATGATGAATATTTGCAAGCTCGCTATATTGATGTAGACGATCTTCTGCATCGTACCCTGCTCCACCTGACACAGACGAAAGAAGAACTGCCGCAATTTAGCGCGCCGACTATTTTACTGGCGGAGAATATTTACCCTTCCACCATGTTGCAACTGGACCCGACTGTCGTTAAAGGCATCTGTCTTAGCGCCGGAAGCCCGGTATCCCACAGCGCCTTAATTGCCCGTGAACTGGGCATTGGCTGGGTTTGTCAGCAGGGCGAGAAACTGTATGCGCTACAACCTGAAGAGACATTAACCCTGGATGTAAAAGCACAACGCTTCAGGCATCAGAGTTAAATTAGATTCTCCGTCAGATTTGTCTGTCAGTTCGCAGAATAAGATTTCAATCATGTCCTTACGGCGATCCTGAACTAAGGTTTTCTGATACTTGAATACCGTTTTGTTCGGTATCGCCAAAGGAGAATGATTGATGAAACCACGTGTCCCTCGTCATCCACAAAGAATGGCGTTAATTCCCACCACACTTTTTTTGTGTTTTGCCGCGCTATCGGCACAAGCGGAAGAAATTGCCGTCACACCACAATCGCCTGATATTTTGTTGGGACCGTTGTTTGACGATGTACAAAACGCCAAACTTTTTCCGGATCAAAAAACCTTTGCCGACGCCGTGCCAAACAGCGATCCGCTGATGATCCTCGCTGATTACCGGATGCAACAGAACCAGAGCGGGTTTGATTTGCGTCACTTCGTGAAAGTCAATTTCTCCCTGCCAAAAGAAGGCGAGAAACACATCCCACCAAAGGGACAGTCGCTACGTGAACATATTGATGGGCTTTGGCCGGTATTAACCCGCACAACCGAAAGCACCGAAAAATGGGACTCTCTGCTGCCGTTGCCGAAACCCTATGTCGTGCCGGGGGGGCGTTTCCGGGAAGTATATTACTGGGACAGCTACTTCACTATGCTGGGGCTTGCTGAAAGCGGTCACTGGGATAAAGTTGCGGATATGGTGGCGAATTTTGGCTATGAAATAGACACTTACGGACATATTCCAAACGGTAATCGCAGCTATTATTTGAGCCGTTCACAACCACCCTTCTTTGCCCTGATGGTGGAGTTACTGGCACAACATGAAGGCGATGCAGCGTTGAAACAGTATCTGCCGCAACTGCAAAAAGAATATGCTTACTGGATGGACGGCGTTGAAAACCTGCAAGCCGGGCAACAGGAAAAACGCGTTGTAAAGCTCAAGGATGGCACTATCCTTAACCGCTACTGGGACGACCGCGATACACCGCGTCCGGAATCGTGGGTGGAAGATATCGCCACAGCCAAAAGCAATCCCGGTCGCCCCGCTACGGAAATCTATCGCGACCTGCGTTCCGCCGCCGCATCTGGCTGGGATTTCAGCTCGCGCTGGATGGATAATCCACAGCAGTTAAATACCTTGCGCACCACCAGCATTGTGCCGGTCGATCTTAATAGTCTGATGTATAAAATGGAAAAAATTCTCGCCAGCGCCAGTAAAGCCGCCGGGGATAACGCGATGGCCAGTCAATATGAAACATTAGCCAATGCCCGTCAGCAAGGGATCGAAAAATACCTGTGGAACGACCAGCAAGGCTGGTATGCCGATTACGATCTGAAGAGCCATAAAGTACGCAATCAGTTAACTGCCGCCGCCCTGTTCCCGCTGTATGTCAACGCTGCGGCGAAAGATCGTGCCAGCAAAATGGCAACGGCGACCAGAACGCATCTGCTGCAACCTGGCGGACTGAACACCACCTCGGTGAAAAGTGGACAGCAATGGGATGCGCCAAATGGCTGGGCACCGTTGCAATGGGTTGCTACCGAAGGATTGCAAAACTACGGGCAAAATGAGGTGGCGATGGATATTAGCTGGAATTTCCTGACCAATGTTCAACACACTTATGACCGGGAGAAAAAGCTGGTCGAAAAATATGATGTCAGCACCACCGGAACAGGTGGCGGCGGTGGCGAATATCCGTTGCAGGATGGCTTTGGCTGGACCAACGGCGTGACGCTGAAAATGCTGGATTTGATCTGCCCGAAAGCGCAACCGTGTGACAACGTTCCGGCAAGTCGCCCACTCAGTAAATCAACAACACCGCCGGTTAAACAAAAAGAGGCGGAACCTACGCCTTAAATTTACTGTATATCGGGCAATGTCATTCCGCACATTAAATTGGCATTGCCCATTTTTTCCATGAAATATCAAAAATCGCTCATTATACATTCTATACCTTAGCCGCCTTATATCAGAGCAAGCGTTAAATCTTGCATTATCAATTTATTAATCATTACGATTCTATTTATATTTTTTGTCTGTCTCCCATTCTCCCTGATAATTTTTCTTGTTAAACAAAATGCTGTTTAGCAAATAAGCAGACCAATCTGTTTCTTTAAATAAATCTTGATATCAAACATGATCTTTATCGATATATATGTAAATATATAGCGGTTTTGATTGTCAGGATATTACTCATGCCACTAACCAGACGGATGTTTACGCAGGCTCTTGCATCCACCCTGCTCCTGTATCATTTGCCGTCCTTTGCACAACCCGTTAAATTCTGGGCCTCACCGATGCTCCCCGACGCAAAAAAGATTACGCGCATAGTCAGCGCTGGTGCGCCTGCGGATCTGCTTTTGCTGGCTGTCGCTCCGGAAAAACTGGTCGGTTTTTCTTCCTTTGACTTTGCCCGCGAAGCGGCTATTCCATTACCCCCGGCGATTCGCCATTTACCTAAACTTGGGCGGCTTGCCGGGCGCGCCAGTTCGCTCTCGATGGAAGGGCTGATGGCATTGCAGCCCGATCTGGTCGTTGATTGCGGCAATACAGATGACACCTGGATCTCCCAGGCCCGGCAGGTTAGCGAGCAGACACAAATCCCCTGGTTATTGCTTAACGGGAAACTGGAGCAATCCGCAGAACAGTTAACAACGCTGGGCAAAACGTTAGGCGAAGAAAACCGCGCCGCAGAACAAGCCAGTCTCGCCAACCGTTTCGTTCGTGAAGCTCAGGCGTTCGCCGCCTCGCCCGCTGCCAACATTCGCTTTTATGCCGCGCGTGGTGCCCGGGGGCTGGAAACAGGTTTACAAGGTTCGTTGCATACTGAGGCGGCAGAATTATTAGGTCTGCACAATGTTGCACAAATTGCCGATCGTCATGGGCTGGCGCAAGTATCCATGGAAAACCTGCTGCGCTGGCAGCCGGATATTATTCTGGTTCAGGATCCCGTCACTGCTGACTTTATCCGTAACGACACGCTCTGGCAGGGGGTAAAAGCTGTCGCGGAACGACGCATCTTATTTTTAACTGGTTTGCCCTTTGGCTGGCTGGATGCCCCACCAGGAATCAATCGCCTTTTGGGGTTACGCCGATTGCATGCCTGGCTCGATCCCGTAGTCAACAGCCAGTTTAAAGATGATATGCAGCGTTACGCCCAACTGTTCTGGCATAGCACATTAAGTGACGCCGACTATCAAAAAATGGTGGCGAGCTAATGAGAACAGTGAACGGGTTTATTTTGCTTTTGCTGCTGGCAGCCATCAGCATCACTTTTGCTGCCGTAAGTGGGGCTTATCATCTCGATATGCAGCAGTTGCTGGCGCTCATTCTTCGTCAAGAAGATGTCCCAGTGCAGGAACACATTGTCTTCTGGCAAATCCGCGTACCGCGCATTCTTGCTGCGCTGTTACTGGGCGCTGCGCTGGCGGGGGCGGGAACCACCTATCAGGGTATGTTCCGTAATCCCTTAGTTTCACCAGATATTCTGGGTGTCTCCGCGGGTGCCGGACTCGGGGCCTGCGCGGCAATCCTGTGGGGATTATCGATTGTTTACATCCAACTGTACGCGTTTTGCGGCGGACTGTTGGTCGTCGCGGGTGTCTGGTTGATTACACGCCGGGTTACCCGCCACGATCCGGTCTTAACTCTGGTACTGGTCGGTATTGCGCTGGGTACGCTATGCGGAGCCGGTATTTCGCTAATAAAAACTCTGGCCGATCCCTACACCCAGTTACCTTCAATAACCTTCTGGTTGCTGGGAGGGCTGTCCACCGTAACCTTGCGTGATCTTTACTACGCTGCGCCGATCATTCTAATTGGCTCCCTGCCCCTGTTTTTCCTCCGCTGGCGCATGAATTTACTCACACTTTCCGACGATGAAGCCAGCTCGCTGGGGCTGAATGTTGCGCGCCTGAGGTTAGGGTTGATTATCTGCGCCACGCTAATCACCGCCAGCACAGTGGCAATAGCAGGAATTATTGGTTGGATCGGCCTCGTCGTCCCACATATTGCCCGCTTGTTGACTGGTCACAACCATCAGCAACTATTGCCTGTGGCGATGTCTACAGGTGCCATTCTGCTTCTGCTCACCGACACACTGGCGCGAAGCATTGGGACAACAGAAATCCCGCTCGGCATTCTGACCGCTTTTGTTGGTGCACCATTTTTTCTGCTGTTGTTGTTACGCGGAGGTCGCCAGTGACTTTGCTTGCCGTCCGTCATGCTTCTCTGGGTTACTCCCGCCATCCGGTGCTACACGACGTTTCCTTCAACCTGTCTCAGGGATCAATTTGTTGCCTGCTGGGAGCCAATGGCTGCGGTAAAACTACGCTGATGCGCACCATTCTTGGCGTGATTCCATTGTCAGGTGGCGAGATTTTGCTGGATGGCGTACCTGTTCAGAAACTTAGCCATCACCAGCGCGCGCAAGCTATTGCCTGGGTGCCGCAAGCTCACGACGGTGTTTTTGCTTTCAGTGTACTGGACATGGTGTTAATGGGACTGACTCCAATAATGGGGACGTTTTCCGTCCCCGGTAAGCAAGAACGCCTGAAAGCCACAGAGCAACTGGAAAAGCTGGGTATTTCGCATCTGGCGACAAGGCGCTGGAATACCCTTAGCGGCGGTGAACGCCAGATGGCATTAATCGCCCGCGCCCTGCTTCAGCAACCACGCTTGTTGTTACTGGATGAACCTGCCTCCAGCCTCGATTTTGGTCATCAGATCCAACTGCTGGACACCCTGGCGCAGCTAAAAAATAACGGAATGACGATGCTGATGTCGACCCATCATCCGCTACATGCTAACGCCATTGCCGACAGCGTTATCCGGGTTGAGCCAGATGGACGCGTAACACAAGGCTTACCGGCTGAACAACTGACAATGGACAAACTGGCAGCCCTGTATCGGGTTTCCGCCGCCCAGATTCATCATCACCTCTCTGCCATTAAACGCTAAGGAACAATCATGCTCATTGATGATATTGATTTTGCAGACCTTTATCTTCAGCAATTAAAGCTGGCTCACCGAACAGAAAAAACGCCAGATCACTGGGATCAACGGGCGGAAAAAATGGCCGAGAATTGCGCCTCGCCAACGGACAGCTATCTGCAACAACTGATCGCTAAAATTGACCTGCAGGGCGCAAATTCCTTATTCGATATGGGCTGTGGACCGGGCACTGTGTCACTGGCACTGGCTGATAAAGTCACTACCGTTTATGGCGTTGATTACAGTCAGGGGATGCTGAACGTTGCCGCCCGTCGCGCCGCCGCGATGAAGGCCGACAATGTCCACTGGATCCAACGCGCCTGGGAAGAGGACTGGAGTGACCTGCCACGCTGCGATATTGCCGTGGCTTCCCGATCCACGCTGGTGGCTGACATGCGCCAGGCGATGACCAAACTGAATAATCAGGCAGGGTTACGCGTCTATACCACCCATCTTGTCAGTACCTCGTTCGTCTCCCCTGCCATCCAGCGGGCGGCAGGTCGGGAAGTGATCGAATTACCCAACTATATCTTTGCACTTAACGTGCTGTATCAGATGGGAATTTATGCTCACGTTGATTTTATCCGTGGGCAAAATTGCCAACAGGATAACAGTACCTGGGAACGTTTTGAGCAGAACGTCAGTTGGAGTCTCGGCACGCTTAACGACGATGAACGCGAACGGTTATATCGCTGGTATCAACAACAGGATGCTCGCGCCCTCGCCCCTGCCAGCCGCGACTGGGCACTCATCTGGTGGGACAGCGTGCCACAGGAGGCACTGCGATGATTTTCATTTCTCAGGCACAAATCGATGCGTTACTTCTGGAGGATATCCAGGGAGGTGACCTGACCACACGTGCATTAGGCATCGGTGAACAGCCTGGTGTTATTGATTTTTTTCACCGCAAGGGCGGCTGCGTCAGTGGTGTGGCGGTGGCTTGCAAGATGTTAACCACGCTGGGATTAACCATCGATGATGCTGTCAGCGACGGTTCACTAGCGAACCCGGGTCAGCGTCTAATCCGGGCACATGGCAATGCCGCAGCACTTCATCAGGGGTGGAAAGCAGTCCAGAACGTGCTGGAGTGGAGTTGCGGCGTGTCTGATTATCTCGCTCAAATGTTGATGCTGCTTCGCGAACGTTATTCCGATGGCAATATTGCCTGCACCCGAAAAGCGATCCCCGGCACCCGTTTACTGGCAGCGCAGGCAATTCTGGCCGCAGGGGGATTGATTCACCGTGCCGGATGTGCGGAGACCATATTATTGTTTGCCAACCACCGTCATTTTCTTGCCGACAAGCAGGACTGGTCGGGCGCAATCGCTCAGTTACGTCGCCACGCACCGGAGAAGAAAATCGTTGTTGAAGCCGATACGCCTGAAGAGGCAATTGCCGCGTTACGCGCGCAACCAGACGTACTTCAGCTCGACAAATTTAGTCCGCAGCAGGCAACGGAAATTGCGCAAAAAGCACCGTCACTGGCTCCTCACTGCACGCTGGCTCTGACGGGTGGAATTAATCTGACAACTCTCAAAAATTACCTCGATTGTGGCATCCGACTGTTTATTACCTCCGCGCCTTATTACGCGGCACCGGCTGATATCAAAGTCAGTCTGAAACCCAAAGCCTCTTTTTAATTCTTTATTAAACGGAATTTATTTTATGAGATTCAAAAAACATTATCTCTGCACAGCATTATCAATTGCACTTGCCCAGCAGGCCGTAGCAGCTCAAGAGAGCGATACACTGACTGTATGGTCCAGCCCTGTATCATCGACGACGACCACCATTCTCGATCAACCCACCATAAAGGCGTTGGATAAACAAAATGTTGCTCAGGCATTAAGTGTCGTTCCCGGCGTGGTGCTGCAAAAATCAGGCAGCCGCAACGAAGAACAGGTCAAAGTTCGTGGTTTTGATAGCCGTCAGGTGCCGGTCTATTTCGACGGCGTCCCCATTTATGTTCCCTATGATGGTAACCTCGATCTGGCGCGGATTTTAACCAACAATCTGGGCGCGGTCGAAGTTTCCAAAGGGTATTCCTCACTGCTACAGGGACCTAATCAGATGGGGGGTTCCATAAACATCACCACTCAGAAACCGACCAAACCGCTGGAAGCGAGTCTGGGATATCGTCAGGGATGGAGTCGTAGTCAGGACAACGCCTACGATATGCACGCTTCATTTGCCGCCAGCAGCGATCTGGGATACTTGCAAGTCAGCGGCAGCCAGCTAAAACAGGATTTTCTCGGCCTGCCACACGGTGTTAATAATGATATTGCAGGCAAGCACGGCAAGATGATTAACTCATCTGCCGATGACAAACGCGGCATTGTGAAGCTCGGTTTTACACCGCGTGAAAACGATGAATACACGCTGACTTACATTAAGCAGGATGGCGAAAAAGACAACCCGCCATACAGCGGAAACAGTGGCCAAAAGTCACGCTACTGGCAGTGGCCGGAGTATGACAAAGAAAGTTTTTACTATCAGGGAACCACACAGCTAAACGACCGTTTTACCCTGAAAAGCCGGCTGTATCGCGACACCTTTGAAAATACGCTCATGATGTACAACTCGCTGGCCGATCTGAAAAGTAAAAACGGTAGCTATAGTCACTATTCCGATTACAGCGATGGTGCCGGATTACAACTGGCGGCCGATGTACGTGAAAACGATCTGCTGTCGTTTGCCGTTAACTGGAAGGATGACGTACACCGGGAAAAAGGTGCACCTCACGCCGCTTACGATCGCTATGAAGATCGTACCTGGTCGCTCGCCAGTGAATATCAATGGGCTGCTGCTGATAATTTGGATGTTGTGGCCGGGATCAGCTATGACTGGCGTGATAGCGTAGAAGCGAAAAAACACGAAAAAGATGGCAGCATCACCCATTATGACGACAACAATCAGTCAGCTTTTAACTGGCAGGTGATGGGGAAATACCACTTTGCCAATGAAGACACGCTGGCGCTTTCATACTATGACCGCACGCGCTTCCCGACACTGAAAGAACGCTATACCACGTCCAAACCGGCGTATAACCAGATAGCCATTGTTAATCCACAACTTAAGCCAGAACGCGCTCGCGGAGTGGATTTAACCTGGAATGGCGCTTTCACCCGCGCCTGGGGATTTGAAGTCAGCGTTTACTATAACCGGGTAAGTGACGCCATCCTTTCACACAATATCGATGCCGATACCATTCAAAACCAGAACAGCGGCACGGTAGATTACAGTGGCCTGGATGCCGGTATTAAGGGGAAAATCAGCAATGTACTGGATGTAGGATTGAGCTACGCTCTGATTCATGCCGATGCCAAACGCAAAGATATCGGCAAGATAACCGATCTGCCGACACAGACAATGACTGCATGGATGACACTCAAACCGTGGGAGCCGTTAAGCGTAACGCTGTCGGAAGAGGCGCGTTCTTCCAGTTACAGCAACAGCGACGGTTCACAAAAAGCCGCCGGTTTTGCGGTGACCCACATTCGTGCCGATTACGCCTTAGGTCATGGCTTCAGCGTCAATGCGTCCGTCAATAACCTGTTTGATACGAAATATGCCTACAGCGAAGGGTTTATTGAAGAAGGGCGTAATTTCTGGGCAGGTGTGGAGTATACGTTCTGATTTGAAAGCGGATAGCGGCGTCAGCACCGCTATCCGCCTTATGAAAATCTTATTCTCTTCGCAGAAGGCGAAATACCCCCAGAACCAGGATAGCGCCGACCACCGCCACCAGGAAGCTGTGCAAATTAAAACCGCTGATGGAACCGCCAATGCCAAACATGGTCGCCAGCCAGCCGCCGACAACCGCACCGACTATCCCGAGAATACAGGTCAGGAAAAATCCACCACCATCACGCCCTGGCATGATCAGCTTGGCGATAATGCCGGCTATCAGGCCAAAAATAATCCAGGCAATAATTCCCATGTTCAGGCCCTCGTTTCGATGAATCGGACGCAGAAAATGTTTACGTCAACGCTCTAAGTATAGGCAAGGGCTGGATCGATGCTGGCGTCTGTCGGTTGATTTAAGATCAACGTGTAAAAAATATTCACGCATTTGTATTAAGTTTTGTTAATCACTACCGATAAACCAAAGACAGTTTGTCGGTCAGGAGTTTTTCCGCGTGAGTCATTACCATGAGCAGTTCCTGAAACAAAATCCGTTAGCAGTCCTGGGCGTTTTACGCGATTTGCACAAAGCCGCTGTTCCCTTGCGTATCAGTTGGTCAGGCGGTCAGTTGATCAGCAAAATACTGGCAATAAGCCCTGATAAACTGGTGCTGGATCACGGCAGTCAACCAGAAGACAATAATACAGCGCTTAAAGCGCAGCACATTACTATTACCGCCGAAACTCAGGGGGCGAAAGTCGAGTTTACTGTTGAACAATTACAGCAAAGTGAGTATTTGCAGCTTCCTGCGTTCATCACCACACTCCCTCCCGCCTTATGGTTTGTACAACGACGCCGATATTTTCGCATCTCCGCCCCACTTCATCCGCCTTATTATTGCCAGACCAAACTGGCAGATAACAGTACGTTACGTTTTCGCCTGTATGATTTATCGTTAGGTGGCATGGGCGCATTGCTGGAAACGGAAAAACCAGCCGGATTGCACGAAGGCATGCGCTTCGCACAGATTGAGGTCAACATGGGACAATGGGGAGTTTTTCACTTTGACGCCCAGTTACTGGCTATCAGCGAACGCAAATTGATTGATGGCAAAAATGAAACCATCTCCACTCCCCGTCTGAGCTTTCGTTTTCTTAACGTCGGCCCGACGGTGGAGCGGCAATTACAGCGAATTATTTTCTCACTCGAACGGGAAGCCCGGGAGAAAGCGGACAAAATACGCGACTGAGTTACATCGCATCCAGTGCCTGCTCGAGTTTGTAGATATAGCGCGGTGCCTGCGGTGCGGGATGATTTTTCGCTACATGCTCGAGGAACTCGTCAGCGTCCAGATCGTTGATTTTACTGATCGCCTTTTTCCGATCTGATGAGAAAGTCCGTAACAGCGCGCCAGCTCCGTTGGCGTATGACACCACCAGTGCATATTGCAGTACCTTCGGATCTTCAATTCCTGCCAGCGGGCCGGTTTCCAGAATATTCAGGTAAGCCGCCCCCATTGAGATATTGCGCTCCGGGTTTTTCAGTTCGCTGGTTGTCGGTTCGCCACTCCACCCCATGCGGCGATAAACATCACGTCCGGACGTTGAGGCTTTCAACTGCATCAGACCAATCGCATTCGACTTACTGACCGCGTTTGGGTTACCGCCCGATTCAATAGCGATAATCGCCGTGATCAATTGTGGATCGACACCCCAGGCCGCACCGGCCTTCTGGCTTATTGGCATCCACTTCATTGCACGTTGTACCGGAACTTTCGCGTTCCACGGCGGGTTCGTGTAGTCATGCTTAGATGAACAACCCGCTAATAACACAATCAAAAAGGCAAACCATCTCAATTTCACTTCATCTATCCTTATAGCCTGGAATCGCCGTTGAGGTGACAACAGCACACCTAAGCGGCATGATATACAATTCGTTTCTGTTGTCAGCAAGGAATTGCCATGTCTCAGTTTCACTTAATCGCCCCGTCGGGTTACTGCATTAATCAGCACGCCGCGCAGCGCGGTATTCAACGCCTGACGGATGCAGGTCATCAGGTCAATAACGTAGAGGTCATTGCCCGACGCTGTGAGCGTTTTGCTGGTACGGAAACGGAGCGACTGGAGGATATCAATGCCCTTGCCAGGCTGACGTCACCCAACACTATCGTACTGGCAGTACGCGGCGGTTACGGTGCCAGTCGCTTACTGGCAGACATTGACTGGCAGGCACTGGTAACTCGCCAACAACATGATCCGTTGCTCATCTGCGGGCATAGCGATTTTACGGCCATTCAGTGCGCTCTTCTGGCGCAAGGCAATGTCATCACCTTTAGCGGACCGATGCTGGTGGCGAATTTTGGCGCGGATGAGTTGAACGCCTTTACCGAGCACCATTTCTGGCTGGCGTTACGTAATGAAACGTTCGCCATTGAATGGCAAGGGGAAGGCCCGGCGTGTCAGAGCGAAGGCACGTTGTGGGGAGGCAACCTCGCGATGTTGATTTCGCTGATTGGTACGCCCTGGATGCCGCAAATCGAGAACGGCATTCTGGTGCTGGAGGATATCAACGAGCATCCTTTCCGCGTCGAGCGCATGTTGTTACAGCTTTATCACGCAGGTATTTTACATCGTCAGAGCGCGATCATTCTCGGTAGTTTCAGTGGCAGCGCGCCAAATGATTATGACGCGGGTTACAACCTGGAGTCAGTTTACGCGTTCTTGCGCTCTCGTCTGTCGATCCCACTCATCACCGGCCTCGATTTTGGTCATGAACAACGCACGGTTACACTGCCGTTGGGCGCACATGCCATACTCAATAACGATAAAAGAGGCACACGGATGACAATAAGCGGTCATCCTGTTCTGAAAGCGTAAAAAAATCACGCTTCAGGGCCAAGTAAAACGCTGTTTCTGCCGTGAATATGGTAGGGTTTATAGTACGAGACAGCGTAATCAGGAGTAACCGACCGTTGGATGCCGCAACAATCATTAGCCTTTTCATCTTAGGCTCCATCCTTGTCACCAGTAGTATTTTACTTAGTTCATTTTCTTCCCGCCTTGGCATTCCGATTCTGGTTATTTTCCTGGCGATTGGCATGTTGGCGGGCGTCGATGGCGTCGGCGGCATTCCGTTTGATAATTATCCTTTTGCCTACATGGTAAGTAATCTGGCGCTGGCAATTATTTTGCTCGACGGCGGGATGCGAACCCAGGCCAGCTCATTTCGTGTTGCATTAGGTCCGGCGCTTTCACTGGCGACAGTCGGCGTGCTTATCACCTCAGGTTTAACCGGCATGATGGCGGCGTGGTTGTTTAATCTTGATTTGATTGAAGGCTTATTAATCGGTGCCATTGTCGGCTCCACCGACGCCGCAGCGGTCTTTTCTCTGCTTGGCGGCAAGGGACTTAACGAACGTGTTGGCTCAACACTGGAGATAGAATCCGGCAGCAATGATCCGATGGCCGTCTTTCTGACGATTACCTTGATTGCGATGATCCAGCATCATGAAAGCACTATTAGCTGGATGTTCGTTGTCGATATTCTGCAGCAATTTGGGCTGGGAATTGTGATCGGTCTTGGCGGTGGTTATTTACTGCTGCAAATGATTAACCGCATTGCTCTGCCTGCGGGCTTGTATCCATTGCTGGCATTAAGCGGCGGTATCCTGATTTTCTCTTTAACCACGGCGCTGGAAGGCAGCGGTATTCTGGCAGTTTATCTGTGCGGTTTTCTGCTGGGTAATCGCCCGATTCGCAACCGCTACGGCATTCTGCAAAATTTCGACGGCCTCGCCTGGCTGGCACAAATCGCCATGTTCCTCGTGCTCGGCCTGTTGGTTAATCCGAGCGACCTGCTGCCTATTGCCATTCCGGCGCTCATATTGTCCGCATGGATGATTTTCTTCGCCCGTCCCCTGTCGGTATTTGCCGGATTATTACCGTTCCGCGGCTTCAATCTGCGCGAACGGGTGTTTATCAGTTGGGTGGGATTACGCGGCGCGGTGCCGATCATTCTGGCAGTATTCCCGATGATGGCGGGGCTGGAAAATGCGCGCTTGTTCTTTAATGTCGCCTTCTTCGTGGTGCTGGTTTCACTGCTATTACAGGGAACATCACTCTCGTGGGCAGCGAAAAAAGCCAAAGTCGTGGTTCCGCCCGTCGGACGTCCTGTATCACGCGTTGGCCTGGATATTCACCCGGAAAACCCGTGGGAGCAGTTTGTTTATCAGTTAAGTGCCGATAAATGGTGCGTGGGTGCGGCACTGCGCGATCTGCATATGCCAAAAGAGACGCGTATTGCGGCACTGTTTCGTGATAACCAGTTGCTTCATCCCACCGGCAGCACCCGACTGCGCGAAGGCGATGTGCTGTGTGTAATTGGTCGGGAGCGCGATCTTCCGGCGCTCGGTAAACTGTTCAGCCAGTCGCCGCCAGTCGCGCTGGATCAACGCTTCTTTGGTGACTTCATTCTCGAAGCCAGCGCCAAATATGCTGATGTGGCGCTGATATATGGTCTGGAAGACGGCCGGGAATATCGCGATAAACAGCAAACACTGGGTGAAATTGTTCAGCAGTTGTTAGGCGCGGCACCGGTTGTCGGTGACCAGGTGGAGTTTGCCGGGATGATCTGGACGGTGGCTGAGAAAGAAGATAATGCCGTGTTGAAGATCGGCGTTCGGGTGGCAGAGGACGAAGCCGAATCTAAAATTTGATGTAGTTTGTATCGCCGGATGCGACGCTGTGCGTCTTATCCGGCTAACAGCAAGTTACACCGTCACAACTGGCACGCGTAACGCCAGCGCGCACATCAACTCATAGCCTACCGTTCCGGCAGCGGCGGCGACATCATCAATTTTGATCTCCTTGCCCCACAGCTCAACCGGCGTACCAATTCCCGCCTGCGGGCAAGGCGTCAAATCAACCGCCAGCATATCCATCGAGACTGTCCCTATCGTCATGGTGCGTACTCCGTCCACTAAAACAGGTGTACCGGTTGGCGCATGACGCGGATAACCATCGGCGTATCCGGCGGCGACAATGCCAATTCGCTGCTCATCGCGCGCGGTATAGTGACCGCCATAGCCCACACGATCTCCTGCTTTTAGTGTCTGGATACCAATAATCTCGCTGCTTAATGTCATTACCGGACGTAATCCAGTATTGGCAATATCCCGCCACTGACCGGACGGCGAAGCACCATACAAAATAATGCCTGGTCGAACCCAGTCAAAATGCGCTTCCGGATGCCACAGGGTTGCCGCCGAGTTAGACAACGAACGCCGACACTCCAGCCCTTCTGCTGCTCGCTCAATATGCGCCATCGCCGTAGAAATCCCATCAGGATGCTCCGCATCGGCAAAATGCGACATCAGCGTCATTTCGCCAACATTCGCCATCGCCCGCAATTGCTGCCAGACGGTAAGCATGCGCTCAGGCATGAAGCCCAGCCGATTCATCCCGCTGTTCACTTTAAGATAAATATCCAGCGGTGCCTTTAGTCGCGCGTTTTGCAACGCTTTGAGCTGCCAGTTGCTGTGTACACAGGTGGTCAGCCGGTACTGGTCATAAATTTCCAGATCCTGAGCATGGAAAAATCCCTCCAGCATCAGGATCGGCCCTTTCCAGCCGCGCTCGCGTAACGTTATCGCCTCTTCCAGATTAAGTAATGCAAAGCCATCGGTGGCCCCGAGCGCGCTCCAGATACGCTCGACACCGTGACCATACGCGTTGGCTTTTACCACCGACCAGACACGCGCATGCGGCGCGGCCTGGCGAACAATGGTCAGATTCTGTTTTAATGCCTGCAGATCGAGGCTGGCCTGTATCGGTCTGGTCATCTCGCGTCCTTAGCTGTGCGCGCCATGTAAATGACCCGGGCGCGATGGCGTAAATCCACGGCTGTAGCGCGCCACGCTTAAATCCTCATACGGGATAGCGGGCGTGCGACCAGAGAGCAGATCGCTTAACAACTGACCAGAACCGCAAGCCATCGTCCAGCCGAGCGTGCCGTGACCGGTATTCAGCCACAAATTTTTAAAGCGTGTACGCCCCACAACCGGCGTGCCATCTGGCGTCATCGGGCGTAGCCCCGTCCAGAACGTGGCCTGCTCAACATGACCGCCGCGCGGATAGAGATCGCGAACCACCATCTCCAGCGTTTCACGACGCGGCTGTAGCAGTTCAGTATTAAAGCCAACAATTTCCGCCATTCCGCCGACACGGATGCGATTATCGAAACGTGTAATGGCAATTTTGTAGGTTTCATCGAGAATAGTGGACACCGGCGCACCATCTTCTTGTGCAATCGGAATGGTCAGCGAGTAACCTTTCAGCGGGTAGACCGGAATATCAACAATGCCTTTGAGCATCGCTGTCGAGTAAGAACCAAATGCCATCACATACGCATCGGCCTTAATCATTTCATCACCACACTTCACGCCATAGATCTGCTCACCGTCGCAAAGCAGTTGATCGACAGGCGTATTAAAGCGGAATTTAACCCCCGCCTGTTCCGCCATTCGCGCTAAATTCTGGGTAAAGAGCTGGCAATCGCCGGTTTCGTCATTGGGCAGTTGCAGGCCACCGGTGAGTTTGTGTGCCACTTCGCCCAGCGCTGGCTCCACTTCCGCCAGACGGCTGGATCCCAGTAGTTTGTACGGCACACCAGCATCTTCCAGAACGGCAATATCGCGAGTCGCGTTTTCATATTGTTGTTCGGTACGGAACAGTTGCAGCGTCCCGCCCTGCCGCCCTTCATACTGGATGTTAGTCTCAGCACGTAATGTTTTCAGGCAATCACGGCTGTATTCCGCCAGGCGCACCATCCGCCCTTTGTTTTCCATGTAGTGGCTGGTGTCGCAGTTACGTAACATTTGCCACATCCATTTCAACTGAAATTGCGTACCGTCGAGACGAACCGCCAGCGGTGCATGGCGCTGAAACATCCATTTAATCGCCTTCAACGGCACACCTGGCGCCGCCCACGGTGCCGCATAACCAGGCGAGATTTGCCCGGCATTTGCTGCGCTGGTTTCCAGGGCTGCTCCCGGTTCCCGATCAATAACGGTGACCTCATGTCCTGCCTGATTTAAATACCAGGCGCTGGCAACGCCTACCACACCACTTCCCAGTATGACAACTCGCATAGCCACTCCGATAACGGTAGATACAGTAAAAGAACAATAATCTAATTACATCTTGATAACCTAGATAAAAATATTATTCAACATATGGCTTTTTTATGGTGAGCTGGCTCACATCTCCCTGACGCTGTGGGAATATGCCGTCTTTGGTATCTCCTGCTGAAGGTACTTTTTATCCAGCAGAAAATTCCGTTCAGAGGCTGATTATTGGCACTACGATAATAAGAAATCGCAAAGAAAAAAATTCTCCGGCGACGCGGTTTTTAACGGGTGTTCTATGCTTGAAATGAGGTTCTCCACACAGAGAGTACCGACAACAATGAGGTGCGCGTATGGCGACGATCGATTCTATGAATAAGGACACCACACGTTTGAGCGATGGACCCGACTGGACGTTCGAGCTGCTGGATATTTATCTGGCAGAGATAGACCGGGTGGCGAAACTCTATCGGCTGGATACCTACCCGCACCAGATTGAAGTGATCACCTCAGAACAGATGATGGATGCCTACTCCAGCGTCGGTATGCCGATTAACTATCCGCACTGGTCATTTGGTAAGAAGTTTATCGAAACTGAGCGCCTGTATAAGCATGGCCAACAAGGGCTGGCCTATGAAATTGTCATAAACTCTAACCCGTGTATCGCTTACCTGATGGAAGAGAACACCATTACCATGCAGGCGCTGGTGATGGCGCATGCCTGTTACGGCCATAACTCTTTCTTCAAAAACAATTATTTATTCCGTAGCTGGACCGATGCCAGTTCGATTGTCGATTACCTGATTTTCGCCCGCAAATACATTACCGAGTGCGAAGAACGTTATGGCGTTGATGAGGTAGAAAAGCTGCTGGACTCGTGCCATGCGCTGATGAACTACGGAGTGGATCGTTACAAACGCCCGCAAAAAATCTCGCTGCAAGAGGAGAAAGCCCGGCAGAAAAGCCGCGAAGAGTATCTGCAAAGTCAGGTCAATATGCTCTGGCGTACCCTGCCGAAACGCGAAGAAGAGAAAACCGTTGCCGAAGCGCGCCGCTATCCTTCCGAACCACAAGAAAACCTGCTCTATTTTATGGAGAAAAATGCCCCACTGCTGGAATCATGGCAGCGTGAAATCCTGCGCATTGTGCGTAAGGTGAGCCAGTATTTTTATCCGCAAAAACAGACTCAGGTGATGAACGAAGGCTGGGCCACCTTCTGGCACTACACCATCCTTAACCATCTGTACGATGAAGGGAAAGTGACCGAACGCTTTATGCTGGAGTTCTTGCATAGTCACACCAATGTGGTCTTCCAGCCACCGTATAACAGCCCGTGGTACAGCGGCATTAATCCGTATGCTCTCGGATTCGCCATGTTCCAGGATATTAAGCGGATTTGTCAGTCACCAACGGAAGAAGACAAATACTGGTTCCCGGATATCGCCGGTTCTGACTGGCTGGAAACGCTGCATTTCGCGATGCGTGATTTCAAAGATGAGAGCTTTATCAGTCAATTCCTGTCACCGAAGGTAATGCGTGATTTCCGCTTCTTCACCGTGCTGGATGATGATCGGCATAATTATCTGGAAATTTCTGCCATTCATAATGAGGAAGGTTATCGGGAGATCCGTAACCGATTATCGTCGCAATATAACTTAAGCAATCTGGAGCCGAATATTCAGATCTGGAACGTGGATTTGCGCGGCGACCGTTCGCTGATTCTACGCTACATTCCGCATAACCGCGCTCCGCTGGATCGGGGACGTAAAGAGGTGCTGAAACATGTGCATCGTTTGTGGGGATTTGATGTGACGCTGGAGCAGCAAAACGAAGATGGCAGCGTCGAGTTGCTGGAACGTTGCCCGCCAAGAATGGGAAATCTGTAAAAAGTCCTCCTCATTTGAGGAGGACTCATTTTTGCCTGATGTGGCGTACAAAGTATCGAAAATTCAATATATTGCAAGAACAACGTAAGCCTGATAAGCATAGCGCATCAGGCAATTACGCGTTTGTCATCAGTCTGGATGGATTATCGCCCCTGAATGGCTAAATCACCTGGCAAGTTCTTCTGCATCCGGTGCCAAATCTCGCCACTCTCATGCCCATAGCGACGCACCGTTTCGTAAACCTGATCGTGCGCGCCTTCACTGCACAATGCCGACAGCTTGTGGTAGAAACCCAGCGCCAGACTGCGCGCTTCCGGATTAGCAAAATAGTGACGACCAATGCGCGTGTACAACCCTTTCATCCCGTTAATGATCAGGCCGTAAATCGGGTTGCCAGAGGCAAACGCCAGACCGCGGAAAATGTTGTAATCCAGATCAGCAAAAGCATCGGCGTGATCGGCCACTTCATTGGCGGTTGCCAGCACTTCCTGCGCTTTATCAGGGTGCTGACGAAACGCGGTGCGAATAAAAATAGTTGAAATATTGGTACGCACTGACAGCAAATTATCAATAAGTTGCGGCACACTTTCGTGGTCGAGTCGCGCCAGTGTTTCAAGGATATTTAAACCGGAGGTTTCCCAGAAATTATTCACCTTCGTTGGCTTGCCATGTTGAATAGTCAACCAGCCATCTCGTGCCAGTCGCTGCAACACTTCACGTAACGTCGTACGCGTTACGCCAATTAATTCTGAAAGTTCACGTTCTGCGGGCAAAATAGTCCCGGGTGGGAAGCGGTTATTCCAGATACTTTCAATAATGTACTCTTCCGCGAAACCTGCCGGGCTTTGCGCCTTAATGACCATAGTGAGATTTCCATAACACAGCAAAACAAAGTTGGACTCATCATACCAGAGGGCTAACTACGCTGATAGCAGACAAAAAGAAGAAAAAAGGGATCAGGGCTTCATTTTCCGCATCTCTTTCCGCTTGACTATCAAGACTTGCCTCACTCCTGCCTGGCCGTTAAGCTTTGCGTTCTAACATAAAAACATCATTTATTATTTGTAAGGTAAGGGAAACCATCATGGAGATCTCCTGGGGCCGCGCGTTATGGCGCAATTTTTTGGGCCAGTCACCTGACTGGTACAAACTTGCCCTCATTATTTTCTTAATTGTTAACCCGTTAATTTTCCTCATCAGCCCTTTTGTTGCTGGCTGGCTGTTGGTAGCGGAATTTATTTTCACCCTGGCGATGGCGCTCAAATGCTATCCGCTACTGCCTGGCGGCCTGTTGGCTATCGAAGCGGTATTCATAGGCATGACCAGCGCGGAGCACGTCCGTGAAGAGGTGGCGGCGAATCTTGAAGTCTTGCTGCTACTGATGTTTATGGTGGCGGGTATCTATTTTATGAAACAGCTATTGCTGTTCATCTTTACCCGCTTGCTGTTAAGCATTCGCTCCAAAATGCTGTTATCGCTCTCTTTTTGTGTGGCGGCTGCGTTTCTCTCCGCGTTCCTGGATGCCTTAACCGTAGTGGCCGTGGTGATCAGCGTTGCGGTGGGTTTTTATGGTATTTATCACCGAGTGGCTTCTTCCCGTGCCGAAGATACCGATCTGCAAGACGACAGCCATATCGACAAGCATTACAAGGTGGTGCTGGAGCAGTTCCGTGGTTTTCTGCGTAGCCTGATGATGCACGCGGGTGTCGGTACTGCATTAGGCGGTGTGATGACCATGGTCGGTGAACCGCAAAACCTGATTATTGCGAAAGCTGCTGGCTGGCATTTTGGCGATTTCTTCCTGCGCATGTCACCGGTAACCGTCCCGGTTCTGATTTGTGGTTTGTTAACCTGCCTGTTAGTGGAGAAAATGCGTTGGTTTGGCTACGGTGAAACGCTGCCGGAGAAAGTCCGCGAAGTGCTGCAGCAGTTTGACGATCAAAGCCGTAACCAGCGTACACGTCAGGATAAAATTCGCCTGATTGTCCAGGCGATTATCGGCGTCTGGTTGGTCACCGCGCTGGCGTTGCATCTGGCGGAAGTCGGCCTGATTGGTTTGTCTGTCATTATTCTGACTACATCACTGACCGGTGTCACTGATGAACATGCTATCGGCAAAGCCTTCACCGAATCTCTGCCATTCACTGCACTGTTGACGGTCTTTTTCTCGGTAGTTGCGGTGATTATCGACCAACAACTGTTCTCCCCAATTATCCAGTTTGTATTGCAGGCATCAGAACACGCCCAGCTATCGCTGTTCTATATCTTCAACGGTTTGCTGTCTTCCATTTCGGATAACGTCTTTGTGGGAACGATTTATATCAACGAAGCCAAAGCAGCAATGGAGAGCGGCGCTATCAGTATGAAGCAATATGAACTGCTGGCCGTCGCCATTAACACCGGGACCAACCTGCCATCCGTCGCCACGCCGAACGGACAAGCTGCGTTCTTGTTCCTGTTAACCTCCGCTCTCGCGCCATTGATACGTCTTTCTTATGGCCGCATGGTATGGATGGCTCTGCCCTACACCCTCGTACTGACCCTCGTCGGGCTACTCTGCGTAGAGTTTACTCTTGCCCCTGTAACTGAATGGTTTATGCAAATGGGGTGGATAGCAACGCTTTGATAACAACTTACCGGGCATATTCATGCCCGGTTTGCCTTTCCGCCCGATAATTGTTCAATTACATCCTATTTTTACTCCCTCCTGGTGGCGCAACGAATGAATTGGTTTAAACTGCGCATTCGATGCATATTGCAGGGAAATTATTATGTTGCGATTTTTGAACCAATGTTCACAGGGGCGGGGTGCTTGGTTGTTAATGGCGCTTACCGCTCTGGCACTGGAACTGACGGCGCTGTGGTTCCAGCATGTGATGTTATTGAAACCTTGCGTGCTCTGTATTTATGAACGCTGCGCGTTATTCGGTGTTCTGGGTGCCGCGTTGATTGGCGCTATCGCCCCGAAAACGCCGCTGCGTTATGTGGCGATGATTATCTGGTTGTATAGCGCGTTTCGTGGTGTGCAGTTAACTTACGAACACACCATGCTCCAGCTCTATCCTTCGCCGTTTATGACCTGTGATTTCATGGTTCGCTTCCCGGACTGGCTGCCGCTGGATAAATGGGTGCCACAAGTGTTTGTCGCCTCTGGTGATTGCGCTGAGCGTCAGTGGGAGTTTTTAGGTCTGGATATGCCGCAGTGGTTGCTCGGTATTTTTGTTGCTTACCTGATTGTCGCAGTGCTGGTGGTGATTTCCCAGCCATTTAAAGCGAAAAAACGTGACCTGTTTGGTCGCTAATCAATCAGGCGCTCCTGCGGGAGCGCCTGTCTCGATTCATCCTGTCAATAATTCAATGCCAGATGCGACGTTAACGCTTTATCCGCTCTACGGCATTTCTGGCGGTGTAATCCCGAAGTGGTTCCACGCCCGCACTGTCGCCATACGCCCGCGCGGTGTACGCTGCAAAAAGCCTTGCTGAATCAAATAAGGTTCCAGCACATCCTCAATGGTTTCACGCTCTTCGCCAATGGCTGCAGCCAGGTTATCCAGGCCAACCGGACCACCGAAGAATTTATCGATTACCGCCAGCAATAACTTGCGATCCATATAATCGAAACCTTCTGCATCGACATTAAGCATATCCAGCGCCTGGGCGGCGATATCTGCCGAGATTGTGCCATCATGCTTCACTTCGGCAAAATCACGCACACGACGCAGCAAACGATTAGCGATACGTGGCGTACCTCGCGCCCGGCGAGCGACTTCCAGTGCGCCATCGTCACTCATCTCAAGCCCCATAAACCGTGCGCTACGACTGACGATATATTGCAGATCAGGCACCTGGTAAAACTCCAGGCGCTGCACTATACCGAAACGGTCACGCAATGGCGATGTCAATGAGCCAGCACGCGTGGTCGCGCCAATCAGGGTGAACGGTGGTAGATCGATTTTTATCGAACGCGCTGCCGGGCCTTCACCAATCATAATATCCAACTGGTAATCTTCCATCGCCGGATACAGCACCTCTTCCACGACTGGCGAGAGACGATGGATCTCATCAATAAACAGCACATCGTGCGGTTCAAGGTTGGTCAGCATTGCCGCCAGGTCACCCGCCTTTTCCAGTACCGGACCAGACGTTGTGCGTAAATTGACGCCCATTTCATTGGCAACGATGTTGGCTAACGTGGTTTTTCCCAGGCCAGGAGGACCAAAAATCAATAGATGATCGAGGGCATCGCCGCGCAGTTTCGCTGCTTTGATGAAAATCTCCATCTGCGAACGGACCTGCGGCTGACCAACATACTCTTCCAGTAATTTGGGGCGAATAGCGCGATCTACCACATCTTCCGGCAAGGTCGTACCGGCAGAAATCAGACGGTCTGCTTCAATCATCCTTTACCTCATAACGCGGCGCGCAGGGCTTCGCGAATTAATGTTTCACTGCTGGCATCAGGACGAGCGATTTTGCTCACCATGCGGCTGGCTTCTTGTGGTTTATAGCCCAGCGCCACCAGCGCAGCAACCGCTTCCTGCTCGGCATCGTCGGTTGCCGGGCTTGCCGGTGAGGTCAACACCAGATCGGCAGCCGGTGTAAACAGATCGCCGTGCAGGCCTTTAAAGCGATCTTTCATTTCAACAATCAGCCGTTCGGCAGTTTTTTTACCTATGCCAGGTAATTTCACCAGTGCTGCAGGATCCTCTCGCTCAACGGCATTAACAAACTGCTGCGCTGACATACCAGAGAGGATCGCCAGTGCCAGTTTCGGCCCCACACCGTTGGTTTTAATCAGTTCTTTAAACAGCGTGCGTTCTTGCTTATTGTTAAAACCGTACAGTAACTGCGCGTCTTCACGTACTACAAAGTGGGTGAAGACTATCGTTTCCTGGCCCGCTTCAGGGAGTTCATAAAAACAGGTCATCGGCATATGCACTTCATAGCCTACGCCGCCCACTTCAAGTAACACCAGCGGGGGTTGTTTTTCCAGAATGATGCCTCTCAGCCTGCCTATCACATGACGCTCCTGCGTAATGAATCAAAGATAATGCTGTATGATAAAAAAATGCTGGATAGATATCCAGCGAAGGATGCAGAAAAATTGCGAGGCGTCTCGATGAACGGAGAATTGTCACTGCATAATTCATTCTCCAGGTCATATTGAAAGCAAATATTTTATATATTAAATATTCAGGTAAAAGACCCCCAAAAAAAATAAACTTGACTATACCTGCGATAAAAAAGATTTTATGTTATTAAACATATTCAAATTTATTTCAATGGAATGATAAAGTGAATATTAATTATCCTGCTGAATATGAAACTGGTGATATTGTATTTACATGTATAGGTGCCGCATTATTCGGCCAAATTTCTGCCGCATCGAATTGCTGGAGTAATCACGTCGGGATCATTATCGGTCATGACGGCGATGATTTTCTGGTCGCAGAAAGCCGTGTTCCCCTCTCCACCATCACCACACTGTCCCATTTTATTAAACGTTCTTCTCACCAACGCTATGCCGTAAAGCGATTAGGTGCAGGGCTGACAGAACAGCAAAAACAAAGGCTGATAGAACAGGTTCCCTCTCGACTGCGCAAGCTCTATCACACCGGGTTTAAATATGAGTCATCTCGCCAGTTCTGCTCAAAGTTTGTCTTTGATATTTATAAAGAAGCATTATGTATTCCGGTAGGCGAGATAGAAACTTTTGAAGAGTTATTACACAGCAATCCACATGCAAAACTTACTTTCTGGAAATTCTGGTTTTTAGGCTCAATTCCGTGGGCGCGAAAAACCGTAACGCCAGCGAGTTTGTGGCATCATCCGGGTCTGGTGTTGATTCATGCCGAAGGAGTAGATACGCCTCAGCCTGAACTGACCGAGGCAGTATAATTTAACGCAGTCGCCCGCGAGCCAGATTCAGCCGCGATTCGCTCATCTGCATCGCATTCTGACTGATATGGCAGTGGGTGATGGCAATTGCCAGCGCATCAGCGGCGTCTGCCTGCGGGTTAGCGGGAAGTTTCAGCAAGGTGCGAACCATATGCTGCACCTGGCTTTTCTCGGCACTGCCAATACCCACCACGGTTTGCTTTACCTGGCGAGCGGCATACTCAAATACCGGCAATTCCTGATTCACCGCTGCCACAATCGCCACACCACGCGCCTGCCCCAGTTTCAGGGCAGAATCGGCGTTCTTCGCCATAAAGACTTGTTCGATTGCGAAATAATCTGGCTGGAACTGGGTGATGATTTCCGTCACGCCTGCATAAATGAGCTTCAGACGAGACGGTAAATCATCCACTTTGGTGCGTATGCATCCGCTACCCAGGTAGGACAGTTGTCTGCCCACCTGGCGGATAACGCCGTAACCGGTAACGCGTGAACCCGGGTCAATGCCGAGAATAATCGCCATCACGCGTCTCCGTTTTGTTGTTTAGCCGGCCTCATCAGAGGGTCGCTGCAACCTCATCAGAGATCTCACCGTTATGGTAAACTTCCTGCACGTCGTCGCAGTCTTCCAGCATATCGATCAGACGCATCAGTTTCGGTGCGGTTTCTGCATCCATATCAGCTTTGGTTGACGGGATCATAGATACTTCCGCGCTATCTGCTTTCAGACCTGCCGCTTCCAGAGCGTCGCGTACTTTACCCATCTCTTCCCATGCGGTGTAAACGTCAATCGCGCCGTCATCATAGGTCACAACGTCTTCAGCACCTGCTTCCAGCGCCGCTTCCATAATGGTGTCTTCGTCACCTTTCTCGAAGGAGATCACACCTTTTTTGCTGAACAGATAAGCCACGGAACCGTCAGTACCGAGGTTGCCACCACATTTGCTGAATGCGTGACGCACTTCAGCAACGGTACGGTTGCGGTTGTCAGAGAGACATTCAATCATGATTGCAGTGCCGCCAGGACCGTAACCTTCGTAGATGATGGTTTCCATGTTCGCATCATCATCACCGCCCACACCACGTGCAATTGCGCGGTTCAGGGTGTCACGGGTCATGTTGTTAGACAGTGCTTTATCAATGGCAGCACGCAGACGCGGGTTAGCATCCGGATCGCCACCACCCAGTTTAGCTGCGGTCACCAGCTCACGAATGATTTTAGTGAAGATTTTACCGCGCTTAGCATCCTGCGCAGCTTTACGATGTCTGGTGTTGGCCCATTTACTATGACCTGCCATAAAAATATCTCCAAAATAACTATACACTTGATCCTTCAGGCTGCCTGCGTTAGCGGCTCTCGTTTACCACCTTGATACAGCTCGAAGGATTTTGTGTATACGCCTTCTCAGGCTAAGTTAATTACAAATTGTTCAATCGCCTGTCGGTTGCTCCACGACTTAGTAAGCGCCGCCGCAGCGGGCGCATCAAGCCATTGGTATGCCAGATGTTCAGTAAAAACAATCTGGCGCTCGTGTGGTAGCGCAAGACAGAACCATGATTCCGTATTACGCGTCACGCCCGGCGCATAGCGATGACGCAAATGTGAAAAAATTTCAAACTCTACCGTGCGCTGACAGTCAATTAAGGTCAGTTGTTCAGCAACAACATCAATGGTGACCTCTTCCTTTACTTCGCGCATAGCAGCTTGCGGCGCGGTTTCACCCTCCTCCACACTGCCGGTTACCGACTGCCAGAAGTCAGGATCGTCACGCCGCTGTAACATCAGCACCCGTTTCGTATCTTGTGCGTAAATGACCACTAAGATCGAAACGGGACGCTTATACACTTTATCCTTCACGCTGCCTCTTCGTTGGCTGCTTTCGCTCATCCCATTCACATAGTTATCTATGCTCATGGGAGTTCACTCAGTTGCCGCCTCGATGCACCGCAAATGATTTCGTGTATTTTATTCATATCAGTTATTCTCAGCCTTCTTGACAACCTGAATGCTCAGCTCAGCCAGTGCAGTCGGGTTAGCAAAGCTCGGGGCTTCAGTCATCAGACACGCTGCCGCCGTTGTTTTCGGGAAGGCGATAACGTCACGGATGTTGTCGGTGCCGGTCAGCAGCATGGTCAGACGGTCAAGACCGAATGCCAAACCTGCGTGCGGCGGCGTACCATATTTCAGGGCATCGAGCAGGAAGCCGAATTTCTCGCGCTGTTCTTCTTCGGTGATACCCAGAATGCCAAACACCGTCTGCTGCATATCACCATTATGGATACGCACAGAGCCACCGCCCACTTCGTAACCATTGATGACCATATCGTAAGCGTTCGCCACCGCATTTTCCGGTGCCGCTTTCAGCTCGGCGGCAGTCATGTCTTTCGGTGAGGTGAACGGATGGTGCATTGCCGTCAGGCCGCCTTCGCCATCGTCTTCAAACATCGGGAAGTCGATAACCCACAGCGGTGCCCATTTGCTTTCGTCGGTCAGGCCGAGATCTTTACCGACTTTCAGACGCAGTGCGCCCATCGCGTCGGCAACAATTTTCTTGTTGTCGGCACCGAAGAAAATCATATCGCCATCTTGTGCGGCGGTACGCTCCAGGATGGCTTCGATGATTTCAGCGTTGAGGAATTTCGCTACCGGGCTGTTGATACCTTCCAGACCTTTCGCGCGTTCGTTGACTTTGATGTAAGCCAGACCTTTCGCGCCGTAGATTTTGACGAAGTTACCGTATTCGTCGATCTGCTTACGGGTCAGCGATGCCCCGCCCGGAACTCGCAGAGCAGCAACACGACCTTTCGGATCGTTCGCTGGCCCCGCGAATACCGCAAACTCAACGGATTTCAGCAGGTCGGCAACGTCGGCCAGTTCCATCGGGTTACGCAGATCCGGTTTATCAGAACCATAACGGCGTTCAGCTTCCGCAAAGGTCATTACCGGGAAATCGCCCAGATCTACGCCCTTCACTTCCAGCCACAGATGACGCACCAGGGCTTCCATGACTTCACGCACTTGCGGCGCGGTCATGAACGAAGTTTCCACATCGATCTGGGTAAATTCAGGCTGACGATCAGCACGCAGGTCTTCGTCACGGAAACACTTAACGATCTGATAGTAGCGGTCGAAACCGGACATCATCAGCAACTGTTTGAACAACTGCGGAGACTGCGGCAACGCGTAGAATTTACCTTTGTGCACACGAGACGGCACCAGGTAGTCACGTGCGCCTTCCGGCGTCGCTTTGGTCAGCATCGGAGTTTCGATGTCGAGGAAGCCGTGGTCATCCATAAAACGGCGCACCAGGCTAGTAATTTTAGCGCGCGTTTTCAGGCGTTGAGCCATTTCCGGACGACGCAGGTCGAGGTAGCGGTATTTCAGACGCGCTTCTTCGGTGTTGACGTGGTTAGAGTCAAGCGGCAGAACGTCTGCGCGGTTGATGATGGTCAGCGAAGACGCCAGCACTTCGATTTCGCCGGTCGCCATATCGCGGTTGATATTTTTTTCGTCACGCGCACGCACGGTGCCCGTTACCTGAATGCAGAACTCATTACGCAGTTCGGAGGCCAGCTTTAACGCGTCCGCACGATCCGGATCGAAAAATACCTGCACGATACCTTCGCGGTCGCGCATATCGATGAAGATCAGGCTACCAAGATCACGACGACGGTTGACCCAACCACACAGAGTCACCTGCTGCCCCACGTGGGACAAACGGAGCTGTCCACAATATTCTGTACGCATGAGATATCCCTTAACTTAGCTGCCGGCGGATGTCCCCTGCTGCGCAGGTGACCTAAGTCGCAGCGTTAGCTGTATGTCACAACTGAATGAAAAAAGGCGGCTATTATACTGGAAATTCTGCCGCACCGTAAGAGTCTGGCCCGCTCTGGAACGACTCGTTACCACTTTATATCAGGCCTGGAATCAGACTCTACCCTTGTTTGCTATAAAGGTGTTGCCTGAACACATAAAAATTAACAAAATTTGTCATCCTGCCATCGGCTAATCGCATTAAGGTGAGAGGTACGATTTTGTTTTATCAGGAGAGATCATGCTTGAGCTTAATGCTAAAACCACTGCGCTGGTGGTGATTGATTTACAGGAAGGCATCTTGCCTTTTGCCGGTGGCCCACATACTGCCGAGGATGTTGTTAATCGCGCCGGAAAACTGGCGGCGAAATTTCGCGCAAACGGACAGTCCGTATTTCTGGTGCGCGTCGGCTGGTCTGCCGATTATGCCGAAGCATTGAAACAGCCGGTTGATGCGCCTTCGCCTGCCAAAACGTTGCCGGAGAACTGGTGGCGGCATCCTGCGGCGTTAGGTGCAACTGACAGCGATATTGAAATCATTAAACGTCAATGGGGTGCGTTTTACGGTACGGATCTGGAGTTGCAATTACGCCGTCGTGGCATTGACACCATTGTCTTGTGTGGGATTTCAACCAATATCGGTGTTGAGTCCACCGCCCGTAACGCGTGGGAGTTAGGGTTTAATCTGGTGATCGCTGAAGACGCCTGTAGCGCCGCCAGTACCGAACAGCACAACAACAGCATCAACCATATCTACCCGCGCATTGCTCGTGTGCGTCGCGTGGAAGAGATCCTCAACGCGTTATGATTTATATCGGTCTGCCGCAATGGTCGCATCCAAAATGGGTGCGGTTGGGGATCTCCAGCCTGGAAGAGTACGCCCGCCATTTTAACTGCGTGACGCAACATTTTTAAAAATCGACGAAGATCGTCCAGGAGCGCCGTTTTTCAAGGGTTGGATAGATGATTCGTTTACAATGTCGACGAACTTCGACGAAATTCGTCGATAAAAAATGTCCCATACATGCCCCATAGATGCCCCGCGATAGACAAGTAGTTTGTTCATGAATTTGCGCGTAAGACCAATAATGGCTGGAAATCATTCAATACTCGCACTATCGAAAGTTATCCAGCCAGCCGCAGTACGTTCTTGCATACGATGTACTGCGGTTCTCTTTATTATTTTGTCATCCTCCACACCATGAAGGACGGGGGTTGTTTTTCAGGCACAAAAAAACCGCATTCTCGCGGCTGTCATTCCTCTGTCGTTATGTCCTCTCCCCATCCGACCTCGTACGCCTCTATCTCTGCCACCGTCGTCAGTTCCGACACCTCCTGTTTCATCTGGCGTTGACGTTCATGAATTTTAAATCCCTGTGCAACCAGTGCCTGCTGCATCCCTTCATAAATCGCCGTCAGCAACTCAGATGTCGCCGGGATATCTTCGTTATCCGCATCCGTCCAGAAAAATCCCTCCGGCAGTGTCCCCGACGTCACCATCGTCATGACGGGTTCTATTCGCGTCTGTGATGCGAGGCTGGCATCCCACCGGTAGCCCTCTGCCTCAAATATCACGTTTCCCTGCTCCTGCATATTACGCCAGCCGTTGATTTCTGCGGTTTTCCTGATGGCTGCTTCCTCCACCGTCAGGGTATCCACCACCTCACCGTTGTCATATTTCCAGCGTCCGGAAATATCGCAACCCTCCGGCAGCGTTTCAGTTTCCGCAACGCTCAGATTCAGCGGAAACAGGGTGGAAACATCGGTCGTGATGCTGCGGACAATATTGTCGCTGTCATAAGCGATTTTATACGTATCTTCTGCAAACAGTTTCTGACATTCGTACCAGTCCTGTCCGTCTTCGTCCCGCAGAAAAAGCGCTCCCGCACCGGTCAGCTCTGAGCTGATATCACTACCCGGCGTATAAAGCGTGAAATTGTTAAAGTTATTCATAGCGTTAATTCTCATCACGGAACCCGTGACTACAATTGAGAAACCGTAGCCCAGGTGCCATTTATGTTTATCTGTACCGGACGAAAATAGGCATAATCTGCACTGTTATCCACTTCGCCCGCTATGGATAACGCCGATATTACCTGCCCGGTTATACTGACTTTCCCCGCGTACGGCATTAATACTGACGTTTCTGAACCCAGCCTCACATTCTGCACATACCGGGTGTCAGCAGTGGACTGGGACATGCCCGATGAGATCGTGATGTCCGAAGTACCGTCGAAAGTCACGCCATTAATGGTGTGGGCGGTCTGTAGCCTCGTGGCCGTGGCTGCGTTTCCCTGTAAATCACCAATAAGCTCCGCGCCCTCTATTTTCCCTCTCGTAACATTCACCGCATCACTGTTCTGGGAAGCCATTGTCCCCAGAGCGCCAATAGCTGTTTTCATGTCCGTCGAAGAGGCAAAATATTCTGACAGCGCCTGCCACAACTGTGTGTCATCGGTCGGATCCAGCGTCAGTCCCGCACTTTCCACCACCTTAACCAGTTCACGCTGAATAACGTTAAACCACAATGCCAGCAACGGCGTTGGCTTCACGCCTGCGGCGATGTCACCATCAGTGAACTCATCGTTTTCATCCACATATGATGTGATATTACTGATTTTCCTCATCTTTCTTCTCCGTACAATTCAACAACATCAGTTCACTGCGTACCGACACGGTAACATCATCCGGCATATCCACTACCGCATCCGCATACACGCTGTGATATCCCCTGAAAATATCCCCGTCACTCACTGCAATATAAAAACCGTTGCTGTCCGTCACTGCCTGCCGTACATCATGCTGTCCGTTCATAGCTTTCAGGGTAACCGTCACCGCCACGCCGGAGACACCCCCCCTTTGTCTCCCGTCAGATAACCCGACACACTGTTTGCCTCCATTCCCGGCAGAACGGACAGCGTTACGGCGTACGCAGACAGATACTCAAACATCACCAGCGTGTGTGCCGGGGCATATCGCCGGAACAGACACTCAAGATACGCCGTGCTGGTCGTCACCTCATCACCCGGCGGTTGTACCTCCACCATCCATACAAAACTGTTATTGCGTGTATTCAGGGATGCACCACAAGAGGAAAAACCACTCAACGGCACGCGATATTCCAGGATGCTGACCACAAAACCCATCGTCGCGCCCAGCGCCGTGAAATACTCCCTGCTCTGACCACCCGTGGATAACAGTTTGGCCAGAATGAATTTCCTCGCCTGCTCCACATCCGCCGGAAATGCGCCGGCTATCAGCGCACATGCATCGGCATCACTCCGCTGGTATGACCCGGCAAGCCCCCTGAGCGCCCGGTACTGCACGCTGTCCGGTTGCCTGTTCCAGACTATGCCCCGTGGCAGCAGATTCATCAGCGCCTGCGTATAATCACTCAGCGAGTAACGACTCATCCTCCTCTCCTCATGAACTCCATGTCACCGTTCCCCTTACGGGGATCTCCCCCTGTGACAGAGTGATATTCTCATCCGGAATGGCAAGGATGAACCCTTCTGTACCTTTGATGTCCGCAATGGCGTAATACAGATCAGACACATTCACCACACCATCACCATTAAGCGCATTCACATTTTCCAGTACGCTGTCGATGGCAGACGTGATCTGTGCCTTCATCGCATCCGTGACTCCACTCACCCCCCGCAATTCCATATCAATACTTTTCTCCACCGGAGACATGACATACACCACCGCAGTGACCGGCTGCCGCTCACGGATATAATCCGCCACGGTCAGTTTGAGTCCCGTGGCTTTCCGGAATGTCCAGTCCTCGCCGGAAGCAACACCGTCATCCCCGACAACGTCCGCATCCTCTTCGTCGGCCAGAATGAATACACCGACCGTTCCGGGACCGAGAACACGGTTAACGCACCATGCCATCTTCACACCCGGAACTTCCAGCGCCCACTGAACATAGTCTGCAGCAGATCCTCCCTGAGGCAGATTCCGGTACGCATACAGCACCCTCTGGCGGTAATCATCCTCATCTTCAGCATCAGTACCACCTGTGGCGTCTTCCGTCATAGTGACAACACTGCTGATCCCCGCCCAGCTTGTATCCGGTGTCAGTGTCGTGCCTGCATCAGCATTCCCGTTTTCCCCCCCACCGGTATCATCATCAACAGGATCCGGCAGCACCGCCGTCACGCTGCCTGTCCCCGCCCCTGTGCCGTCAAGAGTCACATCCGAATCCAGGGTATACTGATAGCCGTCAGCCCTGTTAAGTACTGCCCCGGCACGGATGATACTGCCTGACGTCCCCGAAAAACTCACACAACCGCATGTCGCCGCAACCGCCGTACGCCGGGTCACACCTTTCAGAGTGCCCCAGGCTTCAAGGTATTCATCCGTTGCCGTGGACGGTGTGCACTGAAGCGCTATCCAGTCCAGATAGCCGTAATGCAGATGCGTCATTCCGGCAGTGACATCGGCCAGGATCCTCAGGGAGGCAAAACGCAACAGTGCCCCCGTCTCTTCCAGGCTGTCTTTCACATCTGACCGGCTTTTCTCCCGCAGCTCAGACAGTCCGGGTCTTTCAAAAGGCATCTCATACCTCCCACAACTGATAAAACGACCTGGATCCCGTCACCTCTGAACGGCAGGGAATACGATATTGTCAGTTTCAGCCTGTCCGGATACACAATCATGGCTTCCGCCGTCAGGGATGAGACAACGCCGTCGTCCACCATCCACTGCAACGCCTCACGGGCATAATCCTCTGCTTTCAGAGCCACCTGTGTGGTCAGTTTCTGACGACGCAGCAGCCACAGACGGGAACCAACACGGTAATCCTGATCCAGATCCCCCCACCATCCGCGCCGGTCACTGCCGTCCGTATCATCAGAATCATCAGCCAGCCTGTCCGATAACAGACTGATGAACATCGCCGTCTGCAAATCATCGCCACACACCAGATCGCCGGTTCCGGTCATCCAGTCACACCGGAGCATCTCTTCATCGTAAAAAAGCGTGATATCGCTCATGTCATACCGTTCGTGTTGTTATCTGACTCGTCACACTGCTGTCACCCGTTTTCACCCCGCTGACCGGATGGGTGTGCGTATTGTACGCATCCCGCAGTGCCTTCAGGGTGGTGCTGTTGCTTTCGCAGTTATCCGTAATATCACCGGACACCTTCAGGTGCGGGGTCTTCAGCATCACACTGTCCGTTGCCGTCACCTCCAGTGTCGTGGCGCTGTTCACCGTTACCGGCTGCCCTTTTGCTTCCACCACAATGCCCTTTTCGGTCAGGCGGACGAACTGCCCCCACTGGTTGTACACCATCACCTCCCCGCTGCTCAGCCCGTTAATGCGGTAAGACTGATGACCGGAGGCCACCACCACCGCACTGCTGCGGTTTCCGCCCTGGCTGAGCACAACCACATCCGTTCCCACCGGAAGTGACGATGAAAAACCAAACTGCTGCAGTACCGGGGTGTCACTGCGAATTTCGTGCGGACTCTGTACCTGCACGGTCTGAACCACGCCGCTGTCATCACCCGCTGTCACCCGGCCGGTACTGAAGAGTGATATCACCCGGTAAAAAAGTTCTCTGCTGCTGATCATTGCAGGACATCCTGTCCGGCCACGCCGGAATAAAAACGGTATGGCTGCACACTGAACGCCTCCGGGGGCATGAGAACAAGATCTGCCGTTGTTCCGGTATCATCATTCCGGCTGAACGTCACCTCTGAGAGGATCCAGTTCAGGTTATCCGCCCCCAGTGACGGAATATTCACCGGGACAAACGTATTGGGCTGCCAGAGCGCCCCGGCACTGTCCCGCCAGTTGTCCACCGTCACATTCACCGCCATGCTTCGGCCGTAGCGCCGGTTCATCTCCCAGTTCACCGCCTGCTGTGCACAGCCATTTGCCATCAGTGCGCTTTCCACTATCGTGATGTGTTTCCGGGTACGCATGGAGGCAGCCTCCGGATCACCGGCAGTGGCCAGCATTACCGTGTCATATCCGGAGGACGGTGACAGTTCGCTGATCGTGTTCACCGACACCGATAACCCGATGTATTCAGAAAAACGCTCATTCATTGAAAGGGTGTAACCCGCTTTCTGAAGGTTGCCCCCCTCTTCAACACCGCTTGCGGCTGACGCTGTACCAACACGCGTCAGAAACAGACTCCCGTCGGGAAGATCGTAATAGAGCAGCCCCTCATACCGGCAGATACGGTCTATGATTTGCTGCGGAGACTCGCCCCAGTTGATGACAAAATCCGGTACCGTGGTGAAATCCGTCACATTCGTCGTCACAGTGATACCATACACCGACGCCAGCTTTCTGATGATGGTCAGTGCATCACCCCGCTTAATCATGTTGTTTTCCCACCAGGCGGAGCAGTCAACCAGATCCTGACACATTCCCCGTCCGGTCACCCTGATCTCATGCGTCCGGGGGGAAAGCGTGTTATGCCACGCATCGACATACCCCGTGATAACCAGATCGTCACCAATGGAAATGGTACAGCTGCTTCCCGGCGGAGCCAGTTGCTGCCCCTCCTGTGGATACCAGTCCGTAAGCAGCAAATCAAAATCCGACGGCATACGCTCTGTCCCGCGGGTGACCCGCACATTCTGCCAGCCGGATAACGTCACGCCATTCACCTTCAGTTTCAGCGTGTTATCAGGTTCAGTCGTCATGTGTTCCTCGCTTTAAAACTTACGGGCATGAAGGCAGGATGGGTCGGAGAAGCCACCTTCACCAGCTCATCCGCCCGCGCTGCGTCCTGATACAGACGGTTCGCCAGTGACAGGGACGGTTGTGGCATACGCGTTTTTACCGTCATCCAGAACGACGGAGAAAGGTACTGCGACTGCCAGTGCTGAACGAACTGTGTGTACTGTGCATTCAGTGCCGCATACCCGTCGTCATCCCCCATATCAGCCAGCAGAAGCAGCACATCCCCGGTTATCGTCCTGGCTTTCCCCATCATCCGGTCAGCCTCCTGCAATCCCCGGGGGGTGTACTGCATCAGGCACCAGAGCATGGCACCGACAGCCATCCCGCAGATATACGCCTGCGTGGCCGATGAAAGCACGTCTGATGTGTTTCCGTCCCCGTCAGAACCATTCCGGGCAACGGCAGTCTCTTCCAGCAGGCGTATTTTTTCCTCTGCACTGCCCAGGGAACAGGCTATGAGGGTGATCACTTCCTTTATGCGCGCCACCATATCGTCAGCCGTGGCAATATCGTCCAGTGCGCTCACCGCCGCATCAATCTTCGCCTGCTCAGACACAGAGCACGCACGGATGACGGACATCACCTCATCATCGTCAGCTTCTGTAGTGGAAAGCCAGGTTCTGAGCGCAGATGCCGTGGAAGAGGTACTGCCCGTGGCGTAATCAGAAGAATTTCCCGTGCAGAACCGGCTGTACGACGACGGTGAAAACAGGGAAGAAACCGTCCCGACCATACCGGTTACCGACGTCCCGGCAGAAGCCAGTATCGTCTGCCAGGCGCTCACGGTACTTTTTATTTCCCTGATGGCACCGGTGACACCGTTCATTTCCCCGGTGATGGTGGCCAGCGTAACGGAAGCCATGGTGGTCATCGTCTTAAACCAAGTTTCTGATGATGAAGAGGTTGTGCCGGACACAACCGAAAAAACCTTCTCCCCTGACTCAACAAAGGCCAGACTGAACGCAAAAACCCGCTCAGACTCCACACCCTCTTCAATACACAAACCACCATCCGGGACATAAACCGTCAGTTCACCCAGCGTCGGGTGTACCAGCAGTCCGCTCTCTCCGGTCTCACAGGCAGCAATAAGGGCATCGCGCTGCGCGAACACATCTCCGGCGGAATACACCAGACAGTCCTGAATCAGGAATCCCCGGACGGTAAACCGACGGGCACTGCGCCCCAGATCCTCAATCCACACCGAGTCCCGGAACGGATATTCATGGATGGCCACGCGTCTGCCAAACATGCCGTCCGCGCTGACAACGGCAAACGGCCCCCCCCTGAACGATGCCTGGCGGATATGATCCCGCCACGCCCAACCCGCAGAGGATGAAAGCCCCAGGGCTGACGCAACAGCATTCGTGATAATGCCCAAATCAACCTCCTCAGATGTTCATGGCAGTTGCCACCGCCCCGCCTTTCACCGTCTGACGGGTCGTCTGCCCGGTGGCGGTACTGGTGACAGAAATATCAAGCCGGATTTTGTTTTCATCAAACGCCTGCTGCAGCGCTTCACGGACACCGGAACCCGAAGGCGATGACGGTATGATGCTGTTCCCCGCAGGACGGACAACGCCACCTGACACCGGATCCGCGTCAACCCTGTTCATATGCCCCAGAACCTTCGGCGCATAGTTCATTCTCTCCGACGGCATATTTTTCTGTCCGCGACGCCAAGCATTCAGATTACCCTCGCCCCAGTTGTAAGCCTGAAGTGAAAGCTGCAGATCTCCGTTGTACTGTTTCATCAGCCCCACCATTTTTCTGGCAGCCGCATCCGAAGCTTTGTACGGGTCAAAAACATCCCTCCCGTAAAGACCGAATTCCCGCGCGGTCGGGTCGATAAGCTGGAACATCCCCTTCGCCGTGCCGTAACGGGTGACCGGGCCGACCGCATCTGCCCGTCCCGATGACTCCGTCATGGCCAGCCCGTAAAGCGTGTTTTCAGGCAGGTGGTACTGTTTTTCAAGGCGGGAAAAATGCGCCCGCAGCTCAGGCGTAATATCCCGCCCACCGGCATTTTTATCCGGTAATGGCGCAACAGGGGAAGGGGGTGACAACGCTGCTGCAAGATCATCACTGAGCATCATCGCATTCCCTCTCAGCCGTTTGTCCCGTTCACCAAATATCTGTTCATATTTTCTCTTCAGGCCGGAGCTGGCTTTTCCCTCATCCAGGTCCATCAGTTCAGAGGGTTTAAAGTCCTTTATGGTTTCACGGTGTGAATACACATAGTCCCGTAACTCGTCCACCTGTGCCTGCGTCATATCCACCCCCGCCAGAAAATCAACGGCCTTTTCCGTGAGTGCCGTGGCAATATCACCGCCCGCCACGTTCGCCTGCAGTCTGTCAGTAAACGCATCCCATGCTGCCGACAGGCGGTTCAGATTGGTGTTTGACTGAACCAGTTTTGCATTCAGACTGTCCGGCATTGTCAGCCCCAGACGATCGGGCTCCCTGAGGGAGGTGTTTAAATCCTTTATGTTACGCAGTAACGCCAGCTGCGCATCCGACAGCCCCAGCGCGTCAGCCACCACCTTCTGCGATGAACCATTAAGCCGTCCAAAGGCATCGATCAGGTTCTGCGTGCTTTTTTCCAGGTTCACCGTGTGATCGCTGTTTTCCGCCAGTTTCACACCGAACTGATTCAGAATGCCGGTCACCTCCGGGGAACGGGTGTTCAGCGCGTCGTTCAGCTTCGAAAAAAGCGAACCGGTCTCCGCGTTTGCCTGTTCTGCCGATACCCCCAACTGCCGGAACACCCCGGCAAAACGACTGAACGTACTCACACTCATTCCGGCATTTCTGGCATTCACATCCAGACTGTAAGCCGAATCCGACGCCTGCTTCAGGTTGCCGTAAAGGCTTTTCACCGCCATACCACCCGCCAGCACAGCCGCACCGGAAAGGCCGAAGCGCCCCAGGGACCCCATCAACCCGGAGGACAGCGCCCCGACATTACGTAACGGTGGCACAATGTCACCGAAATGCTGCGCGGTATCTTTCCCGAGCCGTGACAGGCGCTCAAAATATGCCGTCATCGTGTCCGCGTTCTTCTGACTCTCTGAGCCGGTGGCCTCCGTCAGTCCTCCGCTCAGTCCGCGTATTGCCTCCGTGGCTTCCGACAGTTTTTTACGGGCTTCGTCCACCTGCTCGCTGAGTGACTCCGCCGCCCGGGTCGCGCTGTTCAGTTGTTCGCTGGCATTACCACTGGCGTTAATACTGAAAACAAAATCATTTGCCATCTCCGCCTGCCCTCAGTACGTTAATCCTTGATGCCTGCGCCCGCCACCAGGCCAGTTCACTCATCGTCAGTCCCCACGCGTCACGCGGGGACCAGTGAAAAAACCACGTCAGCTCTGCCGCCTTCGCCTGCCAGTGGCTCAGGCGTCCAGGAAAAAACCGGTCAGGAACCGTTCGCATTTTTTGTAGTCTGACACCGCCATGAATTTCAGGGGGGCCGAAGGCACACCTGCCACCGCCGCAATCAGTTCCCGCATGGCAGCCATCGCCCCCATCGTGGCAGAATTGCGGTGAAAATCTTCCGCCTGAAACAGCACCGGCTCCTGCAGGCGAAGCTCGCGAAACTCTGTTTTTGTGTCCGGATCCCTTACCGGACGCTTCAGTGTCACCACCAGTTCTTCATTCTGTTTCTCATTCATCATCAGCTCTCCGTCACTTCACGCCCCTCAAACCGGGCCGTGAATGTTGCATCGTTGTTGTCCGTTTCGATCCGGCCGACCAGCCACATGTTCTGACCAATCACCGTCTTGCCGTTCACCAGATAGGCCGCCACCGTCACATCGGTGTAACCGGCAAAATCCGCCAGCGACAGCGAACCGGAGTCACGCACCGTCATTTCGATATACGGCGCTTTATACGACTCCTTAAAACCATGAACACCACTCATCCCCGTCAGGGTTTCCCGCTCTTTTTCCCCCACAGAGTATTTGAACGACCCGGCGACATTGACGGACATGCCGTCCACCGTCACAGTGCAGGTTCCCGCTAATGCGTTCTGGCTCATTTCAGTCTCCGAAAAAAAACCGCCCGAAGGCGGCATCATGGTTAATCACTGCTGCTGTTCAGCCGGAACTGATTCAGTACCGCAAAAATACGCAGCTGGTTCATCAGACGACCCGGCCACACCACGTTCACGCGGTTCGGGTTATCTTTGTCACGCTCCACCAGGATCTGCTTCGCAAAACTGTCGGCGTCCTGCACATAGCCGTTGTTCGCCAGCGTCCGGAACTGAGCAATGAGTTCCGCCCTGATGATTGCCGGTGTCACAATGGCCATACCTGCCGGAATATTGGCTCCGTCATCGGCCAGTTTCATCCGCCCCATTTTTGAGGTGATCTGTGTTTTCATGTACCGGTTCACATACATCAGGGTATAGAGCGTTTCGATTTGCAGGTAACTGTCGTCTGCCGCACCCGAACTGTTGGTCTGGTACGTGGTGATGGTGTTCTCCAGCGTCACCGTATCGTCATCCGATACCGTGAACGTCGAAATCCCGCTGTAAAGGAGATTGTTTCGTTCGGTCAGCGTGAAGCGACTCGCCAGCGGCGGAGCCAGAATACCGGAAACAGACAGCGTCTGGGTCGGCCTTGCCGGATCATTACGCACAGACTGCGCCAGTGCACCCACCATGGCCGCAGCACAGTCATATGACGTGTTCGGAACGTCATACATGCCCCAGAACGTCATGTGCTGATCGTTACGGGCTTCACCTTTCGCGGCCAGCTCAGCATACGTTCCTGTCGCCACGGTAAAAGCATGTCCGTAAATCTGTTTGTCCCACGCCCAGCGTCCTTCATCGTCTGAAAGAAACGTCTTCATATCATCCAGCGATGCCGTGTCAGAATAGGCCAGAACAATGAAATCAAATGTCCGGTCACCCAGCGAGGCCAGCGCATCCATCATATCCGGCGCACCGGCTCCGCCATTCATCGCCTTGATGGTCAGCGTCAGCCCTTCAGGGGTGTATTCGCCACCGGAAGAACCGAGGTAATTCACGCGGATATCAATCGTGTTTCCGGCCTCTCCGGCATTTTTTGCCGTGAGAACAACCGACACACCATCACTACCGGCAGCGGCTGTGACCGGAAGACTGGCAGTGCCGTTGATGCGGGTCACCAGGGCTGTGACTATCTCAGCCTGAGTGTAGGTGGCTTTCACACTCTGACGGATACGGGTTCCTGCTATATAAAGGGAAATGACACCGGAAGCTGTCGGTACACTGTCCACAGAGATACTGCCGGTGGCTGCGGTCATTTCACTCTTATTGTCCGCAAGAGGGAGAAGCCACGTCTCACCGTAGCTGTCATTCTTCAGATAAGCCGCCATCATCGTGTGCAGCATTGAACCTTCACCACACAACCCCGCAGCCGTGGATGCAGACGTGCAACGGTACGCCGTGCCCGCCGTTGCCGTACCCTCACTGGTCATCTGACCAATGAGCAGCGTACGCTGTGTTTCCGTGGCGCTGTTCGCCATCGAATTGTCAATTTCGACGTAAAACAGTGGCACCCGAATGTCTGACGACGGGATATTACTGAAGGATACCGTCATGCCTCATCCTCCTTTCCTGTGTCCTCTGCTGTTTCCGGTGACGACTCAGGGGCATCATCTGTCCGGATGTCATTAACCACCGTCGTGGTTTGCCCGGATGGAGCCACTTCTGCCGTACCTGTTGTCACCAGGACAACATCCCCCTGCTGAAGTCGTCTGCGCCAGAAAATATCCCGTTCCGGCACATCCGCGCCACTCTCCGGCAACAGACGTGCCGGGTCGCCGGGGTAACGCACAATGCGCCCCGGTGCTGGTTTCACAAACATGATTATTTACTCCGGTTCTTTTTTGCTGTCCGGCTTCTCACCGGCGGTCAGATCAATATGCAGACGAAACGGCGGATTAACACCGCGTACGTTCACTACGCGCAGAGGGGCGAGCTCTGAAATAAAGAAGTCTTCCGGCCCCTGATAATATTCAAAATCCATCTCCAGCAGCACCTGCGCAATATGTCCGTCGCCCTGCGAATCCACCCCCAACTGTGAACGAATGGTGCTGATTTGCTGAAATTTCATTCTGACATCCGGATTGCCAATCAGCGCCCGCTCAATCCTCTCTTTCAGCTCCAACGCTCCCTCCCAGGCAATACCATCACCATCACAACGTCCTTTTTCGCTGTCATACGCCAGCACGCGGCCATCGATACGCAGGGTGGTGACGGTCGTGAACTGGGGGGTATGCCGCCCCAGAGAGGTCTTGTGTTCCACCGGCGCGGTGACCACAATCAACGGATACTGATCAAGCTGCACGGGCAGGCTCCGTGGCGTGTACACCCGCTCAGTACCGCTGTGCTCCGCCAGCGCCGCCACGATGATTTTCACTGCTTCAGCTGTGTTCATGATTTAACCCTGTTCAGCTCCAGACGCGTTCCGCCGTGACTGTCCGGCTGAACATCGTTCACGGTGTACAGATCACCTGTCCTCACGATGAGAAAAATATCGCCCTGCTCCGGCTTCACCCGGCACTCTGCATCACGCCCCCCCAGCACGGGAAACACTGAGTTTGATTCCGTGCCGCCGTCCTCAACAATCACCTGCTGAACATAAGCACGGTCAAAAATCCCCGTAAGCCGGTAAGGTTCACCGCCACGCGGGCGGTGTTCACATTCCTCACCAAACACACCAAACAACGGGGCAAGAAGTTTTTTATCCCAGTCAACCGGTCCGGCCATCGCCTTTCATCTCCGCCAGTGAAACAATCACCCCCAGTTTCAGCAGACGCTGTGCCTCACTGCAACTCAGGGTGATCACGTTGCCCTGCACAAACCGTTGACCGTTGTGCTGCACGCAACCACGCAGCACAACATAATCAACCGGTGCCGCCTTTTTGCCGGACGCCATATCACACCACCGTGGCGCACAGGCACGCGTTCACACGGGACGGGATGACAATCGGTGACGACTGCATCATCAGGAAAATCTGTCCCGGATCCTGCTGCTCCCACATTTTGGGGGCATAGGCCATCTGCGCGTAATTGAACGCCGGATCCATAATGCAGCCAAAAGCACGGGTCCCCATCAGTGCCGCCCCCGTCAGAATGACGTTACCGTCGTCCAGCATCGGTTTTTCCGTGTTGTCATCCGGATCAATAAACCAGTCGTTGTACAGCCAGAGGTTAAAACTGCCCCACTTACCCTTGTATACTGCACCGGTGTTGATTTGTGTCCCCGGGTTCACCACGTTACTGGTCGGGTTCAGCGCCGGCATGTTGATGGCGTTCTCACGAATGAAGCTGTCGTTCATGAATGCTTTCCACGCCGACGGGGTGAAAATCACCTCCGTGGGATACGCACCGGATTTTTTCAGCATCAGGGTCGACCAGGCTTCCAGACATGATGTCGGAATGGTGGTGTTTTCAGCATCCGGCCAGACATCATCACCACTGAGCGTCACCGTCAGGTCACTGTCACGACGAAAATCCACTTCGGTGGTCGGATAGCCCTCTCCGGATATTGTCACTTTCGCATACTGAAGCGCCTGCGCTGCCATCCACTCCAGACGACGGTTCAGCATGTTGATCTGATCCTCCATCTCGTACTGGATGTTCAGCATTGCCCGTTCTGCCGGTGTGTACTCCCGACCTCCCAGACGCTCACCAGTCATACGTCGGACAGGACGGAGCAAATCGGGAACACGTTTGTCCTTGATATATGCCGGTTTAAAGGTGTTTGTCTGATACGGCAGTGACTCAACCATGATCCCCTCGACGCGCGGGGAACAGAACGGCGACATACGGCGCGCTCCCACCTCCACGTCAATGGCCACATACTCGGTATCGCTCATCACGATATTCGGGAAGAAACTGTCCAGCAGCCAGTTCTGCGCCACAAACAGGTTTGGCACCACCTGCGCCAGAAACGCTGTGTCGTACAGCAAATTAAACTGTTTTTCGCTCATGAAAAAATTCCATAAAAAAAGCCGCATCATGCGGCTGTTCAGGTTTCAGACGGGATCACGGTGCCATGACCGGATTTCGCAGAAAGATTTTTTCTTTCTCCAGCGCAGAAGTCAGGGCGCTGATGTCCCAGCCTTCACCGAAAATCACGCGGTTTGCGTTGAACTCACCCATCACGTAGACACCTGCCAGCACATCACCGGACGTGGCATCCGCCAGATCGGCCAGAATTGCCACCGGCGTTTCACTGCCGTCAGTCGCAGACGGAACACTGAGCGTGAAAGCCCCGCTGTCAGTAACACGACCGAGCACCGTACCGCGCTGATACACCTCTCCACCGCTGATCGTCACGGTTTTTGTGACGTGCTGAAGCGGTCCGCACAGCAACTGATCCGGCTGGTATTCGCTGCTCCAGTACCCCGGCGTCACCGGATTATTTCCGTACGTGGTCATTGTTTCTTACCTCCCGTTGCTTCGTTGTAGAGTGCCATTGCGTGTTGAGCCAGTGCGTGTGCATCCGTCGGTGCCGGACGCACATCCCGCCCGGTCTCCGGTCGCGGTGCATGCTGCATACGGGCCGCCAGTCCGCCTTTCTGGTTTGCCATGACCTCCGTCGCCGCTTTCATCACCGCTCTGGCCTGCTTCACGCTCATGCGGGTATTGAAAGCCAGCTCTGCGGCAAGAGCCGGATTTTTTGCCGCATAAGACGTGGCGAAAATGGCCGCACAGCGTGCACGCTCGCAGGCCCTGGCTTTTTCGTCTTTATCGTCACCTTCCGCATTGTTTTCATCGCTGTCATCATCCGGGTCATCATCAGCACGTGACGCTTTGTTGTCATCATTGCCATCATCCGGATCGTCACCCTCTGCACGGGAGCGGGCCTTACGGCTTTCGCGGCGATCCTCATCTTCCTCCGCGTTTTCCTCGTCGCGTTTGTCCTCCGGATCGTCATCCATACGGGCATGACGGCCTGAACCAAGCAGGTGCAGAAAATTAAATTTACTCATACTTTCTCTGTCTCCATTAACAGTAAAGAAAATGCCTCATCCGGCGCATCACATCATCGGCAAGCCCTGCCCGTACGCCCTCCTCAGCCCTTAGCGTCCTGGCCTCGAGCGCCCGGACCGCATCCGCACTGATGCCACGGTTACGGGCAACCGTTTCGGTGAAAAGCGCCCCGACGGCATCAATATCATCCTGAAGCGCGGCCTGCGCCGCCTCACTCTGCGGGCGCAACGGACTGGTCTCCGCCTTCCGGCTGCCGCAGGTGATGATGGTCACGTTCAGCCCCTCATCTTTCATCTGGCGCGACATGTCACAGTGGACATAAATAGCGCCGACAGAACCCACGCCACCCGTCCGGGGAACCAGAATCCGGTCAGCAGCACTGGCAATGGCATACGCCGCCGAATACGCCGACTCAGAGAGAATGGCATACACCGGTTTCTGCCCGCGACGGGTAAAAATGGTGTCCACCAGATCAAAACACCCGGCCACTTCTCCGCCGGGTGAATCAATATCAAGACAGATGCCCTTCACGTCAGGGTCATTAAGCGCCGTCAGAAAATTTCGCCGGATGCCGTCATACCCCGTCATGCCGGAGAAAGGCCGCAGCCTCCCCAGTTTCTGGACAAGTGTTCCGTGTACGGGAATGAGGGCGATCCCCTCAAGAATGTCATACCCGCTGTCGCGGGCAGGCCGGCAAAAATCCGCCTCATCGTCATCATACCAGGCACCCGCGTTTATCCGGGTGATCCCGAGACGTTCAGCAAGTGCCGACACGATGATCTCCGCTTTTCGCGGATGCAGCGCCAGCGGCGTGTTCAGCAGGCGCTGGCTCAGCAGTGCAAGTTGATTCATGAAACATCAGACTCCTCTGGTTCTGCCGGTGCACTGCCCGGAGGCGTGGTGGCAAACTGTTCTGCCTGAAACCAGTCAGGGGGGGTCAGGCCACGTTCCCTGAATGCGCGCTCTTCACGGGCACGCTGATCCAGGATTTCCTCATAATCTTCCCCCACATTCTCCGCCACTTCGATTTCCAGCGTCGAAAGCCCGGCATTCATTGCCAGAATGGAACCTTTTTTCTCCGCAACCGGATCCACCCAGCCACGGCCCGGTCCCATCCACTGTGCACGACAGTAAGCGCTGCGGGCCTCCAGAAAATCCGGTGCACCGGCAGGCAACGGCAAATCTTCTTCTTCGTGCAGCTCCTCGAGGAACGCACAGAGCACCGGCTGGGCAAAGCCGACCGCAAATTCATCCCGGCGACGGATCAGTGTTTTCCACGCCTCAAGCAGTGCCGCACGGGCCGAACTGTAATTAACATCCGACCAGTCCTGCGTCACCTGCTGGGTGGACAGCCCCAGTGCGGCAGCCACATTACGCAGTAACGCATTTTCGAAGTCCTTAAAGTTAGATACGGGACGGGCCGCGTTCACCGTTTCAATGCCTTCACCCGGATGCATAATCGGCATCCTGGCTCCGGACGGAAGGGTGATACGCTTATCCCTGTGAAAGCCAATCCGGCTGTTCTGATATGCAGAAAGCTCTGATTCAACATTATCATTCAGCGCATCTTCAACCAGTTTCGGATCGAAAGGCGAGGTGATATAGGCACCGAATACCGCATTCAGAATGGCAGCCTCAAGCTCCGACTGGTCGTACTTAATCAGCATTTTCATTCGCTGCACAACCGGCGTCAGGATCCCCGTCCCGCGGTGCTGCCCCGCCCGGTCATGGTCAAAATCATGGACAACAACCGGCCTCCCCCATGCAGTTTCCCGGGGCACCTTATCCCAGCGCATCGTATCCTTCCCGCTCCACCAGTCCCCCATATGTGCTGCCCTGATGTGATAAGCCACCGGCACCCCGTCAGCGTCAATTTCCACACCACCGCGTATATGGGGCAAATCAAAGGTGTCGTTTGGGTTACTCAGACGATCCGGGTCGATGACCTGAACCACCGTGGCATAACGACCACGCCCCGGCGCAATCCGGTCAGGTCGCCAGTGCAGTACTGCCAGCGCATCACCATCAATCAGCTTATGACGGAACGCCAGCCTGAATAACTGCGGCAGTGTCTGACGACGCTCCAGATCGCAATAACATGACACGTCATTTGCCCAGTTACGCCAGTGCGCCTCCACACAGCGCCCGTATTCATCAGCCCAGCCAGCATCAAAGGCGCTGTTGCCTGTCATCTCTGCCAGCATACGGTAATCCGGTTTCAGTCTGGGGCGGAACACCACCCCCATGGCATTATCCAGCAGTCGCGTGACGCTACCGCTGGCCCAGCCATCATTGCGTACCAGATCCCGTATCCGCGCAACCATACGGTTACGCCAGATATTAACTTCAGAATCCGGCGACCAGAGTAACGGGTTCCAGTCAGCAACAGAACCGTGATGCCGGTCTGCCGCGTCGTAAGGTACACGTCCGCCACAATTCAGCGCATTCATTTTTCCTGGTGCCACAGGTAACGGCTTCCCGTGAATATCCACTATCCGGCTGTATTTCTGCATCATCCGCCTCAGTATCTGAAACTTACCGCACGACGGGTCCGCAGACCCAGCGCCAGCTGAATGGTCTGGATCAGTCCCAGAAGATCAGATGCCGTTGCCTGTGAGTAGGTCACAGATCGCGTGCCATCACCCTGGGTGTAGGAAAAGGACACACCCCTGCTTTCCGGACAAAAGCTCAAGATAAGCAGCCTGAGCCTGATTCAGGGCAGACTGCAACTGTTCTCTGGTCATGCCTGCAAGCACGCCCGAATTGTTCAGGATCATTTTCAACCTCCCGGAAGACGTTTATACAGTGGTATTTTTTCTCTGGTTTTTTCAGGAATTTTTACGCCCGGCATACTGAAATCCGTTTTTTCTTCTGGTTTATCCGGCGGCAACTGCATGAACGAGCGATCCTGCACTGCCCGTTCAGCCATACGGTTAAGTTTCAGCCCGTGATGAAGTAGTCCCTTCAGAGCGGCATAGCCGTAAACCATACAGTCCAGCGCCTCATTCGCCCGTCCGGCGGACAGCTCCCAGACCCGGTACACCTGTCCGCCGCTCTCCTTTCTCACCAGTCGCTCAGAGAGCAGCTGGCTGAAATAGTGCAGATCCAGAAAAGACGGGAAGTGGATACAGCCCGCTGTCGGCTCCCCTGCCGGATCCGGTTCGATATGCAGACGGTAACGGATGTCATCCTTTGCTGAGTTCACCCCCAGAATGACGGGACGGAAAGATTTACGCGTACGGGATGACACACTGCGGGTTGGCCACACAGGGCTGCGTTTCCCTCCGGTAGCAGACTCCCCCCTGATGGCCCAGATACGCCGCCCGATACGCGCCTTCGAGAACTCATACACTTTGTTTGTATGGTGGCCGCCAGAGTCATGGCAGACCGCTGAGATGGTCAGCCCGAAACCGTCAGCCCGCCGCCAGATCTGTTTAAGGTAAGCATCCAGGCGCTCCCACGGCTCGGCGGTTTCCAGGTCACCAAAAATCACGTCATGCGCAATCACCCAGCACTCTTCGTTCATGCCCCAGCCGAGTACGGTGATTTCAAAACGGTCATCCTGTGTATCCACCCCCGCAGTGAGAAGAACAACGCCATCGGGGAGCTCTGCCGCCCATACTTCAACGCGGGCAATCAGCCGCTGTTCACTCATCGCAAACTCGCCTGCATCTTCGTAAGGTTCACCCAGCGTGGTGTTGATGAACGTCTGGCGCATCAGCGGGTCGTCCTTCACCCTCAGCCACTCAGCAACCAGATTTGGCCATGAGGCATTAGAGTGTGGACTGTAACCCGTCCAGATATGAAAACCGGCATGTCCCCTGAAGGGCGCACCGGCACGCCACTCGCCTTTTACCAGCATGCAGGGCAGTTCACTGTGCACAATCACACAGCCATTGTGACGGCACAGATAATAAGCTGTCTCCGGCAGTCCGTTCCCCTCACTGTCCTTTTCCCATTTGATACCGTACGGGGTGCTTTTACTGCCCCATTCCAGTACCTGATATTCACCGCAATGGGGACACGGAACAAAGAAACGGCGCTGATCGCTTTCCTGCCAGGCTTTCTCAATACGGCTCACGCCTTTCACGGTTGGCGTGGAACCGAGAACAATTTTGCGGTTCCAGAACGTTTCAGAACGCTTTGTCCCCAACGCTATCTGGTCCCCCTCAGCTCCCGCCCCACCTGCCGGATAACCGTCCACTTCGTCAAAAAGGATGATGCGACATGTGATACGGCGAAAACCGCCTGGCGAGTTGGCTCCGACCAGCGTGAGATTTGCGCCGTTCGAAAAGGTTTTGCGAAGAATGGTCTGGTTGCTGTTTTTCGCCTTCGGGTCGCCGCTGATTGCCGCCAGCACCGGCGTGTCGCGCAGCATCGGTGCAATTTCAGTTTTACTGTAGTCCTCCGCGTCCTCCACCCTCGGCTGAACCACCAGGATCGGGGACGGGTCATGCGCCAGGTAATACCCCACCACATGGTCAAGAATTTTGGTGTAGCCCACACGGGCTGATTTCATCACCGACACATACGTGACCGACGGATCGGTGATGGCGTCCATGATGCCGTCCTGATACGGGTATGAGCGGAATTTCCCTGTCTGGGCGCTGGTCTCACGGGAAAGAACGGCAAAGGTGTTAGCCCACTGGCTTAAGGACATCGGCGGTGCCGGAACAACACCTCGTCGGGCCGAAATCAGCGCCTCTTCAAACTGTATCTCCGGTGGCTGCTCTGTCATCAGCGCCAAGCTCGACAAGTGCTTCATAAATCAGTTCCTGAAGCGCCGCTGTAAACTCCTGGTCATCCGTCATTCCCGCAAGTGCCCGCAGACGGGGACCATGTTCCGGCGCAAGAGCAACAAGGCGGGTTCTCATCCGGGTATATTCAGCACTCACCCGCTCAATCATGTGCTTCCACGGGAGCAGCGTTCCTTTCTTCACCTCATATTCCAGACGCGCCATCTCCGCAAGAAAGTGTTCCTTCATTGCACGGGACGCTTCCAGTGGACGGATAACGATGTCATCAGAAGCCAGTGAATCAAACACCTCCCTGGCCCGTTGTTCAAACCCTTCCACCGTGCCGGTCTGCGATTCCCTGACTTTTCTGGCAGCCCGGGTTTTATGTCCGTTTGCCGCACGCGGATCGGCGCTGTCACGAAAACGCTTCAGGTTTTCATCCGTCGCCTCCACGTTAATTTTTTTTCCGTCCATGACGACAAACGTACCGGCCTTGATCCACCGTGAAATCGTTTTCCGGTTCACCCTAGCATGTTCAGCGTACTGACCAACCGTCATTAAGCTCACTGAATCACCTCCGAAAATGGGGACGCCGGGACATCAAAATGAATGTCCCGGTGATGGGACATGAAATGGGACATTGGGGCATAAAAATGTCCCAAATGCCCCACGTTAAAAAATTGTTAACCAAGGTGTATCCTGCGCGCGACAAGGGATGCAACAATTTGCTAACAATGGGACATTGGGACGCAAAATTGAAAATTTATAGCTGGCGAAACACCGCGCTCGCGCAATGCCCGTGCAATAAAGGCCTTCAGGAAGGATCCGTTACCCCCCCCCCAGCCACAGGTAAAATGCTTCACGTCTGGCATTAATCAGACAGCAATGCGATCAGGTGAGCAGTTGTCTCTTTATCGGAAGGGAACAGGACGGCAATGCCCTGTTTCACTTCGCCGTCTTTAACGCCTGCTCCAGCGCTGCGCTCATCTCAACGTTCATAAGACGCGATGCCATTTTGTGGGCCAGCTCCTGATACCCCAGTACAGGTGTCACAGGCAGTGCATCACCAAAGCGAATAACCAGTTTGGGTGGTCTGCTTTTTCTTCGTGGTGCCCGTGTGCCGTTGGGCGAACGTTTTCGCTTCCTGTTTCTGGCCACTTTTTTGGGTTTCTTACGCTGCCAGACGCCTCCGACGTCCTCTCCATAACGGGTTGAAATCTTACCGATGAAAACGTCAGGTTTTGCTTTCAGTTGTTGCAACTTTGCCTTTGGCAGATTGCCGTATTTATTCAGCCGGATGTTTTTGGGATTCAGAATGGCCTTCCGGCCTTCTTTCAGATAATGCAGCCCGCCTTTTTCAAACGGTTCAAGATATGGCGCGGCGGTATCCATAATGAACACCTGAGCTGACAGATTATCCCTTGTAGCCCCCTTTGAGCGCACAGAGTTCACGGTGAACGGTGTCGGGTTATCCAGTTTCTGGCGAAGGTTTTCTTTTTCTGCCGCTTCTATTTGCCTCACTGCAGAGGTAATTGCCCGTGCTGTTGCAAAACGCACCTGCTTCTGTAGCGATCGCAACTGACGGGGTAGCGATTTCAGATCTGTCACCAACAGTCCTCCACATTATCAAACACTTAGAACCAGAAAATATCAATGTGCGCAAATAAAAGGAATTTCCGTTATATACCCACGGATATTTCGAGTTGATTACGCCTCAGGAAATCAGATAAAAAATAAGCACCAGAAGAACACTCTTCAATTCGTGCCATTTTATGCCGCATAACACCTGCGGCTTTTTTTTATGGCCAGGATGTAATACAGCCCTGACGCTCACAACAGCCCGGCTACTTAATACACTGAGTACGGATATACTCCTGCGCCCCTTCCAGTTGCTTCTGCATCGTCATCAGCCGCTCTCTGAGGGTGAAATAATTCCGTTGAGCAGAGTCTGCCAGTCGGGGGCGGGCTGCATTATCCACGCTGGCGGTGCCGGTGGTTTTGTCTGTGGTGGATACGCAGATGGCGTTGACGCGCAGGCTGCGGCGACCAGCGGCAACATCAGCGCGCAGAGTTTCATTTTCAGCTTTCGCATCGGCTAACTCCTTTGTGTATTTCGCATCGAGTGAAGCAACATCCCGCTGGCGCTGCTGCATGTCAGTAATGGCTGCGTTCGCCTTCTCCAGTTCACTGGCTTTGTTATCGCGCTGCGCTTTGTAGGTAATGGCGTTATCGCGGTAATGGTCTGTTGCCAGCCACAGCGCACCGCAGGCCACCAGAAGGGCAATAATCACCACATACAGAAAACGGTTCATATCACAGCCCTGCCGCATACAACGCCATCCAGGCCATGGGAAGAAGAAGAGCAGCCAGCGTTGCTGAAAATGAAATGCAGACAATGACCCAAAGGATTTCCCCCAGCATTATGAGTTTGCCTGACATGTTTACCCCTTAATTGCGGTAATTAACCTGGTAGCACCTCATATGAATTAGATCTTCATTGTCAATCTGTCAGTCGACAATGTCTGCATTTATCCGAAGTTTCGAAAATCTCAAGATAACGATAAATCAGGATACCATCACGAAATCCTGCAATGATTTTTTCACGACTGATACGTTTCATATATCCTCCATAAAAAGGGCGCCATCACTAAAAATGACGCCAGCAAACAAAAACCATCCCCATCCGTCTGTACCATTTGCAGCAAGATATGCCGCTGCTGCAAAGCACACCAAAGAAGGCAGATATCTCACAGATCCATACCCCAGCACGCCAGCGCGCTCTCCTGGTCACGCCGCGATACCTGCCCGTAACAGTTATTTGAGCGGTTCCGGCAGTCCCTGCCGCCGTCATATATCCATCGGCGGATTTCAGCACATGCACCTTTCCGGTCTCCGGCATTCAGCTTCCGGTAAAACGTTGAGGTGAAGCATTTCGAAGGCCCGATGTTGTACGGACAGAATGACGCGATGCCCGCTTTCTGCGGTTCAGTCAGTGGCACCCTGACGTTTTTCTCCACCCACGCCAGCGCCTTATCCCGTTCAATGGCATTAACCTGAACGCATTTTTCCTTTGTCAGTTTCATGCCTTTTGTGACAGCCTTACCGTCCACCATTGTGGCACCACGGCAGATGATCCATATTCCGGCACCATCACGATATGCCGTCAGGTGGTTGCCTTCTTTCTCATCCAGAAACTGGTCGAGGATTTCAGGCGCAGAAGCCCCTGCGGCAATCAGCGCCAGAACGGCAGCCGACAGGCCGTATTTAATCTTTCCTGTCACCGCCATAATTCCCCTCCGGCTCTTCAGACACCGACACCAAGGTCTTCAGCGTGCTGTCCGGTGAATCCCTGGCTCTGTCCGCTATCTGCGCCAGAATACGGTTGCGCTGCCGCATGGCTTCAACCTGCGCATCCTGGGCTGCTGCCGTCCGCCTTTTGTAATGCCGGTTAACCAGAAATGTCCCCACAGCCAGCACAATCCCAACCAGTGCCCCCCAGTCATCCAGCGACATCGAGGGAAAATACCCCGCAATGACAGCCCACAGATACGCCAGCCATGTACTGTGTTTTTCCGGGTTCAACGTGTCATCTCCTGCTGAATGCAACCCCGCCTGTGATGACGGAGTTGCAGATAAGGATTACGCCTGTTTCTGCCCCTGTGCTGCTGCGGGTTGCGCCTGAACGGTGGTGGTCGTTTTCACTTCAGCGGCCTGTGTTCCGGCAGCATTACCGGTTGCAGATGCTTCGCCGGAAACCTGCGTACCGGTCTGGTTATCTCCGGCGGTCTGAGCCGTGTCCTGACCTTCAGATGTTTCCGTATTCCCTCCGGTGTCGATTTCTTTCACGGTATGCTCTTTTTTACCTTCCGCCGCCTCATCAGCAGCATCGTCAGTACCCCCGGCACCATCCACCGCCTGCCCGGTCAGGGAGGTCAGCAAACTTTCCACCGCGGCGTCAATCTGTCCACTGAGCTGCTTCTTCACTGCCACCTTCAGCGGGTTCAGCACCTCACGGGATGCCAGTGCCTGTTTCAGGATGTCCTCAGTCACCAGACCGGTTACTGCTGTTTTTTCTTCTGCCATTGATTTGTCCTCTTCATAAATAAAAAACTCCGCCGGGAGGGCAGAGTTCAGGATGTACAGGTAATGCATCACCAGTATTACGAACAGGTGTCAATTGTCTGCGTGGTTACTGGTGCCGTGGATGTCGTTGCAGCAGGAGATGCGGCTGCCGAAGCCTTCACCTTCTCTGCGGCTGCCGCATCTATTTTACCCTGCACGTAATTACGGATGACCTTATAGCCACCGCTCAGCAGGTACAGCGCACACACCACCGTGCAGAAATACAGTAATATCAGCTGTAAAAATGTCATTATTCCTCCGGGATGTTGACCAAATCAGTCGCTGTCAGATAAAAAAGCCGTGTGAAGAAACTCATCGTTCTTCTCAGTGGATATAACGTTAGACTCCTTTAATAAGCTTGGGTAAGGCTCCCCGCCAGTGATTCAGCAACCTCTGACTGGCGGTTTTTTTTATTCTTCTCACGCCTTTCATGGTGCCGGGTGATATTTATAGCTACCGACCAGTTCACCGAAATACAGTAATATCAGATGTAAAAATGTCATTATTCCTCCGCCTTATTGACCCGACACATGTCCGCCGGTTAAAAACAGCTCCGTGCATTTTTTGCCTTATTGTGGATATCCATAAAATGACCGTGCCGCCGGTTTCTACCTTCTGTCCGGCGGTATTTTTTTGCCTTCCGTTAAGCTGTTTCCGCAGCCCCGTTCACCGTCACACTCAGACTTTCCACCTCAATGTTGTAGGTTGTGTTGGTCGTGATGGCGCTCAGCGTCAGCGTGTCCCCGGCTAAAGCGGCTGGCGTGCATGTCAGCGTCAAATCACCCACTTCCGTTCCGTCCACTGTCAGGGTGGCTCGTGCTGTACCGCCTCCCTGGTATTTCAGGGAAATGGTGTGCCAGTTATTGTCGAACGCACCAATCGTGGCAATCTTCAGATTGGCATTACTGCCCTGTTTACAGTGCATGCAGAGATTCATGTTGCTGCTGTCCGTCTGCACGTACAGGTTCAGTAACGCAGGCGTCATGCCGCTGCCCGTCCGGTTAAACGTCACACCGTCAGGGGCTGACGGCATCAGCCAGTAAATCCCCGTTGCATAACGGTTTGCTATAAGCTGCGTACTCGTGATACGGAAACGGCAGAAGAACTCACCGCCATTTGTAAGAAGGTCACTGCCGGAGGTCGCCGGATGTGTCAGAGTCCAGACGTTGTTTGTGGCACCGTTAATACTGAACACATTCTGCGCCAGCGTCTCACCCTGTGACGTCAGGGTGTTTGCGGTGCTGGTCACCGTGGTGCCGTTCACTGTCCAGCCCTGCGCAGACAGCTCACCATTATCCGCACTCAGGGTGATATCCCCTGTGGCAGGTGTGGTGTCAGTGGTCCCCTCACTTCCCGTTCCGGGCGTTGTGGTGCCGGTATCAGTGGTGTTATCACCGCTGCCCGTATTTACGGACGGGTCACTGCCACCGGACGGGCTTCCGGTCGTGTCAGGTAATTCACCAGTAATAAAGTCCTCAGTGCGTCCGGCGTGAGTGAGAATCGCTGACGCAAGACGGTCAGCGATAATTCCCCTGCGCGACCATGAGCTGAAATGACTGCTGCGCGCAGAAGAGACCAGCGTTGCCGTTGTTCGCGAGGCGGCACCGTAATACCCCACAGCCACAATATCCGGGTCTTCAGCAGGCTCGTTGGTGGCCGAGTTTACGCCATTCTCATCCGTCAGGAACGGCACAAAGAAAATATTCTGACTCTCCTGGTTTTTGTAACCGCCATAAACTGCCTCATACTGCGTGGCATACGTGTTTTTCCAGTAATATGTCGTGTCACCGCAAATCCACGGCACACTACCGACTGAACCACCAGTACACTGTCCGGCGTATGATGCAAGGTCAGTACGGAACTGACCAACCATCGCAGTAAACAGGGCTGGCTGCTGCGTGTAAGTGGATGACTTAAGGTCAGCTTCCCCCTGCATCCATACCACCGCCAGCAGCACGTTTTTCGGATCACAACTCAGGGCGGCCTTCGTGCGGAACACCATGTCCTTGTACAACGCCGCGCTGGTCTGCCAGCAGCCGGATGCTGATGTGGCTCCCGTACTCTCACTGAAGCTTCCTGCTGAGCCTGACGTGAAAGCAAAATCCCCGCGACAGCAGGGCACCAGAAGAATACCGGCATTCGCCGGAATGAACGGCAGCAGTTTTTTGGCAATATGCAGTCCCTGACCAACCGTGCCGTACTGGCCTTTTGTCAGGTCTGCTTTCGGATGGTTAAAGCCGCTCATGTCCTGCACATCGTGCAGACAGTGGTCTGCCGGGATGATGTCGTTATATGAACAGGCTTCGCCGCCCGGTGTCACCGTACTGCGCCGGGCCAGTTGCTTAATTCGCGGGTCAGGGCGGTCGTAAGTCTCCGGAAGCGGAATACCCTCACCGTAAGCCATGCCGTTTGACTGCCCGGCAAGTACCACCACGTAGTAATAATCCGGTTCAGTGGATGTGCCTCCGGAAACATCACCTGCACCGTTTTTTACCATTGCCTGAAGCAGCGCACCGGCGTGAGAAAACGGCGAACCGGAGGGCGACCATCCCGCAGCTATTTTCTCCTGCACTGCGTGTTGCAGTGCGCCTGACGAAGACGCTGAGATTAAATCCCAGGATTCAGACATGAGTCACTCCTTGTCTGGTTGAACGAAAAAAGGCCACCGAATGGCGACCCCATAAATTCAGCGCGTTATATATGTGATCAGGTATTGCACACTCCTTCACCTTGCAGCTAATATCTGAAGGCAATAAAAAATCCGATGTATAACTCATGAAATTTGCCCGTACTCACTACGGGCATTTTTTCACCCATAAAAAAGCCCCTCCGAAGAGGGGCTGGTATGCTCATCACTTTCATCATTTGCATGGTGCCGGGTGCCTCCCGGTGAGTTCAGTATCAGCACCCGAACCCGCAATATTGCCCGCTAAAGCCGAAGGATATTTGCGACCTTGCTGATATGCCCCTCCGCACAGGGGGATTCACCATGCAGGAGTTTTTTAGCAAATAAGAAAAATGGCATCAACACCATAAACTGGCAAGTGCACAATATTATCAAATAAAGTTATTTTGTTATCGGAATATAATGGTTGCGAATTTTCCTTCTCCAGAAACGACAAAACCCGCTCAGCGGCAGGGGCTTCTGGTAAGAATGATAAAGGCACCACTAAGGTGCCTTTGTCACAGGGACAGCAGGCTTGTCATCACCTTATCGCTACTCCTGGCTTCCTGTCCGGAAGTCTCACAAGTCCCATCAGGGTACAGCGACAATATCAATCAACACACTATGAGTATCAATATAAAATCATATCGAATTCGATAATCGAAAACGATTATCGATACAGGTAAGCAATCCCTATCCCGTGCAATACCGCCCGTTTAATATTCTCAAACTCGTCTTCCGTAATCATGGGAACAATGTAATTTCGTCCCTCCCACGTTCTGGTTTTTATGCGATCCAATCGACTCAATGAAACCGTCATTAACATGTCACATTTCACCCAACAAGTAATATGCTCATTACCGGGAATGGGATTTTCTGATAACTCATGATGACAATATCTACGAGGAATCGGTTCAGTAGTACTTATTGGTACTACTGTTACCAATGGATTGTTATGTCTGTTTCTAGACACAACCACCACAAGTCTGACCTTGACTATTTCCGGGACAACCATTCCCCGAAAATCATACATTAAAACAGAACGAACAGATGGCTGATACTTTAATACCATAAATCCCGTTGCCTGATAATGACGATTTGTGAACTCCACTACACTACGGCATTTCTACCCGTAAAACCCCCCTCCGGAGAGGGGGTTACATGCACATTCACTTTCATCATCTGCATGGTGCCGGGTGCCTCCCGGTGAACTCTGCAATGACCAGACAGAATCCGCAATACCAACGAACACGGAAGACAACCTCGGTCATTTATGCCCCGCCGCACAGGGGGATTCACCATGCAAAATTATTTCTAACAAAACAGCGGGTTATTCGCCAACACCCAATATAATGAAATGTGATAGTTTTAACATTTTTAGAAATTCGAACTTAGTGGCGGTTATTTTTAATATACAACCCGGCTTCACAGCGTCTTTTATTTCTGTTTGTGCCACTCTGATTTAACAGTAAAAATATCAATTATCGATAAAAAATAACAAATAAACTCACTCCGAGAGAACCAATAACTATCATCGCTAATGCCAGCATAAATAGTTGTTGGGAGCTTATTTTTACAGATGAAAGATAGCGTAATAAAACGTTCAACATACTGATGCTCACAAATATATGTGGAGAGGCCAGCGGGAATCGAACCCGCATCATCAGCTTGGAAGGCTTAGGTAATAGCCATTATACGATGACCGCATGGTGCGCCACACTGGATTCGAACCAGTGACCGATTGCTCAGAAGGCAATTGCTCTATCCCACTGAGCTAACAGCGTGTGGTGCCGACTACCGGAATCGAACCGGTGACCTGATGATTACAAGTCAGTTGCTCTGCCTGCTGAGCTAAGTCGGCACTGGACCGCCACCGAGGACTCGAACCCCGTAAACTCAACTTAGAAGGTTGATGCTCTTTCCTGATGAGCTAGTGACGGCTGGTGCCCCTTGCTGGATTTGAACCAGCGACCTGGCGATTATGAGTCGCTCGCTCTCACCACCAAACTAAAGAGCCAGAATAACGAATTTGATCCGTTAGGCTCACATATATCCAGACTATATACAGTCTACATTATCGAATCATAAAAAAGATAAATAAAGTTACATTTATTTATCTAATACGAACATTAATTAAGCTGCATAATTTGTTGATTTATACCGCTCCATGAAAAATAAAACTTTAGATATCATTAAGACAAAAAATTCATCCTATCTTGAAATAAAATGATGCAACAGGTATATCTATCACCACGACAGACCACATACAAAAACAATTCCCAAAAAACGCGACCATGAAAAAAAACACCTTTATAATATCTTTGAGTATTCTCTGTGCAGGAGCCGTTGTGGATCACCCTCACTTAGACAGCAGAGTGCCAACAAACGAAATAATAAATTGTCTTTCCAAGTCTATTCAAGAAAGTGGTTATATAATGGATCTCAATGGCATCAAGCTTCCCATTAATGCAAAAGAATTCGCGACATATAAAATGTCAAACTTCTCCGGTTCATTCTGGATAGAATATTCAACAGAAGGAAGACCAGTAAGAGAGGCTGGTATAAAAGATGCAACACAAGAGAGTTATAAGGTCCTGAATGATGCATTGCAATTATGTAGTGAGACCCTGACAAGACATTAACGTTCACAATCAATGCGTTTACAGACCGCACTATATTTTTATCAACAAGTCAGTTTTTCGAGATTGCGGAACACAAATCCAGTCTGAACAATTCATCTCCGACAGTCCTCTGACGAAGAGTATTTTTTCGGATTTACCCGTGAATTATCCGGTGCATCGTAAAACCCCATCCTTCAGGGCGTGGAGGATGTCAACGATGCAAAAACCCGCGCACTGGCGCGGTTACAAAACTCTTTTAGAATCAAGCATAAAAACCCCATTATTAGGAATATAATATCACAGATTGGAGAAAAGTCAATATTGTCATCTGGTTACCTCTTTTAACTGCTGTTCAGCCCATGCTTCCTCAATATCAAACTGAACCACCAGCGTGTCATAGAATTGTTTAACAGTTTTTTTCCATGACGCGCGTGTTATCAGTTTTGTCACACAACATATGGCATAAAATACCTCTGTTGACGGCAATCTTTCATAGCCACGCCCCGCACAACGCTGACAGCTTCTGAAAACAGGCATCCCCTGCTTTTCCGACTCTTCACGATGAACAGCAACACCTCGCCCACGGCAATCTTTACAGGCTGTGGATACCTCCCCCTTTCCGCCACACTCAGGACAGGCAACTTTTACCATCTCCCTGACTTTTTTCCATTCTTCCCAGTAAGACGGATACACGCCTTTTGTACACTTTGCCCATACTGGCGGCTTACCATCCGGATACTGAATCTTGTTTGTAAAAATCTCGCTTTCAATAAATTTTTTTCCGTGACAGCATGGGCACTGTTTTTTGCTCGCCGCGCTCCGGGCATAATCCTCAAACGCATACGAAGCCATAATGCGCATCACTACCGGTTTTATTTCTGCCGGAAGTTTTCTTAATGCTGCCACGCGATCACACCGACTGAGAGCGTATTCTGCCAGCAGTTCTGTTGCCCGCTCCCTGTCATTCATACTGATGCCCATTTTCCCAAGGAACGCAGAAAAACCCATCTCAGCACGATTTTGTGCCATACCCTGCGCAGCCATCACATCCGTAATTGTTAAACATCCTGAGCCTGTAGCCGGTGCGTCATCGCTCAATTTTGGAGATTTTGGGGAGTAATATTTTGGTAAGGCCTCAAGGTTCATGCTCGTCCTCCACTTACGCCAGTACGCCAGTTGCCAGCGCGCGATCGATAAAACGAAATATCAGCGCCATCTGGTCGCCGTACTTCTCTTCAAATGCCACAGTATCCGCGTGCAGCTCGTCATGATGCTTTCTGCACAAAGGCAACACAAAAAGGTCATGCGCTTTTGTCCCCATCCCCCCCTGGCCGTGACCAATCAGGTGATGGGGATCGTCGGCTGGCTTACCACAACACGCACACGGCTGTGTCTTAACCCAGCGCGTGTACTTTTCATTAACCCAACGGCGACGTTTAGGCCGTTTCATGAAAAATTCCGGAGACTCCGGATCAACAGTGATGCTGACCACCGTCTTTTCCTGTGGTGGGTTCTGTTGCTGGTGGGCGTGAGACGGCGGCGCAATATTTTTTGTGCGCTGCTTCAGTATGCTGGTGGCGGTCTGCTCTCCCGGTACGATGTCGCTTTCACGGTACACCGAGCGGATTTTTTCTGTCGGCAATCCCAGAGAACGACGCGATACTGCCTCAGGTAGTGCGTCCACCACCTGATTGCAGACCGCCCACCAGGACAATTCAGCGAGCGATAATTCCCGCTCCTGCACACCGCTTATCGCGTGACGGATGACGTCAATCATCCATGCGGTCAGATTTTGTTGAGCAAGCAGCTCCAGTGATTCTGATGTCTGGTCACGCAACTGGTTGTCACAGTGCCAGCACAACACCATCGCGCCGGTACCGTAACGATGTATGACGGTTTCGCTGTGATGATAATCGCCATGTGACCACTGGCAGGATTTTACGTGGCGTGATAACCAGTCAGACAGTGTGCCAGCGCCACCAGCAGCACGAATCACCCGTTCGTTGCTGAAAAATGGCAGTAATGTTTTATCCTCTGCCAGCGGCTGTCGAACGGCGGGAACGACTCCGGACGGCAGATTACGCATGCTTTTCGGTTCCGGCTCCACCAGTACCCGGGTATTGTGAAATACCGGCATGGATTCGCGCCCTGGCTTAAGGATCACCAGCCCGAGTTCTGGCACAAGAACAGGTTGAAGTAATACCCGCACGTTACCTCCAGATGCGTTGCTGGAATGTGCGGGACGGACGCGGTGGGCGTTCGGAGTAAGGAAGCCTGACGGAGATTATCCAGTGACGATAATCGAGGCTGAGGGCTTTCCTAAACTCATACCCACGTCTGCGGTAGTTCTGAATCAGCCACTCGGCCTGCTCTTCAGTGCATGGGTCATGTTGAAACCAGTCAGATTTGAATGTATGAGAACGCCGCCCGTGCCTGTTGGCAAAGTCGGTTTCAGAATTGTGAGATTTAGCATGTCGTGCCATCGGCTTTCTCCGGTGGCACGGTGTTACTCAGCAGGGGGTCAGCCCAGCCCGAAATTGTAGATGAATTCACTCATCAGCAAAAGCAGAAAAACCAGCCTTAAGTCCGGTTTCTTTCAGATACGACAATGATGTGACAAATTCATTTTCACGCAAAATAAATTAACGCTGCCCCTCTCTTCTTTTGTTGAAATTGTAGACATTTAATGAGGCAATGACTGACAACAGTTCCATTCTCAACGCACACAGCGTAAAGACCATTTTCACTTAAAATTTCACGCAATTCTTTGATTTTCATCTTCAGAATCCTTCTGGATAAATAGCACTCCCCCCGTTCGGGGCCTATCCATCTTCTCCATGCGCGCTACTTAAGAGCCACCATTCTAACTGCGAAGCCACACTGATTAACAACAATACTTAGTCACATAATCACAACAAAGACAACAAAAACATTTACAATAACAAAACAAAACCCGCCGAAGCGGGTTAAGTGCGGGTGCGTTGAGGATGCCTGACACATCAGAGGTGGCGAGGGATTTCTCCCCCGCCTGGTCTCTTACTCCTCAGGTTCGTAGACTGTGAAGACAGCGACCTCCGTCTGGCCGGTTCGGATTCGTACCTCGCAGAGGTCTTTCCTCGTTACCAGTGCCGTCACTATGACGGTTAAACAGATGACGATCAGGGCGATTAACATCGCCTTTTGCTGCTTCATAGCCTGCTTCTCCTTGCCTTTCGGCACGTAAGAGGCTAACCTACGTGTGTAGAGCATAGATATGGCCTCAGATTAATGTTAAGCGTCTTGCAGGACGCGTAATGTTAACTGGGGCTTTTCTCTGTCTGCCTTACAGTGGCATGCCCGAGGCAGACAGCCTCAAGCACCCGCAGCAATTCTACTTAACTCCCGTTACCCAGCCAATATAAAATCAGTCAGAAAGACGATCCATAAAACCACCCGTTCAACACCGTAAATGGCGTGATTATCAGGCGCGCTGTCATACGGGGTATCAGTAACTAAAGCTGCATCAGCCTTTCCAGTAACTGCGATTTATCAACCACCAGCCAGCCGTTTTTCTCCATCCAGAATTTAAAGTTCTCCACAGTACAGACCAGCACATCATCAGGCACTTTTTCGACAAATCTGATATTGCCATGCTCATCAAACCGGATAACCAGTGTCCTGCCATCTCCTTTAATCATCTGATTCTGTTCTGATGGCATCTGCTTCTGGCTGAAATAGCAGTCTTCCAGTTTTTCGAATACCTCCCACGCCTGATCGGTTTCGAGCATTTTGGCGTGACGGGCTGCTCCGCGTTCTGTCCAGAGGATGAGCTTTCGGACATTTGGGGCGATCGTTTGAAAATCCCTTAAAGAGATTTTCAAATTTTGGAGGTCTGCGCCTTTCGCAATTATGTAGTGCTTCCCTTCTGCAAATCGCTCTTTATTACGGTGGTGATTTCTATGAATACACTCGACGCTACAGCCATATAGTTTGGCAAGTAACTCTGTAGTGACAACTGGGATCTGGTTGTGTGTGATCGGGGAAAGAGTTTCGACAGAAACTTGAGTCGTCATGATAACGCCCTCTGGTTGATGGATTTAACTATCACCACCGTCAGGTTCCAATCATTGGGTGGTGAGACGTACAGGGTTGGAACTACCGGATCAACCAACCGGCGAGCCTTTCAGCTCCCCCATACGCCCCACCATTATTCAGATGTGCGTGTGCTTACGACAATAAAAAAACACGCTCGCGGCGTGTGTCTGTCGCGGTTGAATATCCGGGGTTCCAATCCCGACGCCAGATTTTGCTGGCGCGTGAGGAATATAGCCCCGGATTAGTAATTACGTCAACCCCAGCGACAAATCGAATACACCACCAGTGCCACCGCCATTGCAATCCCTACCGTGGTGAATGCTTCAGGCCAGGTCATTGATTCACCTCCTGCGGCGGTTCTGGCAGTGGCATCCAGTGGGTTGCCTGCTCAATACCATTACCTGGCTTAACCGTTACATCTCCACGCCGGAATGTACTTCCGGTATAGCGTGCGGAGCATATTAGCGGCTCAACCAGAGAGCTATCGAAATTCACCGAAATAAGCACGTTCTTATTCTTTTCCGGCATTCGCTCACTACAGCTTATCCAACCATCCGGAGTTACCGGAGAGTTGCCATTTACATCGAAGTTTGGCTCTGCGTCCTGAACCAGGAGGATGTAACCATTCTTGGCAGTATCAAGTTCTAACGCCTCGGTGACGGTGCCGAAATAGCGATTACCTAAATCAGCATCACAAGTGCTTACATCAATGGAAACTTCCATGCCTTCGATTAATTCTGGCAAGTTGTAAGTTTGGCTTACAGGTTGGCTACCCTGAAGCATGGCGGCGCGGCAGGCGTTCCAGCCTTTCACATACCCCTACGCCATCAACTGATCACTCATGAGAGGCAACAATGAGGACATATTGATTTTCTCCGGCACTACCGGCGCTGGCGGCGCAGCGAATAGATGTCCGCCAAAATCAGGAAGCTCTCCAATGGCCTGTACGAACTTTTGTTTGCCTACGTCAATTCCTAATGGGTAGTGGGCTATAATCTTTGCCACTGGCTCTGCTTCCAGCGATGCCAGTGCAATTTTGAATAACTCGCCCTCTACCTGTGCCATTCCTGAATTTGGATGGCATTTCGCAATCGCTATTTTTAATTTAGCCTCTTCGATTAATTGCTCTTTGGTTAATTCAGTCATTTTTCATTACCGCCCTTTCGGGCGGCCTCCAGACATTAATCGTCGTAGTAACTCATGGCTTCATTTGCAGCATCAAC